>JBEGTL010000006.1:0-43882 GCA_041179425.1 Pseudomonadota bacterium | reverse complement strand
GCGGTACGGCTCGCGCACGCCTCGTCCATCCCGGTGCTCGCGTACGACCGCATCATCCGCGACGCCGATCTCGACCTGTACTTGTCGACCGACAACGTGCGCATCGGCACGCTGCAGGCCGAGTACCTGGTCAAGCAGCACCCGCACACACGCGAGCAGCCGCTGCGTGTGGTGCGCATCCACGGCGCGCGCACCGACAACAACGCCGGCCTCATCAAGCAGGGACAAGACCAGGTGCTCGACCCGCTGATCGCCAAGGGCGAGGTGAAGGTGTTGTTCGAAGACTGGGCCGACGACTGGAAGCCCGAGAGCGCCAAACGCATCGTCAACGCGGCCATCACGCAGCACGGCGCCACCGTCGATGCCGTGCTCGCCGCCAACGACGGCACCGCGGGTGGCGCCATCCAGGCGCTCGAAGACGAGGGCCTCACCGGCAAGGTGCTGGTCACGGGACAAGATGCCGACCTGGTTGCTCTGCAGCGCATCGCGCGCGGCACGCAGGCCATGACCATCTACAAGCCGCTCAAAAAGCTGGCCGGTCGTGGTGCCGAGCTCGCCGTGTTGCTGGCCAAACGTGCGCCCATCATCGCGCGCGCCGGGGTCGACAACGGCTTCAAAGAGGTGCCCGCCGTGCTGTTCGATATGATCACCGTCACGCGCGACAACCTGCGTGAGACCGTCGTTGTTGACGGCTTTCACAGCGCGGCCGACATCTTTGGTGCGGCCGAGCCCAAGGCACCGGCAGGGCCGTGACGTCGGCTGTGCACGATACGGCGCGTCTATCGGCGCACCAGCTCAGTAAACATTTTGGCGCCACGCGTGCGCTCTCTGCGCTGAGCTTCGACGTACGTCCCGGCGAGCTACACGCGCTGTGCGGCGAGAATGGGGCCGGCAAGAGTACGCTCATCAAGGTGCTCTCGGGCATCTACCCGCACGGCAGCTTCGCGGGCGAGGTCCGCGTCGACGGTGCGGTGCAGACCTTTCGTAGCGTGCGCGACGCAGAGCGCGCGGGCATCGTGGTGATCCACCAAGAGCTCGCGTTGGTGCCGGCACTGAGCGCGGCCGAGAACATCTTCCTTGCGCACGAACCCACACGCTTTCTGCTGATCGACCGCGCGCGCATGCTGCGCGAGAGCCGCGTGGTGCTCGACAAGCTGGGCGCCTCCATCGATGCGGCCGCACCCGTGGGAGCGCTGGGCGTGGGGCAGGCACAGCTGGTCGAGATCGCGCGTGCCCTCCACAAGCGGGCGCGCGTGCTCATCCTCGACGAGCCCACGGCCGCCCTCAGCGAGCGCGAGGCCACGGCGCTGTTCGCGGTGCTGCGCGAGCTGCGTCGCGACGGCGTGGCGCTGGTCTACGTGTCGCACCGGCTGCGCGAGGTGTTCGAGCTTGCCGACCGCATCACCGTGCTGCGGGACGGTCAGAGTGTGATCAGCCTCGACGCGCGCGACACCAGCGAAGGCGAGGTCGTGCGCCACATGGTGGGCCGCGCCATCGAGAGCGTGTTCCCGTCGCCCGAGCACACCGCCGACGCGCGCGACAAGGGTGCCCGCGAGCCACCCTTACTGTCTGTGCGGGGGCTGTCGGCGCACAGCACGACGAGCACCTTGGCGCTCCGGGAGCTCAGCTTCGACGTGCACGCGGGCGAGGTGCTCGGCATCGGCGGGCTGGTCGGCGCCGGGCGCAGCGAGCTGCTCTTGCACCTGTTCGGTGCGTGGGGCACGCGGCTGTCGGGCTCGGTCGCGCTCGGTGGTGCGCCGCTCGACCAGCCGTCGCCGGCCCACTGCATCGCGCGCGGACTCGTGCTGGTTTGCGAAGATCGCAAAGTGCAGGGGCTCGTCATCGAGCAGAGCGTGGGCTTCAACCTGTCGCTCGCACACCTTCGCACGTTCGCCCGCGCTGGACTGCTCGACGAGCCACGCGAGCGCGCCGCGCAGACTCGACAGGCCGAGCAGGTCCAGCTGAGGCCGCTGCGGCTCGCGCTGCCGGTGGGCGCGCTCTCTGGAGGCAACCAACAAAAGGTCGTGCTCGGCCGCGCACTCATGACCTCGCCGCGCGTGCTGTTGCTCGACGAGCCCACGCGCGGCGTCGACGTCGGCGCCAAGGCCGAGATCTACGCATTGATCGCCGCGCAGTGTCGGGCCGGCATGGCGGTGGTGCTCGTCACGAGCGAGCTACCCGAGCTGATCGGCCTGTGCGATCGCATCTTGATGTTGGTGGAGGGCCGCATCGGCGGCACCTTCGTGCGCGCGGAGGCGACCGAAGAGCGACTGCTCGGCGCCGCTTTGGCCGGGAAAAGAGAGCGCGCACAGCACGCGCCGGGGGATCGACCCGCACCATGACCAGCGACCTTTCGCCGCGTACGACCGACGCGCACACGCTTGTTCCGGCCGAAACCCGCGTCGCGCCGCGCAGTCTGTTCATGCTGGGCGCGCTGCTGGTGGTGGGCGTGTTCTTTGCGACCTACGGCAAGCTGAGCGGACACGAGCTCGGCTTTCTCACCGCGCGCAACCTGTCGCTGCTCTCCATCGAGCTGGCCAGCAGCGGCGTGCTCGCGCTGGGCATGCTGCTGGTCATCGTGCCGGGTCACGTCGACCTCGCCGCCGGCAGCGCGGTGGGCCTCACGGGCGGCATCGCGGCCATGCTCGTGATCGATCCGGCCGGCCTCGCGCGCAACTTGCTCGGCGTGCCCCTCGGCCACGCAGACGGGCTGTCCGCCGGGGTGGCGATGTTCGTCGCACTGCTCGCCTCGATGCTCATCTACGCGCTGATGGGCATGTGCGTCGCCTACCAGCGCATGCCCGCGTTCATGGTCACACTGGGCGGTCTGCTCGCGTTCAAGGGCCTGCACTGGAAGGCCATCGCCAACGCGACGGTCCCGGTCTCGCCCGGCGGTCAGAGCAACGCGTTCGCGGCGCTCACCACGGCGTACATCCCCATGAGCGTCGCGTGGGTCGTGACGGGCATCGTGTTCGTGTTGCTCATGGCGTACAGCTTCGTACGCGGCGAGCGCGCCAAGCCTGCGCGCGAGCTGTGGCTCCTGAAGTGGGTGGTGACGGGCCAGCTGCTCGCCATCGTGCTGATCGTGTGCGGGCGCTACCGCGGTGTGCCGCTGGCCGCGCTCTTGCTGCTGCTGGTCGCGCTGGCGGTCTACGTGGTCACCGAACGCACCACGCTCGGTCGTTACCTGTACGCCATCGGCGGCAACGAGCAGGCAGCGCGCTTGTCGGGCATCCGCGTCGAGCGCATCACCGTCGCGGCCTTCGTGTGTATGGGCGCCATCACCGCGCTCAGCGGTCTGCTGCAGACGTCGTACGCGGGTTCGTCCACCACCACCATCGGCCAGCTGATGGAGCTCGATGCGGTGGCGGCCTGTGTGATTGGAGGAGCCAGCCTGAAGGGCGGTCGAGGCAGCGCGTTTGGTGTGTTGTTCGGCGCGCTGATCATGGCGGTGCTGCTCAACGGGATGACGCTGATGGCCGTCTCGCCGGAGCACAAGCTGATCGCGCGCGGCCTCATCTTGGCGTTCGCAGTGTGGATCGATCTGCGGCTCGCCGGACCGGGCCGCTGACCCACTTCGGGGGTAGCCTGTGGGTTGTCCTTCCTCTAGGGTTGCTCTGCCGGAGTTCACCAGCGAACGAGCGCTGGAGGTGAACTTTGGGCGCTCGGTGTTCTCCAGGCACAACGCCTCGGCGCCAGACATCTCGTTTGGCGGCTTTGGTCGCTGAGCGCGGTTCGCGTTTCGCGCCTGCTGTGGCGCACACGCTCGACCGTCAGATCGATCAAGTAGCCGACGCCGACGCCGACCGCGCTGCCCAGCACATCCCAGCTGAAGTCGCGCCACGATGGGTCGCCGCGACCTGACAGATCGTACAGTTCTTTGGCGCCGCCGACGGTGAGTGCGAACGCGCCACCCAGCAAAGCACGTTGCCAGCGCGGCTCGACCCACAGCGCGCTCGCGCCGTAGCCGCCCGCGCCCAGCGCGATGGACACGCTGAAGTGCAGGACTTTGTCGTGCCCTAGCCAGGGGTCGTCGTCGTGCGCGCGTGCGACCGCTGCAGATTGGAAGAGCAGTGTGAGGAGCAGGACGAGAGCGCGTAGCGACCATTGTGGAGACACGTCAGTTCACGTCACCGTACCGCAAGATCTTCTGCGCCCACGCCTGCTCGTGCTGCCGCTCCGCAAACGTGACGGCGGCCGAGTCTGCGCTCTCTACCAGAGTGGCCCACGACGCGCGATCGATCTGACGGTCCAGGATGCGTGCGCCCTCACGCTCTTCGCCCAGCTGCTCGGCGTGATCGGCCGCTTCGCGGGCAGACTGTTCGCGGTACACAGGCACCTGCTCGCGCAGTGCAGCGACCCAGTCCGCGGGGAAGGCCAAGCCCTGGCGCAGCACCACCCACAGGCGTCGCTGCATGTCTTCGCCGCGCAGCGCGAGTGCGCGCGAGGCGTACGACGGAGTGGCGCGGTCGAGGCGTGCGCGCAGCAGGTCGAGCAAGTCGAGCGGGAAGGGGTGCTCGGGCGCGAGCACCACGTCGAGCGTGGCGTACGGGTCGACCGTCAGCCGTGCCTCGAGCGCGGCCAGTGCGACCTCGCGACGCGCGAAGAGCTCCGGGCCCACGAGCCACAGTGCGCAGTGCTGCGCGCCGGCGACGCCCGCACACGCGAGGGTCTCGGGTCGCTCGACGTCGACCACGAACACGTCTTGCGGCTCGGTCGACACCGACACCAGGTGCGGGCGCGGCAGCTCGTCGAGGCGGCGACCCAGGCGATCTTCGGCGTCGAGCAACGAGCTACGCAGCGCGTCGGTGTCGAACTTGGCCGTGCGCGTGACGCGGTAGGGAGGCGCACGCTCGTACTCCACTCCGTCGGCTTCGGCGGTCGCGCGCATGGCCGTACCCGGCAGCAACGACAGCACGAACACCTGCGCGTGTTCGTGTAGATCGTGCTCGAGCAAGAAGTCGATGCCGCGCGAGACGTCGTCGGGGGAGTCGCCGGGCAGCCCGATGATCAGGTCGACCAACAAGTCGATGCCCTCGTCGCGCAGCATCTTGGCAGCGGCGGCCACCTTCTCGGGACTGCCGCCACGCTTGACGCGCTTGAGGGTCTCGCGGTTGACGGACTGCAGCCCCATCTCCAGCTTGGTGAAGCCTGCGCGCGACAGCCCACGCGCGTGTTCTCGCGTCAGCCCTTCGGCGCGCACCTCGGCAAAGCACGACACGCTGCGATCGGGGTTCTCGACTGCGAGCGCCGCCAACAGAGACTCGAAGTCGGGGCGATGGTTGAAGGTGGGGTCGAGGAACACGACTTCGCGTGCGCCGCGTGCGCGTAACGAGCCCACCAGCGCCGCACTCTGGGGCACGTCGAGCACGCGCAGCACGTTGCTGCTGCGCGGGTAAAAGCAGTACGTGCAGTGCGAGCGACAGCCGCGCACCGTCTCGATGTACGTCGAGCGAAACGACTCCACCGGCACGAGCGACTCGAGGTAGGGCGAGGGGTAGTCCGTGAGCGGAAAGCTCGCACTCGGTGCCGGCCCAAACGGACCGAGGCCGAGCAGACCCTTGCGCACCGCGACACCGGGCAGGCCGGCGACGTCGCGCTTGTCGAGCAGACGATCCATGACCTTGGCAAACGTGTCCTCGGCCTCGCCCGTGACGGCGATGTCGAAGCCGCTCTGCTGGAGCACGAACGGGTTGTCGCTGCTGACCTCGGGCCCGCCGATCAACACCTTGGTGCGCGGCGAGCGGCGCTTGACCTCGCGCGCCAGGTGCAGGCTGCGCTCCACGTTCCACAGGTACAGCGACAGACCCAAGAAGTCGGGCTCGCTGCGCGCGATGTGGTCCGCGAGCAGCGTGTCGCCGTAGGCGTCGGTGATGGAGGGTGGCACCACCTCGAGCGTGAGTCCGCGCGCACCGAGCCCGTGCACCCGTGCCGACACGCCCAGGCAGCCGGCCGCCAGGGGGACGTTGCCGGTCGCCGCCATGGCCGCAGGCTGGGGGATCGGGAGTTGAACGAGCGCGAGGCGTGTCATGACCCGCGCAGTCTATGGTTTTTCCCGCGGTTTGCTCGCGATCTGACGTTCAGTCCGCGGCGAGCCCCGAAAGCGCCTGCGGTTCCGAGCGCAGAAAGTCGCGTAGACGCTCGATCTCGGCGGCCAGCTCACGATTGAAGTCGCGCTCCTTGGGGCGCGCGGACACAAACCCCACGTCGACCTCGAGCGAGCCGGTCTGGGTGCTCGCGTTGGCCCAGCCCACCACTTGGTCCCGCCACAGCAGCGGCAGCGCGTAGTAGCCGCGCACGCGCTTGTGCACGGGCGTGTACGCCTCGAAGCGGTAGGCCCACCCCCAGAGCTGCTCGAAGCGCGCCCGGTCCCACACCAGCGGGTCGAACGGCGCGAGCAAGCGCACGACGCGCGGCACGTCGTCGTGGGCAACGTCCGAGGCCGGCCACAGGTAGCGTACGCCGTCGAGCTCGTCGGCGAGCAGGGCTTCGCGCGCTAAAAGGCCCAGGATCTGCGCCTTGGCGGGCTTGGCCTTGGGTACCCAGCGGCGCAGGCGAGACGTGATGCTTTGCAGCGTCGACTCGGAGACGGGAGCGAGCACGTTGGCCACGGCCAGCGCGAGCCGCGAGAGCCGCTCGTCGTCCGAGAGCGTCTGCTCGCCGGGCGGCGCGACCTGGTACACGCGCACGCCGTTGTCGCGTCGCACCACGCGCAACAGACCTCGATGGTGAAGGTGCTCGAGCGCGCGCTTGGTCGCCTGCGAGAAGCCGCCCCAAGCGTTGATCACGCGCCGCCGCCCGAGGTGTGCGTCGAGCTCGCGCGGGTGCACCGTGCCGGCGTCGTGCACGAGCGCGAGCACCTTCTTGTCCAGGGCCGAAAACCGCCCCGGCAGCACGCGCGGATGGAGCAGCGCCGAGAGGGGGCGCGTCAGAAACCCGTACGCGTACAGATAGTCTTCTTCGACGTCGAGGGAGGCGTACGCGCGCTCGAGCGTGCCTGCGCCGTAGTCGAGCACGCGCTGACGCAGGATCAGGTCTTGCGCCCGCGCGGGGGCACGGATGGGGTCGGCCTGCACGAACCCGAGTCGCTGCACCGCTTGCGTGAGGCTCACGGGTGCGAACAACGTTCGGGAGATCGCGTGCGCACGCAGCGATCGAAGACGCAGCATGACGAGCAGCGTAGTGCGTATACGCGTTTGGCTCCAGGATCGACACGTGATCCGAGAAGGCAGGCTGGCACTGATCTGAGGTGCTGCGCTCTTGTTGATGTCGCTCGGGCAGCTCTCTATCGAAGCCAAACCATATACAGTTGAGCTTAGTCGCTTGCCCGTCTAGGTCATGGACGCTTTATGTCCACAATGACAGCTCGACTGCTTATTGGTGCTCTTCTTCTTGGTTGTTGTCTTTCAGCCTGCGGTGGTGACCCAGTCACGCCTTCTGCCAAACCGGGCGACACCGAGTCGGACGACGGCGAAGACAAAACGGGCTCCAAGGGCGACGACGACGACAGCGCCGATACAGACGACGCCGACAAGCCGGGCTCCATCGATGCCGGCAAGACCCCTGGCAAGTCCGACGCTGCGAGTGCAGACGCAGGCAAGGGCCTCGATGCAGGTCGCACCGATAGTGGTGGCGGCGCCCCGAGCGATGCTGCTGCGCCCACTCTCGCGGCGGACGCCGGAGGCGGCTCCACCACGAGCGACGCAGGCGCGGGCATCGATGCCGGCACCGTCGTACCCGATGCGGGAGCTCCGGGGGTCGACGCGGGTCGCGTGGTCGATGCGAGCGGCCCCACGCTACCGCCGCTGCTCACGGACGGCACGCCCCTCACCGCGCCCGAGCGAACCTGGACGTACATCGAGTTCCCCGACACCAAGTGCCGCGACGGCTCGCCCGCCGGCATCAGTGTGAGCCTGAGCAAGACGTCCAAGAAGGTGCTCATGTACCTCGAGGGTGGCGGCGCCTGCTTCGACGCCAACACGTGCAACCTCGCATCGTCGGCCAACGTCGAGGGCAGCAACCTCACGGCCCTGTTTGCCCCGGGCACGGGCGCCAACATCAACTCGGCGCGCAAGGCGCTGACAGAGGGCATCTTCGATCGGACCAAGACCCAGAACCCGATCCGAGACTGGAACATCGTGTACGTGCCGTACTGCACCGGTGACACCCACGCCGGAACGCGTGAGTCGCCTGTCGACGTGCCCGGCACACTCGCGCCTCGCAACCAGTGGTTCGTCGGTCAGCTCAACATTCGTAAGTTCCTCAACCGCATCGTCCCCACGTTCCCCGATGCCGAAGACGTATTGCTCGCGGGCGTCAGCGCGGGCGGCTACGGCACGCTCAGCAACCTCGTCCTCGTCCAGCGCGCGTTCCCCAACGTAAAGGTCAAACACGTGAACGACTCCGGTGCGCCGCTAACTACGGCTGCGTCGCCCGAGTGCCTGCAGCAGAAGTTCCGCGAGCTGTGGCGCGTCGATCTGTCGGCGTGCGGCTCCTCGTGCCCCAAACAGAACGACTACACGCAGGACAACGCGCTGTTCTTGGCGAAGTTCTTTTCGGACCGCCCAGCGGGCTTCATCGACACGACCGAGGACGAAGTCATCTCGAGTTTCCTGGGAACGGGACTCAACCGTTGTATGACGCAGTTTGGGACCGCTTCGGTGCCTGCCGAGACGTACAGCCGCGAGATCCTTGCCTACGCCGACAAGCTCAAGGCGTTCCCCAACTACGGTGCGTTCACGCCGACCGGTACCAAGCACACGTTCCTGCGTACCGCCGACTTCTACACGGTGACGGCAGGCGGCGTACGCCTCGTCGACTGGTTCACGAAGATCGTGAACGGTCAGGCGCCCGGACAAGCGCGCGACTGATCGCGGGCCTCGTAGGCGGCAAGACGGGCGTCTTCACAGACCTGTGAGGGCGCCCGTGCCGTCGTCACCGAAGCTCGCGATGGGAGAGCCCAGCGCGTTCAAGATCGACACGAACAGACGGCCCACCGAGGGTTGCTTGTTCTGATCGCCGCTGCTGCCGAGCACGATGTGTCGGCCCGGCTTGAGCGCGCCGCCCGCCTTGCCGGCGAGCAAGATGGGCATGTTGAAGTGGCTGTGCGAGTTGCCGTCTTCGATCTCGCTCGAACAAAACACCACGCTGTGGTCGAGCAGCGTGCCGTCGCCTTCGGTCACGGCCGCCATCTTGCCGAGCAGGTACGCGAGCTGCTCCATCTCCCAGATGCCGATCTTCTCGAATTGGCTTTCGGGCCATCGAGCTCGTCCGAGGTGAGGGGGCCAGGGGGACGAGCTTTATAACTTCACGCGAAGTTCGCTGGATAGCCGAGAAATACAACGTTGGCCGACGACCTTACGGTTATCGCGCTGTGGCGGACAAAACTGTAAGGCAGCGGCCAAGAATGTGACTCGACGGCCCTAGAGGCTGCCTCCACTGACCAGCCACGGGATGCCGAACTGATCGGTCAGCATGCCGAAGCGTGGCGACCAGAAGGTGGGTCCGAGTGGCATGCTGATCTTTCCTCCCTCGGCGAGCGCGGCGAAGATGCGCTCCGACTCGAACTCGTCTTCGACCGCGAGCGACACGGCGAAGCCTTGTGGCGGTCGGAAGTAGTCTGGGGGCGCATCCGACCCCATCAGCGTCTGGTCGCCGACTTGGAGCTCGGCGTGCATGATCTTGGCCTGCCACTCGGGCGGCGTCTTGTCGGCCATCGGTGAGTCGGCGTGATTGCGCAGCGCGACGAGCTTGCCGTCGAGCACGCGCTCGTAGAACTTGAAGGCGGCTTCACACTGTCCGCCGAAGTGGAGGTACGAGACGAGCTTCATGGGGGTCTTCTTTCTGGCTGTCACTGTTGTTTGGGTTGTTGTTTGGGTCGCAGCCTGCGCACTAGGGCGCCCGCGATGGTGGTGCCGGCGACCACGCTGCTAACCACCCAAAAGGCACTGGCGATGCATGCGGGACACATGGATGTTTGCTCCTACTCGTTGGCGTCGTAGCGGTCGTGGTGACGTAGCCAGTGCCGCCCCAGGCCGTGTACGTCGGGCATGCCGCCCCAGCCCTCGCCGCGTCCGAGCGGCGTCAGGTCGAGGTAGTTGTACGTGTTGACCAAGATGTCGAGACCACGTCCGTACGTGGAGTAGGTATGAAACACAGCGTCGCCGTCGCGCACAAAGACGCTGACACCAGGTTGCTCTCCGCGCACGTGGTACGACTGACCGAGTCGCTCGAGCGTGGCCTGTGCGCAGTACAAACCCAACGCAGAGGGCGTGCGCGTGCCGTTCGCGGTGCACGTCATCGAGACCGCCGAGGGACGCATCGTCGGGCACAACTCGTTCTTGGACGTCGCGCGCATCTTTCCGTTGTTTGGGCTGCCGTTGGTGGAGCCCACGCTGGGGGCGTGAGCCCGGACCGGACTGCCGATCGGCCACCACGCACGCCTTGCTCGCGCGTCGCGAGTCTCGCGAGGTGCCCGTTGCATCGGAACGTGCCGCCCCGACGCCGCGCCGATGTGCCAACATGTATCCATGCGCTGGCTCTTGATCGCAACGACCGTCGTCGCGTGCGCCTGTCACCCGGAAGCCAAGGCTCCGGCGCGGCCGCCGCGCAGCCACGGACAGGTCACCCTCCAGGGCCGCAGCCTCGCGTACGTGCGGGTCGAGCCCTCCAGGCAGCCCGGTGCCACGGTCGAGCGTCCGCTGCTCGCGCGCATCACCTTCGACGAGCGCCGTGTCGCCGTGCTCGGCACGCCGGTGAGTGGGCGTGTCACGGCCGTCAACGTCGTCACCGGCACCGCCGTCAAGAAGGGCGACGCGCTGCTCACCATCCACTCCGCCGACGTCGCGGGCGCACGCTCGTCGGTCGCACAGGGCCGTGAGGCGCGCATGCTCGCCGAGCAGCGCGCCGCTCGCGCGCGTCTGCTGTTCGCGCAAGGAGCGGGAAGCGAGTCCGAACAACAAGAGGCCGAGACGGCCCTCCTCACCGCCAAGACCGAAGAGCAGCGTGCCGGCGCTGCGCTGTCTGCACTCGGTGGAGAGGGCTCCGCGTCGGACTTCGTGCTGCGCGCGCCGGCACCGGGCACGGTGGTCGAGCGCAACGTCGACGTCGGCAATGCAGTCGGCGCCGACCAGGGGCAGCCGCTGATGACCATCGCCGATCTCGCGACCGTGTGGGTGGTGGCCGACGTCTACGAGCAAGACCTGCCGTACGTGCGCGCGGGCCAGCCGGCCCACGTCACGGTGCCTGCCCTGTCGCTGCGCCGCTACGAAGGGCGCGTGGCCTACGTGGGCAGCGTCGTCGATGCCACCACGCGCACCGCCCGCGCGCGCCTCGAGCTCGACAACCCTGATGGCGTGCTGCGCCCCGGCATGTTTGCCGAGATGGTGGTCGATGCGCCCGAGCTCGCCACGGCGGTCGTGCCCACCAGTGCGCTGCTCGCGCGACGCGACGAGATGTTTTTGTTCGTCGAGCAGGCCCCGGGTCGCTTCGTGCAGCGTAAGGTTCGTGTCGGTGCGCAGACTGGCGATCACGTGGCCTTGCTCGATGGCGTCAAGCCCGGCGAGCGCGTGGTCACGCGTGGCGCCATCTTGCTCGATGCCGAAGCCAACGCGGCCTTCTGAAAGGTCTTCGATGCGCATGCGCGCTCAAGTCTGGTTGCTCGCCGTCGCACTTCCTACGGCCGCGCTCGCACAGAGCCCCACGCCGACGTCTGCTCGCGGGCCCGAGGGCGCGCCTCCTGAGCCGACTCAGGCCCCGCCCACAACGACTCCGTCCGCGGGGGCGCCCGCATCGAATGCGCAGACGACGCTTGCACACGACGTCGCCCCGCCGTCTGCAGACCCGTCAGGGTACACGCTGGCTGACGCGCTGCGTGCCATGCGCGCCGCGCACCCGCTGCTCAAGAGTGCAGACTTTGCCATCCGTGCCGCGCGTGCAGACCAGCAGCAGGCGGGTCTGTGGACCAACCCCAGCTTGGGCGCCAGCTACACCAAGGGTGTGCGTCGCTCCTCGTACGACGACACGGGCTATGTCACCTACGGTCTGACCCAGCAGCTCGAGCTCACGGGTGCACCGTCCGCGCGCGCTCGTGCGGCGGGCCTGTTGGCACAGGCCACCACGTCGGATCGCGCAGCGCTCGACGTGAGTATGAGCCTCGACCTGGAGAGCGCCCTCATCGCGGCGGTGGCCGTGCAGCAAAGGCTCGCCTTCATCGACAGCGCGCTCGCGCTGCTCCAGCAGGCTGCGCACATCGTCGATCAGCGCGTGGCCGCGGGTGCGGCACCTCGCTACGACGCCAACCGTATCGGCGTCACCATCGCCCTGGCCGAAGCCGATCGCCAGTCTGCCTTTGCAGACTACGCACGTGCCCTCGCCGAGCTGCACGCGACGATCGGTCCGGGCGTGCAGACGCTGGTCGGCCCACCTAGCTTCTCCCTGGACAGTGAGAGCCCACTGCGTTCGCCCGAACAGCTGCTCGAGCTGGTGCTCGCGCGTCGCCCTGACCTCGAGGCAGCGCGTCAACGTGCGGCATCCGCCACACAGACCATCGCGGCGTCCAAGCGCACCGTCTGGAGTGGCCTCGGCGTCAATGTGGCGGGCGGCTTTGGTGCGGCACCAGGGCAGCAAGATGTGGGCGTCGGTCTGAGTGTCCCGCTCCCCGTCATCAACCACGGTCAGGGGCTGATCAGCGGTGCAGAGGCGCGCGCGCAGCAGGCCGGTACGTATGCGGACGCGGTGCGCATCACTGCGCAGCTGCGGATTGCTGGCATGCACGCGGAGGTGCTCGCACGTCGTGCGGCGCTGGCCGGGTACCGTGCCCGTACTGCGGCGTCGGGCGATGAGATGCTCGGCGAAGCGCAGGCCGGGTATCTCGCGGGTCGCTTCAGTGTGCTCGAACTGGCGGATGCGTACGGTGCGTGGCGCGATGCGCGGCTGCGCGCGGTGGACCTTGCGGCGGCGGTGCGGCAGGCGGAGGTGGAGCTGGGCCGCGAGGTGGGTGTGCCGCTGCGCGAGGTGCGCTGAGCCTCAACCGCCGGCAGACGCCGAAGCAATACGCACCAACGGAAACGCTCAGCGCGCGCTACCCGCCTTGAGCAGCTCTGGGTCGACAGCCTCCTCCGGTCGCGGCGGCACCAGCCCCGGCCGCCCCGGCGCAAACACCTTGTAGAGCAGCGGCAACGTAAACAGCGACAACGCCAGCGAAGACACCAGCCCGCCCACCACGACGATTGCGATCGGCTTCTGCGAGTCCGACCCGATGCCGTGACTCAGCGCCGCCGGCAACAACCCGAGCGTCGCCACGAGTGCAGTCATCATCATCGGCCTGAGTCTCAGATCGGTGGCCAGCTCGATCGCGACGTCTAGCTCGAGACCCTCGGCGCGCAGCTCGTTGATGTACGAGACCAAGATCACGCCGGTCTGCACCGACACGCCAAACAGCGCCAAAAAGCCCACGCCTGCAGACACCGAGAAGTTGGTGCCGGTGAGCAGCAGCGCGAGCAGACCACCGAACGGCGAGGTGACCAGCACGTTGCCCAGGATGAGCGCGGCCTCGTGGGTGCGCCGGAACATCGCAAACAGCAGGACAAAGATCAGTAAGACCGTCAGCGGGATGACGATGGACAGCCGCTTGGCCGCACGCTGCGCACTCTCGAACTCGCCGCCCCACACCACCTCGTAGCCGTGTGGCACCTTGACGGCGCGCTCGACACGCGCGCGCGCCTCGGCGACCGTCGAGCCGAGGTCGCGGCCGCGCACGCTGAACTTGATGGGGAGGTAGCGGCGCCCATCCTCGCGGTAGATGCGCGACGCACCGCCTTGGATATGCAGCGTGGCGACCTCGGCGAGCGGAACTGCGTGGCCAGCGCCGGTGGGCACCGGGAGGCGCGCGATGGAGTCGACGCTGTCGCGCGCGACCTCGCGGTAGCGCACCACCAGGTCGTGCGTGCGCTCGCCTTCGACGATCTGCGTGACCGCGCGCCCACCGACGCCGTCTTCGATCACCTGCTCGACGTCTCGTACTGTCAGGCCGAGGCGCTCAGCCTTGCGACGGTCGATCTCCACGTGCACGTTGGACTGACCTAGCTCACGAAAGATGCCGAGGTCGCGCACGCCCGCGACAGGCGCAATCTCCTGCGCGATGCGGCTGCCCAGGTCGTCGAGCGCGTTGAGGTCGTCGCCGATGACCTTGATCGCGAGCTGACCCTTCACGCCCGTGAGCGCTTCTTCGACGTTGTCGGAGATGGGCTGCGAGAACCCGAACGACACGCCGGGGATGTCGGACAGCGCGCCGCTCATCGCGTCTTCGAGCTTTTCTCGATCGCCGTCGAACTGTTTGCGCCAGGTGGCGCGGTCGTTGATGACGAGCAGGAACTCGGCATTAAAGAAGCCCGTGGGGTCGGTGCCGTCGTCGGGACGACCGAGCTGCACGGCCATGGTACCGATCTCGGGGAAGCCGCGCAGGATGTCGCGCACACCGGGCACGTGGCGGCCATCGGCGTCGAAGCCGTCGACCAGCTGCTCTGCTTCGGCGAGTGAGATGTTGCCGGGCATCGACGCGCGTACCCAGAGCGCACCTTCGTTGAGGTGCGGCAAGAACTCGGAGCCGATGCTGGTGAACAAGAGCGCGTCGGCGACGAGCAGCATCGCGGCGAGCACGAACACGCGCCGCGGGCGGCGCAGCAGCTTGGTGACGCTGGGCAAGTACAGCTTGCGCACCAGCTCGAGCAGCGCGTTTTTGGACTCGCTGAGGTGCCCGCGCAGGAGGTACGTGGAGAGCACCGGCACGACCGTGATCGCAAACACCAGCGCGCCCAAAAGCGCGAAGCCCACCGTGAACGCCATCGGCCGGAACATGCGGCCCTCGACGCGCTGCAGCGTAAAGATGGGCAGGTACGAGGCCACGATGATCGCGATCGCAAACACGATCGGACGCGCCACCTCGTGTGCGGCGCCACGCACGAGCGTCACCAGCTCGAACGGCTCCTTTTTTTCGTGCTTGTCCGCGACCAAACGAAAGATGTTCTCGACCATCACGATGGAGCCGTCGACGATCATGCCGAAGTCGACAGCGCCAATGCTCAGCAGGTTGGCGGGGATGCCCAGCGCGTCCATGCCGATGAACGCGCTGAGCAGCGACAGCGGGATGGTGATGGCGACGATCAACGCTGCGCGCGGGCTGCCGAGGAACACGAACAAGATCAGCGTGACCAAGCCGATGCCCGCGGTGAGGTTCTCGAGCACCGTGTGCGTGGTCAGCTCCATGAGCTGCGAGCGATCTTGGTAGGGGTGCAGCTTCACGCCGCGCGGCAAGATGCGCGTGTTGAGGTCGTGGATACGCTCGTGTACGCGCTCGAGCACGGCCTGTGCGTCGTCGCCGCGGCGCAACAAGACCACGGCCGCGACGACGTCTTTGTCTTCGTTGACGGAGACGCGACCGAGCCGCGGACGGTAGCCGACTTGGACGCTGCCCAGGTCGCGCACACGCAGCGGCACGCCCTCGCGCGTGGCCACCGCGACGTCGCCGATCTGATCGGGCGTGAGCAGGCCGAGCGCGCGGACGTTGAGTGCCTCGGGCCCGAGCGCGATGACGCCGCCTCCGCCGTTGCCATTCGCCTCGGTGAGGGCAGTCTCGACGTCGCTCAGTGCGAGGCCGCGTGCGCTGAGTAAGGTCGAGCTGAGCAGCACCTGGTACTGCTTCACCGTGCCGCCGAAGCTAGCCACGTCGGCCACGCCGTCGGCGCGCAGGAGCTCGCGCTCGACGACCCACTCTTCGATGTCTTTGAGGTCGGAGAGAGACTTGGCCTCGGTCGCGGCGTCGTCGTCGCTGCACTCGCTGGTGCGCCGCTCGGCGCAGCTGACGATCTGATAGCGCATGATCTCGGCGATGGGACTGGCCAGGGGGCCGAGCTCGGGCGAGACGTCGTCGGGGAGGTCTGCCTGGGAGAGCCGCTCGAGTGCTTGTTGACGTGCGAAGTAGTCGTTGGTGCCGTCTGCAAACGTAACGGTGACGACCGATAGGCCAGCGATGGAGACCGAGCGGACGCTGTTTTGGTGGGGGACCGCGTTCATCACGCGCTCGAGGGGGAGCGTGATCTGACGCTCGACTTCTTCGGACGCGTGGCCCGGCCACTGGGTGATGACCTGGACCTGGGTGTCACCGACGTCGGGGTATGCCTCGATGGGGACCCGCGAGTACGAGTTGATGCCAATCGCAATCAGCGCGAGCGATGCCGCAAAGACCAGCAGTCGCTGCCGCAGTGCAAAGTCGACGATGTGCTGGATCATCTGGCTCCGCTACTCACACATGTGCCGAGCACCGACGCAAGTAGGTGCAGCTGCTCTCGCATCGTCCTAGGCGGTTTTTCTCGCTGCCTTGCCCGCGTGTTGCCAAGCCGGGACTCGGGTGTCCGCAAGATCGAGGTCAAGGAGGCCGCGAGCGGTGATCGCATTCTCGCGGGGCGCGCGTTGATCGCGCCGGGCGGCAAACACCTGTTGGTGAAGCGCAACGGAGCGCAATACGTGGCGGACGTGGTGGAGGGTCCGCTCGTCTCGCGTCATCGCCCGTCGGCGGACGTGTTGTTCCGATCGGTGGCGAAGGCAGCGGGCAGCAATGCGCTGGGCATCATCATGACCGGGATGGGTGACGACGGCTCGCGCGGCCTCAAGGAGATGTTCGATGCGGGTGCACCGACCCTCGTGCAGGACGAGCAGAGCTGCGTGGTGTTCGGGATGCCCAAAGAAGCCATCAAGCTCGGGGGCGTGCGTGAGGTGGTCGGTCTCAGCGCGCTGCCCGAGGCGATCACACGCTTTGGTCGCTGAGCACGGAAAACGTGTCTCTTGTCGCACAGGGCGCGAAACCGCGCTCCGGCATGGAGCGCACGGAGGTGAACATGACTGTCAGTGAAGACCTGAGCTTCTTCGATTCGGCGGACGAGGCAGGCGCGAGACCGGAAGAGGGCAGCAGCCCACATAAGAGCAGCGCGCAGTACCTCGTGTTCGTGGTGTCCGGAATGGAGATGGCGGTGGCGCTCGCCGCCGTGTCCGAGATCCTGCCGTACGAGCGCGTGTCCGAGCTGCCCGGTACGCCCCCTTTCGTACGTGGTGTCGCGCACGTGAGAGGGCGGGTCATCCCCGTGGTCGACCTCGCCGTCAAGCTCGGTCGCAAGTCGGAGCCGACCACCAAACGCAGCTGCATCTTGATGCTCGAGCTGTCGCTACACGGCGCTCACGCGACGGCGAGCGACGCGCTGCTGACGGTGGGTATCGTGATGGATGGAGTCGCGACGTTGCTCGACCTCGAACGCAGTCAGATTCGTGACGCTCCCCGTTTCGGAAATCATATCGAAACACGATATGTAGACGGTTTGGTGCCCACCGAGAGTGGCATGCTTCCCATCATCGACTGCGAGCTCCATGAGTGCGCGCGCCACGCAGCTGCAGACCATGATGCAGTTCTTCCGCGTGCCAGCAGACAACGACAACGGCGTCGCGCGTGCGGGGCGTGGCAAAGCAAAGTCGCCGCCGGTCCGCGGCCGTGGCGGAGCGGCGCGCGCCGTGAGCGAAGCCGAGCTGGACGGTTCTTTCGAGCGCTTTGCGGAGTGAGCACCATGGCGCAGTCCCTCGTCCCGCTCCATCAGTCGTCGGCACAGGGCGATCCGCGCGCGGCCTCCGGAACGAGTCAATACCTGACCTTCACGGTCGACCGCGAGCTGTTCGCCATCCCGATCGCGAAGGTGCGTGAGGTCGTGGAGTTTCAGGGCATGACGCGCATCCCGCTGTCGCCCGCGGTGGTCCCCGGTGTGCTCAACCTGCGCGGTGCCGTCGTGCCGGTGATCGACCTCGCGGTGCGCTTTGGGAGACGCCCCACCGAGGTGGGACGCCGTACCTGCGTGGTCATCGTCGAGATGCGCTCCGAGGAGTCTGTGCAGCTGGTGGGCGTGCTGGTGGACTCCGTGAGTGAGGCACTGGAGGTCAGTGCCGATCGCCTCGAACATCGCCCGCTGTTTGGGGCGGGTCTGCGCGCGGAGTTCGTCGCGGGCATGCTCAACCTCGAAGGCCGCTTCGTCGTGGTGCTCGAGCCCTCGTCGGTGCTCTCCATGAGTGAGCTCGAGCGTCTGGTCAGCGGGCGTGACGCCGAAGGCACCCCGAGTCAGGCCTTGCGACTGGCGTCGAGCGCCGGGCCGTAACCGTGGCGCAGGTCAGCACCAAGGCGTTCAAACAGCTGCAGAAGATGTTCCGCGAAGGCAGCGGAATCGAGCTCGGCGAGGACAAGCGCCCGCTCGTGCAAGCGCGCCTTGGCAAGCGCCTGGTCGAGCTGAGCCTCGAGAGCTTCGACGACTACGGTCGGCTGCTCGCGAGCCCTGCGGGCTTGGCCGAGCGACAGACCGTGATCGATCTGTTGACCACCAACGAGACGTACTTCTTTCGCGAGCCGACGCACTTCGACGAGCTGGCGCAGCAGCTGGTCACACGCTTCCGGGGGCGCTCGCTGCGCATCTGGTCGGCCGCCAGCTCGACCGGAGAAGAGGCGTACAGCATCGCGATGACCTTGCTCGACAAGCGCCCGGCTGGAGGCTGGGAGCTCTTGGCGAGCGATCTGTCGGCGCGTGTGCTCGAGGTGGCCCGGCGTGGCGTGTACGTGCAGCAACGGCTGGAGCAGATGCCGCCGTCGTATCTGAAGCGCTTTTGTATGCGCGGGACGGGCGACTTCGAGGGCACTCTTCGCGTGAGCGAGGAGGTGCGCAAGCGGGTCCAGTTTTTCTCGCACAACTTGCTGCACGACGCGCGTGCACTGGGTAGGTTCGATGTGGTCATTTTGCGCAATGTGCTGATCTACTTCGACGCTGATCACAAGCAGGCGATCTTGTCTCGCGTGCTCTCCGCGCTTGGGCCTGGCGGTCTTCTGTACATTGGGCACTCCGAGTCGCTGCAGGGGCTTCATTCTCCTTTGCGCCGCGTGGAGCGGGCCGTGTATGAGATGCCTGTCTGATCTCTTTCGGTTGCGGTGTCTCACGGTGTGGCCGGCCACACCGATCGACACCGCCGCCGAGCACGCTCCACCGCAACAAGGAGGCCAATAGCCACCGAGCACGTTAGACCGTCAGATCTGAGTCAGATGATGACCTCCACAAGATTCTCAGAGGCAGAAAGCAAGGCCACAAACCGCGAGAGCGCAATCAAGGCACCACCTTGGCGATAGCGGTTGTCCTCCCGCTCGAACGCCACTGCCTCACCATTGACGGTGATCGACTGAGGACCAAAGCCAGGCCCGACAACCCGGTACACCAACGTCACAGGACGTCCCAACAACCGAAGAGAAGCCTGCAGACCGTCCAGAGAGCGCGCGAGTACCGGATCGAGGACCAGGTGGCCGTACTCGACACGGAGGCCGAGCAGACGCGACACCGTCAGTGCGACGTAGATCCCCGGTCCGCTCGAGTACACGCGCCAACCGCCTTGCAGCGGCACGTGCCCCCGGACCACTTCGGCGTAGCGATCGTCCGCTTCGTAGCGACTTCGGAAGGCGACGTCCGAGCTGCTGTAATAACAGTTGGCTTGACGCAGGTCGCCCTGCGGCACGACCGCTCGATAGTCGACTGGAATAGCCTGGCGCAGCGCCTTCAAGAAGGCATCGGGCCTTCCCATGCGGGCCAGCGTCTCCGCATAACGCAGATGCTCATGCACGTACATGAGGCCGATCTCGCGACCAAAGTAGGTGCTGCTCTCCGCGCGTTGAAAGATGCTCTGGGGGCCGCCTCGGTAGCAGAGCGGGCGGTCCATCAAGCGCGCACCGTCGGGGCCCTTCAAGTGCCGCTCGATCGTCTCGAGGTGCTGCTCGGCCTGCACTTTGGAAAACAAGCCGCTGATCACGCCGCGATTCATCGGAAGCAGGCTGTAGTGGACGCCCGTCGTCGCGTCGTCCGGGTGAAGCAAGAGCTCGATCGTCTCGTCGTGCCCGACCAGGCCGTAGCCCGCCACCACGGAGTCCTTCACCAGGTGGCGGTTGAAGTCGGACAAGATCGTCGCGGAGAGAGTCTCTAGCTCGTTGGCCCTGACGGTGTTGCCGTGCCGCGCGCACACCTCTCGGTACTCGCTGAGGGCCTGGTAACTCATCTGCACGGTCCAGCTCGAGATCAGGCGCTTGGCCAGCTCCTTGCTGACGGGCTGCAGCGAGTCGTTCCAGTCTCCGCCACCAAACTGAACGAGCGCCGTACCTGGCACGAACGAGCGGGCAACCAGCGCGATGATCCTGTCCACATGCTCGCCGAGTGGCGTGGCCGCCGACGGGTCTGCGCCTGCCTGCTGAAAGTAAGGCAGGCGTTCTTCGAGGAACGCGAAGTCGCCGCTCGCCTTGATGTAGCTGCACAGGGCGAGGATGCACCAGTAGACCACGTCGCCATGAGCGCTGTCGGCGCGGACAGATCGGTAGCTGTCGAACATCCACCACTGCGGCCAGCCGCCACTGGGCTCTTGATGAGAGAAGACGATGCGCAGGACCTGTTTGGCCTCTGCGTACTGCTCCTGGCACAAGAGCAGATCGATAGGTCCCTGACAGACGTCGCGCGTCCCCCACGCAGCCCCGCTGAACTGCTCGAGGCCGTAGGGCGTCAGATAGTGGATCAGCGCGTTGGCGCTGTACCAAGGCAAGCTCTCGCGAATGCCGGCAATTGCTGCGTGGTCGCTCAGGGTCAGCTCGCGGCCGAGCGCGCGCGCCATCGTCGCTGCCTCGTCGTTGTCCGCGCGCTGCTGCGCGTCCGGGTCGGCGAGACGCTCCGCGCTGGTTGCACCCTGCACCTCGCCCACGAAGCTGAGGCAGAACGCGGACGTCTCCGGCACCGACAGGACGCAGAAGTCGTTTGCCCGCGCGTCGCCCTCGAGCTGCAGAGCCTCCCCACCGTGAGCCGTGTAGGCAGTCCGATCGCCGTTCACGATCAGACGAAACTGTGCTCCTGGGAAGTGGGAGGCAAGCGTGCTCTCGGCGCGTGGCCTTGCCACCAGCTCACGCTCGTTGCCCGAGCTGACCGTCCACCCGTTCAGATCGTCGAACTGGTGGGTGAGCAAGAGCCGCACGGGAGCGCCGCGCAAGACCTTCAGTGCGAAGTTCACCCGACACGCACGCGGCGCCGCCCAGGTACACACTTGCAGACAAGTCGTGCCGCATTTGTAGATCCAGCGGCAATGGTTCAGCCCCATCTCGAACGCCGAGGGAACCCCGAGGAGGTACTCTTCGCCGTCGAGCCCGACCAGCACGCGTTGTCCCTCGAGGGCTGGCGTGGTGGGGTTGGTGCAGACCGAGAGCAGCGTGTTGAAGTTGGTGTTGCCCTGCGTGAGGTGAGAGTTGAATACGCCGCAGGCGAAGGCGGTCGTCGACATGATGCGCTCGTCGGGCACGTAGCCCCAGTGGGCCTGCATGATGTGACCGTGGGGACGGTCCACCAACAGTTCCTTCGTGCGCAGTACGACGTGTCGAGGTCCGTCGGTGAAGAACGAGAGCAGCGTGCCGTTTGCCTCCTCGACGTGACGCCGTTCGCTGCCGAACAGCTCGTCGAGCTCCGGCAACGTCAGATCTTCCGCCGGCAACAGCCGAGCGCACAAAACACGACTCTTGGTTGGCTCCAGAAAATCAGCAGACGGCGTTGGCGGCGGAACGAGGGCGGAGGCGCGGACCAGCTCGTCGAGACCCGTGAGGTCCGCCTCGCTCGATGCCTCCGGGTGGTCGGGCAGGTAGCTGGCGACGAAGGCGCTCGTGCGTGACTCTCCTCCGTGCAAGACGAACGGTTCTGCTTGGAGGGCAACGATCGACGACTCGCCTGCAAGCTCTCCCCCGAGCTTGTCCGCCGTCAGCGCCTCGGGCTCGCCCGTCGAGCGATACGTCCGGCCGTAAAACAACACGCCGTCTGTGCTCGCCGCGACCGCTCGGCTGCCAGAGGCCAGCATGAGCCAGGGATGACCGACCGGCTCTTTGGTGTTTTGCCGGCAACAGACCACGCTGCCGTACTGCGGGTGCTCGAACAGACGCCGCTCGAGGTACTGACTCACGTAGTACTCGTTGACTGCGCCCGGAGCGTTCTCCTTCAAGCCGACGTCCAACACGTGCAGCAAGTCGAGCTCGACCGCACGGTCCAGCTTGGATTCGACACGAACTCGCCACTGCCAGGCGAGCTGCGCCTTGGCCGGCAGCAGCATGCATTCGTAGTCGAGGCCGGCCCAGCTGCCCCGCGCAACGAGGTACCCGTCGTCGACGTGATAACGAGACGGACTCGCTGGGCCCATGAGTGGCGTGCAAGTACGGTCCCCGTCGCGCCTGCGAAGGTAGATGTTTGCGCACGGCCGGCCGAAGACCGAGGGCGCACGCAAGCTGACTCGAATCTTGTCAGCCTCGATGCTCTGCAGCGCAAAGCTACTCGAGAACGTGAAGGTCAGTCCCAGCGGATTCGTGACGATCATCGCGTCCACCATCTCCTGATAGCTCTATCGGCCAAAAAAAGTCTCTACACGACCGCAGGCTCTTCGCTTGCGCCCTGCTGGGCATGACGTTGCGCCAAGAGCTCTTTGATCTCGCGAGTACGTGCCTCCGTAAGAGAGTAACGAAAGACACAGAGCATCGAAAAGAAGCATGCCAACAAGGGCAGGCCGATCTCGACCACCCGCATCATCAGGAGCGTGTACGGCGCCTGTTTCATGAGCGGAACGAGCGCGCGCTCCAGGCTGACGAGCTCCGTGTCGAGCGCGCGAGGTGCTTGCGACGCCGTCATGCTCGAGAGCTTGCCGCCGAGCTGTTGCGTGGCGTGGGCAAGCTCTTGGTAGTGCGCTCGTGTCTTTGGCGAAACCGCCGCGCCGGCCTCGAAGTAGGAGGCGAGCTCGGCAGCGTGCACCTTGGTGAGCTCGAGCTTCTCGGCCACCTCGGGTGCACGCCACGGCTCCACACTCGCACGCATGTCCCGGACGCTGCCCTGGAGCTTGTCGACCTTGTGGATCTGCGTCTCGTCGAACATCGTGAGCACGATCAGCGCGCCCGAAATCAGGCTGGCCAGCGCGGTCCCCATCTTGATGAACCACCAAAACACCGCGTAGTAACTGCCATCGGCACGATGCCCGGTGTTCAGCTCCGCCTCGTCGCAGATGTCGCCGACCATCGAGGAGCCGAGCGTAAAGAAGAACAACATCCCGCACGAGCTGAGCACCGTGGGGATGAGCAAGAGATACGGATGCGCGGGGCTGTAGCAGACGATCTTCGACAGCTGCGCGGCCGCCATCAGCAAGATGGCGATGGCCAAGGTGTTGCGCTTACCGACCCTGGGACTCACCCAGTTGAGAGGAAAGACGGCCAGCAGACCGGTGACTGCCCAGGCCGTGCCGTTGATGGCGAGCAGCGTGGAACCTGCGACCTTGTCACCGCCCGAGACGTAGAAGATCGGAATGTAGGAGCCGAGCAGCTGCACGAAGTTGAAGCCCATCGCCAACGTGAAGATGGTCAACGTCAGCATGATGAAGTTTTGGTTCTGGGCGGTCCGCCTCATGTCTTGCCAGAACGGCGTGGCCTCGCGCGTGACGGCGCTTCTGAACTGAGGCTCGCGCAAGGTGAAGAACCACCAAAACGACAGCGGCACGAGGATGGCAGCGACGAGCAACGAGACGTAGCGCATGCCGTTCGCCTCATTGCCACCCGGACCCTTGAATACCTCCATGTTGGCACGCGCGAACAGCCACGGCGTGCTCATGGCGAACAGGTTGCCGACGAAGCTCTTGGCGCTGAACAGCCGGGTGCGCTCGTGAGAGTCGGTCGTCATCTCCATGCCGAGCGCGCCGTGCGGGATCTCGAAGATGGTCACCGATGTGAAGAACAAGATGAGCGTGACGAGGATGAAGCCGAGCTGAAACCAGTGGTAGGCTGCCTCGGTGGGAAACCAGCGGTGAATCGTCTCGCCCTCGGGGATCCACCAGATGACCACGAAAAAGAACGCGACCAGCAGGCCGCCGATCAGCAAGTACGGGCGGCGACGCCCCCAGCGGGTCTGGGTGTTGTCGGACAGGTGGCCGATGACCGGGTCGCTAAACGCATCCCACAGCCTTGGTATGACGAGAATCACGCCCAGCCAGAGCGCGCTCAGCCCCAGGCTGATGTTCCCCATCAGACCGACGAGGATGCCGGCGATGTTGAACAGCGCGATGGGGATGATGCCACCGGCACCGTAGGCCGCGAGCTGGCCGAGAGGGATGCGGTGCGCGGCTGCTGCGCCGCCGTCAGAAATCACCTCTTTGTCTGTCATGGGGCCGTTCTCATCCTAAGCTTGCTGCAGCACGAAAACACGATTGGACCAGCTCTTGCCGACAACCAAGATCGCTCCAGAAACTTGCACGTTCCCTGCCGACTTCGTGTGGGGCGCCGCGACCGCGGCCTATCAGATCGAGGGCGCGGCCAACGAAGAT
The DNA here is from genome assembly GCA_041179425.1 of Pseudomonadota bacterium. Taxonomy (GTDB): domain Bacteria; phylum Myxococcota_A; class Polyangia; order Polyangiales; family DASUME01; genus DASUME01. The sequence goes on along the minus strand of JBEGTL010000006.1, from coordinate 19,450 downwards.
GGGCGTGGTCCGAGCATCTGGGATCTGTTTTGCCGGCGCCCGGGCGCGGTGTTCGAAGGACACAGCGGGGACCTCGCCTGCGACCACTACCATCGTTATCGAGACGACATCGCCTTGATGCGCGCGCTCGGGCTCGAAGCCTACCGCTTCAGTGTCTCGTGGTCACGTGTCATGCCCGAAGGGCGCGGCCCCGTAAACCCCGCTGGCCTCGGCTTCTACGACCGTCTGGTGGACGCCCTGCTCGAGGCCGGGATCCAGCCCTTTTGCACCGTGTTTCACTGGGATCTGCCCCTCGCTTTGCAGCAGCGTGGCGGGTTCTTGAACCGTGACATGGCGGACTGGTTTGCGGACTACACGGCGGTGCTCGGTGAGCGCCTCGGGGATCGCGTCAAGCTGTGGGTCACCCAAAACGAGCCGCAGTGTTACATCGGCTTCGGGCTCGGCAGCGGTACGCACGCGCCCGGCCTTCGACTCGACCTGAGCGACACGCTCACGGCGGCGCACAACTCGCTCCGCGCGCAAGGTAAGGGTGTGCGCGCGCTGCGCAGCACGGTGCCTTCCGCGCGCATCGGCTACGTGCTTGCGGCCCAGCTTGCGCGGCCGGCGAGCGAGAGCGCCGCCGACCTCGAGGCCGCGCGGGCCGCTACGTTTGCTGTTCGCGATTGCGCGCACACCAACAACACCTGGTGGACCGACCCGGTCGTCTTGGGTCACTACCCGGAGGACGGGCTCAGGCTCTTCGGTGCCGAGATGCCCGCGTTTCCAAGCTCGGACTGGGACGATCTCAAGCAGCCTCCAGATTTTTTGGGCCTCAACATCTACCGCGCCGAGACCTGTCGCGCGGGCGCCGACGGCAAGCCCGAGGTGCTGCCCGTTCCGCCTGGGTACCCACGCTCTGGCGTGGACTGGCAGCCCATGACCCCCGACGCGCTCTACTACGGGCCGCGCTTTTTTTACGAACGCTACGGGCTGCCGCTGTGGATCACGGAGAACGGCCTGTCCACGCGCGACCAGGTGTTCTTGGACGGCAAGGTTCACGATCCGCAGCGCATCGACTACATGCATCGCAACCTGCTCGAGCTGCGGCGCGCGATGCACGATGGCGCGCGTGTCGACGGGTATCTCGCTTGGTCGCTGCTCGACAACTTCGAGTGGCAAGACGGCTACAAGCAGCGCTTTGGGATGATCTACGTGGACTATCAATCGCTACGCCGCGTGCCCAAGGACTCGTACCACTGGTACAAGCAGGTCGTCGCCACGCGCGGAGCCGCGCTCGCGGGCGACTTCGCGGTGGCGATCGATGAGGTCACGGCTCGCTGACCTTGCGCGCTGCGTCTCAGTCTTCTTGCGCAAGGCCGGCGGCGGCGAGCTCGGAGGGCGGGAGCCAGCCGCCCGTGAAGCCGGCGCGCTCGAGACCGCGACGCACGTACGGATTTTTCTGCATGACGCGCCAGATGAGGCCACTGCGGTAGTTCTCGATCATCGCCAAGATCGGACCCTGGTCGATCCCGAGATAGTCGGTTGCGACCCACCCGAGGTCACCCACGATCTGACCGTACTGCATCTTGACGTCGGTATAGGTGAAGCTCGGATTGATCGAGTCGAGGAAGCCGTACTTTTTGTACAGCACATCGCCGTAGCGCTCCCGGAACGCATGAACGGTCGGGATGACGATCTCGGGAGCAAACGCGATCGAAGCGATGGCCGCGGTGGGCGCGATGGTGCCGTCGTCGATGGAGTGTACGGCGGTCGTGCCGCGCCCGGCATACCCGAAGAAACCGCGCTTCTGACCGTTGTAGAGCTGCTCGGTGCTGGCCGGACCATCACAGGCGCTCAGACCCCAGATCTTACTGTCGTAGCCGCGCCACTGCATCGGGTTCTGGTAGGCGTACTCGCGCTGCGCGTAGGCGGCACGGCGGCTGTTCTCGAAATAGTCGATGCCCTTGGCGCGCATGTACTCGTCTTGGATGCCGTGAAAGTCGACCCACACGTGCGAGTACTGATGGCCGAACAGCGGGCCGAACGACAGCAGCTCCTGCCCGCCATACTTGCCCCAGTTCTGATCGTACGAGGCCGTCCACTGGTTCCACGCTTCGGGACCCACCGCGTGTGTCGGCGACCCGAGCGCGAGCACGTACACCAGCATGGCTTCGTTGTAGCCATCCCAGTCGTGGGCAAGAAACCCGCTCTCGGGCAACCAGCCGTGCGAGATGGCGGGGGGACGACTCTGCGCCCACTGCCAATCGACCCGCCGATAGATCTGATCGGCCAGCGCGCGGATCTCGCGCTCTGCGCGCGTGGGGCGGTCGAAGTAGCTCTGCGCGAGCAGCACGCCGCCGAGCATCAGCGCGGTGTCGACCGTGGAGAGCTCCGAGCCCGTGAAACGCAGGCCGTCGGTGGGGTTGAGGAAGTGGTAGTAAAAACCTTGATGTCCCGCCACGCCGGTCGGCTCGGGGCCTTGGGGCGCCTTGGCCAAGAAGCGCAGCGTCTTGAGCGTGCGGTCGCTCGCCTGCGCGCGCTTCACGTAGTGACGCTCGGCGCCGATGGTGTACGCCGTGAGCGCGAAGCCGATCGCGGCGATGCTCACGAACGAAGGCGTGGGGTAGCGGTCCGGCGCCAGCCCATTCTTTTTGTTGGTGGTGTCCCAGAAGTACTGAAACGTGCGCCGTGACAAATCTTCGAGCAGGGGGTCGTCTTCGCCCACGCCGGCGATCTCGAGCGCGCTGCCGGTGTCGGTGTTTACGGTGCCGACTTCGGTGTCTACGGGGGCGACGCCGGGGTCCACGAGCGGGTCCGCCCACGCGCTGTGGGTGGCGAACGTGAACGTGAGAGTCAGCGAAACCAGGCGAATCAGAAGGGTCTTGAGCGGAGACGCGGCCGCGACACGACTTGGGCGTGGTTGCTCTCGTTCGTTCATCTCTTCTCCTGAGTCGGGTTACGGCAAGCGGGCCCGTGTACACGGTGCTTTTGGGGACGCACACCTGCACACGCACTGCACACGCACGGAACGAATAAGCACGAGCCGTTCCAAAGGGAACGACGTAAGCAGCTCCGAGTTGAGCCCCGATGAGCGAAAGGGCTCGCTGCTTCGTGCTTCGCGGTCGGAGCGCGGTACACGGACAACGCGTTCCATTCCATGTTGAGGGTCCCACCCAGGGGTCGCAAGTACTCGTAGCGACCAATGCGTGAACGCATGGGGAAGAGTGGTATGGGAGGAGCCACAGTGTGCGCAGAACATCGGTCCGAGGCGGACAGGGCGTGGGGCAGGACAACGAGCCGACGGCTCTGGCCACAGATCGCACTCGTGCTGTGGAGCGCGTGCTCGGGGACGCGCACCGCCGAGCCGGGGCCGCGCGTCGCTGACCCAAAGAGCGCGGCAGCGGCTCCAGAATCATCTGCGTTCGTCGACGACTTCGAGCGCGTCGAGGCGTGGCAGGCCGAAGCTTCGGACGACGTCGTCGCGCGCCGCGAGCAGGTGCCGGGTCACGACGGGCAGGCGCTTGGGCTGACGTTCGATTTTGTGGGTCATGGTGGCTTCGCCGCGCTCCGCCGCGAGCAACCCCTCACGCTTCCGGAGCACTACGAGATCAGCTTCGACGTGCGCGGAGAGGCCCCGGTCAACGACCTGCAGCTCAAGTTTACCGACGCGAGCGGCGACAACGTCTGGTGGTTCCGACAGAACGACCTCCGCTTCACCGACGACTGGCGTCACGTGGTGGTCAAAAAGCGTCAGGTCGAGTTCGCGTGGGGCCCGACCCAGCAGCGTGAGCTTTCGCGCGCGGCGAGCGTAACGTTCGTGATCGCAGCGGGGCGCGAGGGCGGGCGGGGATCGATCGCGATCGACAACTTTCGTTTGGTCGCGCTGCCGCCTCCCGAGCCACCTCCCGCGCCGGTCGCGAGCGCGTCCTCGAGCGTGGGGCCCGAGGGCGCCCCCGCGTTGCTGCTCGATGGGCGGCAGGAGACCGCGTGGAGGAGTGCACCGGGAGCGGGCCCGATACAGGCGCTGACCGTCGACTACGGCGCGCTGCGCGAGTTCGGAGCTCTTACCCTGCGCTGGCTCCCGAATGCGCAGGCGAGCGACTACGATGTCGAGCTCTCGACAGACGGCGCGAGTTGGCAACTGGTCCGTCAGGTCCGAGGCGGAGACGGCGGGCACGACGCGCTGCGCTTGACCGAGTCCGAAGCGCGCTTCGTGCGCCTGCGTCTGCAGCGTGGACCGGGCCCGAGCTATGCGCTCGCGGAGCTCGCGCTCGAGGACATCGCGTTTGGAGCGAGCGACAACGCCTTCGTGAGCGCGCTTGCCAAGCTCGCGCCGCGCGGACACTACCCGCGCGCCTTTCGCGGCGAACAACCTTACTGGACGATCGTCGGCGCGGATGGGAGTCCGGCGAGTGGACTCCTGTCGGAGGACGGCGCGGTCGAGGTGGGGCAGGGCGGTTTCTCGCTCGAGCCGTTCGTCATCGTCGACAGTCAAGTGACGAGCTGGGCCGACGTAGGCATCGAGCACGCGCTGGCCGAACGTTCGCTGCCGCTTCCGAGCGCGACCTGGACACATCCTGCCTATCAGCTCGAGGTAGGCGCGTTTGTCGCTCTCGAGCCGAGCGCGAGCAAGCCATCGAGCGCACGCGCGTCCGCGGGCGCGCTTGCACCCGCACCCGCACCCGCTGCGCCGGAGGTCGAGCTCTGGACGCGCTACGTGCTGAAGAACACGCGCCCGACGCCGCTCGCGCTCAAGTTCGTGGTCGCGGTGCGGCCGTATCAGGTCAATCCTCTCACGCAGTTTCTCAACATTGCGGGAGGTGTCAGCCCCATTCACGACCTGCGCTGGGATGGCGCCGGGCTGTTGGTCAACGACCAACGCCGGGTCACTCCGCTGCGGGCTCCCGACCATGTCGGGCTCAGCAGCTTCGACTCCGGAGGTTTTCCTGCGGGTGAAGCGCCCGCGGCGGGACGCGCGCCCCAGCAAGTCCACGATGACGGCGGCCTCGCCACGGGCGCGCTCGTCTACGATCTGAAGCTGTTGCCCGGCGAGAGCGTGACGCTCGGCTTTTTGGCGCCGCTCGCCGCAGAGCGCCCGACGGCCACCGCGCACGCAACGCTGACGATTCTTCTGGCGCGGCGCGAGCAGACACTCGCGTACTTTCGCGAGCGGCTCGGGCGGGTGTCGATCCGCGTGCCTGAAAGTGGACGGCGCGTGGTCGACAGTCTGCGCTCCGCGCTCGCGCATATCCTCGTCTCGCGCGCCGGGCCCGTGCTGCGACCGGGTACTCGTTCGTACGCGCGCTCGTGGATCCGCGACGGCGCCATGATGTCGGAGTCGCTGCTGCGGCTCGGCCACGAGCAAGAGGCACGCGACTACCTCGAGTGGTTCGCACCTTACCAATTCGAGAACGGGAAGGTCCCGTGCTGTGTCGATCGCCGCGGTGCGGACCCGGTCGTCGAGAACGACAGCGCCGGCGAGTTCCTTTTCTTGGTCGCACAGCTGTATCGATTCACGGGCGACCGTCCGCTGCTCGAGCGGATGTGGCCACACGTCGAGGCGGCCATTCGTTACATGGACGAGCTGCGGCTCTCCGAGCGCACGCCCAAAAACCTGGAGCCAGCGCGACGCGCTTTCTACGGGCTCATGCCGCCCTCCATCAGCCACGAAGGCTACTCGGACAAACCTGCGTACGCGTACTGGGACGACTTCTGGGCGCTGATCGGCTTTCAAGAGGGCGCCTTCCTCGCGGAGGTACTCGGTCACGACGAGGCGAGGGGCCGCATCGGCGGGGCGCGCGACGAGTTCCGCCAAGATCTGCTCGATTCGCTGCGCGCGAGTGCAACACGACACGGTGTCGACTACCTGCCCGGTTCGGCCGACCGCGGTGACTTCGACGCCACCTCGACGACCGTCGCACTGGCGCCCGGGCAGGGGCAGGGCGCGCTGCCGCACGACCTGCTGACAGGGACGTTCGAGCGCTACTATCGAGAGTTCGTCGCGCGCCGAGACGGGCAACGGTCGTGGAAGGACTACACGCCGTACGAGCTGCGGGTCGTGGGCACCTTCGTGCGGCTCGGACAGCGCGAGCGGGCGCACGAGCTGCTCGACTTTTTTTTCCGTGATCAGCGACCCGCCGGCTGGAATCAGTGGGCCGAGGTGGTCGGTCGACAACCGCGCGAGCCGCGCTTCATCGGCGACATGCCGCACGCCTGGATCGCTTCTGACTACATCCGCTCTGCCCTCGACCTGTTCGCCTATACGCGTCCGGAAGAGCAACAACTGGTGTTGGCCGCGGGCGTGCCGGCGGACTGGCTCGACGAAGGCGGCGTCAAGGTCGAGCGGTTACACACGCCGTACGGTCTGCTGACGTACAGCGCCCGCCGTAAGGGCAAGTCCGTGTCGTTCGAGATCGCTGGCAAGGCGCCGCCTGGAGGGTTCGTCATTCGGTGGCCCTTTGCGGGCCAGCCAGGGCGCGCGTCGGTGGATGGCAAGGCGGCGAGCTGGCTGGAAGGTGAGCTACGCATCCCCAAGGCACCGGCGCGCGTGGTGTTCGAAGGGCCGTAAAGCTCAAGAAGTTGTAGAACAAGAGTGGGCGAAGGCACTCTCAAGCCCCGAGCTGGGTACAATGGAAGAAGGGCCTTTCCCCGGTCCCCCGCCCCGTGCTCTACAGGTTCACCGGCCGCCTGCTTGCGCTCCCGCAAGCGGTATAGTTCGCTCGCCCGCCTTCGGGCCCTTCACAGTTCGCTCGCGCGGCCCACCCGGGCGCGCTTCGACTCGGAACATCAGGGTATCCAACGTCCATGAGCTTGCTGACCTCGCGTAAAAACTCAGCCCCCTCCGCGCGCGTCCGCCTCTCCCTCGCGTCTCTCGTGCTTCTCGGCGTGACGGGCGTGGCCGCGTGCGGACGGCCCGAGGTCGTCCCCCCGCCCAGTGCCGGGGGAGAAGGCACCACCACGCCCGCCGTCCCGGCCAAGCCCAAGCCGGTCAGCGAGACAGACGCGATGAAGCCGCGCGACGACCTGCCGCCCGAAAAGCGTGCGCTCGCCGTGGTCAACTGCACCGAGCGCTGGGTCGACGCCGAGGCCGCCAAGGCTGCCGGCTACACCCTGGTCGATCTGCACGACAGCTGGACCCCGCGCATCTTGGTCGAAGAAAAGACCCCCGAGGGCGGGCTCCTGCCCAACCGCTACACGCGCGTGTTCGTCGGCCTGGCCAACGACAAGCTCGACAGCGACGGCGAGCCGCTCGAGCCCGACGAAAAGAACTACCTCGAGCTCTACGGCATTTTTCCTTCGTTGACGGTGCTGCGTAGCCGCTTTCTCCAGGACGAGACCTCGGCCTGTCACGACCCCGAGAGCGTGGCCCAGCTCGAGGCTGTCGAGACCGTCTCGTACGTCGCGCCCAAGGACATCAAGAAGGCCGAGAAGAAGCTCGCGCGCATCCGAGACGATCTCGAAAAGCAGCGCAAGAAGCACAAGCTCGCCACGCTCGAAGAGCTGGCTGGCAAGGAGCCCGAGTACGCCGACGAGGTCGCGTTGCTCGCCAAGCGCGCGGCCGAGAAGCCGGCGATGGCCGCGGTAGAAAAGCGGCTCAGTTGTGAGGGCCTGCTCACGGCCAAGAGCAAACACACCACGGGTCAGTACGACGACGCGATGCGCCTCGCGGTGCGCGCGTTTCAGCAAAAGATGATGATCTACGAGGCCAACTACCTACGTAGCAAGACCGTCGTTGCACTCGCGCGGCCGCCGCTCGACAACGACTACGACAGCTTGGTGCGCGTGCTGCGCGAGCGCGTGGTGTCGGCCGCCGACATCATCGAAGACGGCACGGGTGGCAACGCCAAGGAACCCGCGCTCAACTTGGTCGACGAGTACACCAAGGCCGCCACCGACCAGCTCTGCCTGACCGATGTCCAAAAGGGTCTGGCGTTCTTCAAGCGTCACCCGGCCGACGAGTTCAAGACGCTGCGCGCCGCCGTCAAGCTGCCCGCTCGGCCCGCGTACTACAGCGACCAGATGGACCTCTCCATCGTCGTCGACCGCGGCGACGTCTGGTACGACCTCCCGTTCAACAGCAAGGGCGAGTTCGAGCAGCACTCGCGCAAGCGTTACCCGCACCTCTCCCTGATCGTCACGCACAACGGCGAAAAGCACGTGCTGGCGCGCTGGCGCACCACCATCGGCGGATGGCGCGCCGAGCAGGCCACCGACGGCTACGAGTACTTCCGCTACAAGATGTCGGACGTCGGGCCGCGCGTGATCCGCCAGGTCGTCTCCGGTCCCGTCTGGATCCCGCCCACGTCCACGCCCATCCGCAGCTTGGTCAAGAGTAAGACCATCAACAAGAGCTGGGGCAAGGTCGTCAACTACGAGGAGCTCGGGCCGGGCTACCTGTCCGCCTACGGCGTGGTGGCCGGCTACTTCGTGGTGCCCGGCGAGAACGGTCGCCCCGACTTCGACAACGGCGTGCGCGCGCACGGCTCGTCTGACTACCTGTCCATCTACAGCGGGAATGGCTTCTCGCACGGGTGCCACCGGCTGCCCAACCACATCGCCATCCGCATGTACTCGTTCATCCTCGCGCACCGCAACAAGCGCGTCGCGGGCGACCAGCCGCTCAACTTCACGCGCCAGTTTTTGCAGGGCGAGAGCGTGTTCGAGATCAAGATCCCCTCGCGCGGCTACGCCTACTATCTCGATCCGCCGGTCCCGGTGCAGGTGCTCGAGGGCCAGATCAAGGGTGCCCAGAAAAAGCCTGTCATCGGCTACGTGCCCAAACCCAATGAGACCTACCCGGGACCCCCGCCTCCCGCACCAGATAGCCCCGAAGCCAAGGCCGGCGGCGGAGAGGGTTGACCGTGCTCGCCGAGTTCAAGCGCGTGACCGCGCACAAAAAACAGAGCGCCGTCGCGCTCACCGTGATCGCTTCGTTGTGCGCGTGGATGAGCTGCCGCACGTCCGACGTCGCCGCTACGCCTGACGCCGCAGTGCCGGTGCTGCCGGTGGCCATCGAGGCAGACGCTGGCATCGTCAGCGCGCCGGCCGTCATCTCCACCACGGCGACCATCGCGTTCCTGGTCTCGCCATCGGTTCGTGCGACGGTGAGCTGGGGCAAAAAGCAGCTCGGCGCCATCGCGCCCGGCAAGCCCCTGTACGTGACGCGGCCGCGAGACAGCGGACCGCTCGACGTGGTGATTCGCGCCAACGGATACCTGCCGGTGCACACGCGGGCCCATACGTTCTCCGACAGCAAGGTGATCGTGAAGCTGACGCCGCCCGACCAGACCACCACGTTGCTCGGCTACCGCGTGCCCATCGATGCGGGCGTGCCGGTCCTCGGCCCGGATGGTCTGCCGGTGACGGGCGACCCTGTGGTGCTCGATCCGCTCATGCCGGGCTCGCCCAGCAGTGCGCCCACGTTCCTGCCCTGACCGCACGCGTCAGGCAGTCCCCTCTGCGGCACGCGTCAGGCAATCCCGCCTGGCGCCAGACACGCGGCTCGCGCACATCGCGATCGCCGCGCGCGCACGCGAGCCGATGACGCGCGTGCGCAAGCTCGCCAGTCCGTAGAAAATTACGCGGCGATCTGCCCTAAATAACGAGCATTCTCGCGACGTGCGCAAGGTGTCTCTAGAAACCTTGTAACGCTTGTGCGCATCGTGTCGGCCTCATGCGGGCCTGGCTCGTCGTTGGAGTCGCGCTTGTCGTGAGCTCGTCGTTGGTACCCGGAGTCTCTGCCCAAGCTCCGTCTGGTCTTCGCTCGCGCGCGGACGACCCGGCCGCTTCGACGGAGCCCGCGAGCGAAGACCCCGTCTCGAGTGTCGCATCCAGCAGCACCGAAACGAGTCGAGCGCCCACCGACGCGCCCATGGCCCCGCCCACGACCGGAACCGTCGAGTCGACGCCGCCGGTCGCGCCCACCGAGGAGCTGGTGCCCATCGAGCCCGCGCGGGGCCCGCGGCGCCGACTGTGGGACACGGTCAAGGTGCTGCCCATCTTGTTCTACATGCCGGAGACGAGCTGGGGCTTTGGCGCCGGAATGCTGTTTCAGTTTCGGATGCCGGGCGCCAAGGCATCGCGACGGCTGAGCAGCGTCTCGCTCGGTGCGGTCTACACGCTCGAAAACCAGACCCTCGCGCAGCTCACGCCCGAGCTGCGGCTCGGTGACGATAGGTACGTGCTGCGCGGCGACTTTTTGGGCGCCAAGTATCCCAACCGCTTCTACGGCATCGGCAACGATCCCAGTCAGCGCGTGTACGACACGTTCACGGACTGCTACGCGCGTGACGAGCTCGACTTTCGTTACCGTCCGTTCGCGCGCGGCCATCTGCTCGAGCCGCTGTACGTCGGCGCGCACTACAGCGCGGCCTGGAGCGAGGTGCACGACGTCAAGCCCGCAGACCCCCGCTTCGCGAGCACGTTCGCCGGGATGAACAACCCGGGCGAACGACCTCTGTTCGCATCGGGCGTGGGCCCTTCGCTCGCTTGGGACAGCCGCGACAGCCTCAACTGGCCGCAACACGGCAGCTTCGTGGAGGTCAAGGCCACCACCTACGAGCCGTGGCTCGGCAGCGACGTGCGCTATCGGCGGCTGCAGATCGACGCGCGACGTTATCAGCCGCTGTGGCTCGACCACGTGCTCGCGGTTCGGCTCGTGGCGCAGTCCGTGTGGGGCGACGTGCCGTTTCAGCGCCTGCCGCAGCTGGGTGGCGCGGGCATGTTTCGGGGCTGGTACACGGGTCAGCTGCGGGGTCCACGTTTGATCGCGATCGAAGCCGAGTACCGCGTCCCGCTGAGCAAGCGCTGGGCGGTCGTGGCGTTCGGCAGCGCGGGCCGCGTGGGAGAACACGTGCGCGCGCTCAACCCCAAGGGCACCCACTGGGCGGGCGGCGGTGGCCTACGCTTCTCGGTCGATAAGCTCGACCGCATCAACATCCGCCTCGACATGGCCTACGGCGACTCGTTCCGGCCGTACCTGCAGTTCAGAGAAGCCTTCTGAGGTCTGCAAACGAGCCCCGGATCCAGAGCGACTGACGTTCAAGGTCTCGCGTTGGCGAGCCAGCCCTTGACGGTGCCCAGCACCTTGTTCGTGAGCTGCTTGCCTCGCGTCGTGCCGGGATTGCTGAAGCTCAGGACGCCGTCGTCGAGGGTGCCGAAGCGCAGAGCCATCAAGTCGCGCGCGTAGTTCTGGTACAGGCGCCAGGGGGCCTTGGTGCCTTGGAACGGGAACTTGTCGAGCGAGCGTTGTACGTAGCCGGAGGTGAAGTTGATCCACGGCTCGCGCTGCACCGACGCGTCGTGGTTGTGCGGCGTGCACTGGCGCAACCCCGTGGCCTCCATGTGGTTGAGCAGACGGCACACATACTCGGACGTGAGGTCGCACTTGAGTGTCCACGATGCATTGGTGTACCCGATGGCCTGCGCCAGGTTGGGTACGTTCTCGAGCATCATGCCCTTGTAGGTGAGCTTGGTGTGGGGAGCCACAGGCACGCCGTCGATGCTGAGCTTCACGTCGCCGAGCACGTTGAGGTTGAGGCCGGTGGCGGTGACGATCAGGTCGGCCTCGAGCTCGCGTCCGGAGCGCAGCAAGATGCCCTTTTCGGTGAAGGTCTCGATCTGATCGGTGACGACCGACGCGTCGCCCTTGCGCAACGTCTCGAACAAGTCGCCATCGGGCACCAGACAGACGCGCTGGTCCCACGGGTTGTAGCGAGGCGTGAAGTGCGTCGCGATGTCGAAGTTGGGTCCGAGTGCAGCCTCGACGCCCTTGAGCATCAGGCGCTTCATGGTCTCGGGCCGCTTGCGCGCGAGGTTGTAGAAGACCATGCCGAGCAGCACGTTTTTCCAGCGGGTGACGCCGTATGCAGCGGCAGGCGACATGTGCTCGCGCAGCTTGCTGGCGAGGGGGTCTTGCCCGGGCCGAGCCACGACGTACGTGGGCGAGCGCTGCAACATGGTCACGTGCGCGGCCTGCTTGGCCAGCTCGGGCACGAGCGTGACGGCGGTGGCGCCGCTGCCGATGACGACCACCCGTTTGCCGGCGTAGACGATGTCGGGCGTCCATTTTTGCGGGTGAACGACCTCTCCCAAAAAGCGCTCGCGGCCGGGGAAGTCGGGGGTGTAGCCGGCCTCGTAGCTGTAGTAGCCGCTGCACAGGTAGATGAAGTTGCAGGTGAGCGTATCGCGGGTGCGCTCGCTGCCGCGCTCGAACTCGACGGTCCAGCGAGCGTCGGCAGTCGACCAGTGCGCGCTCTTGACGCGGTGGTTGAACCGAATCTTTTTGTCGATGCCATTCTCGCGCGCGGTCTCGCGGACGTAGTCGAGGATGGACGCGCCGTCGGCAATGGACTTGGCGTGTGTCCACGGGCGGAACGAGTAGCCGAGCGTGTACATGTCCGAGTCGGAGCGGATGCCCGGGTACCGAAACAGGTCCCACGTGCCACCGCTCTGTCCGCGCCCTTCGAGGATGGCGTAGCTGCGACGCGGCGCCTCGGTCTGCAGATGAAAAGCGGCGCCGATGCCCGAGAGGCCGGCGCCCACGATCAAGACATCGACGTGTTCGTTCGACATACAGCCTGTGCGTTGGAGAAGATCCGAAGGGTAGCGCGAACTCGTAGCGGGTCGAAGAAGCATGGACTTTTTGGCCTGTAAGATGCCTTTCCGAGGGGCCGAGATAGACCGTAAAGGTGGACAGTAAGGGTGCGCTGGCCGATTCAGTCTGCACCGCCCGTGCGGCACGACACTTGAATCGTGGTGCCATGCGTCATAGAGCGAACGAATGCCCATCGAAGCTCTCGCGCTCTTGCGCCTCAAGACCCTGCAAACCACCGCCCGCGTGGACCGCCTCGACGACGCGGTGATCGTCCACACCGGCCAGAGCTTCGCCGTCGAGCCCGAGCAGCTGGCCGAGGCCCTGGAGGCGCTGGTCGGCGAGTCCTCGCTCGCACAGCACGACGACCTGCGCGGGGTCTTCTTTTTGCCCGACGTCGCGGCCCCCAAGGGGCGCAGCTACGACGCGGTGATCGACGAGGTCGGAGAGGGCGGCGTATGGGCGGCTCCGGCGCTCGAGTCGTACGGCTCCGCGCCCGACTTCGGGGCGCTGCTCGGCAACATGCTGGCGCAGCTGCCACCCTCGCTGTTGTCGGCGGCGAGCTCGGCGGCGCACGGCGATCGCGGTGCGCTCGACGCCGTGAGTGCGCAGGTGCAGGCCTTGCTCGGCAGCTCGCCGCAGCTGCAGCAGCTGGCAGGTCAGCTCGGCGGCATGCTCGGGCAGCCGACGCCCGGAGCGAGTGCCGAGCCGGGGAGCGAGCTCGCCGCGCTCGAAGAGATGTTTGCGGGGCTAGGAGGCGGGCAAGCGGCCGAGGCGTCGCTGCATCAGCTGGCGAGCCACATGCAGGCGGAGCTCGCTGCCGACCCGGCCAAGTTCGAGCAGCTCGCACAGCAGCTGCTCGGCAAGACCGGGGACAAAGACGACGAGTAACAGGCCGACGCCCGTGCAACCTTACTGGTTTCGCACGCAGCGCACGTACGACGGTGCGGTCGAGCTCACGCGCAGCATGCCTGTGTCGAACGCCACCGAGCTCTCGCGCACGAGCGTCTTGCTGGGCAGCGCGAAGGCCTCGCTCGGCGTGTTGGGAAATGCCGTCGTGTCGATGGCGGGCGCGGAGCGCGTCGTGTCGACGAGCGTCATCAGCTCGTTGCTGGTGGGCACGCGGAAGCCCACACCGAGCGCCGCGCAGTAGGCCTCGGCACCGCCTTCGTCGATCGGCTTTGTGGAGAAGCTGCGCTGCCAGACCAAGGTGGTCGCGCGGTCGGTGACGGTGTCTGCCCCGACCAGGTAGCGATCGGCCGGCGTCGCGAAGCCGGGCGCGGCACCACCGCGCACACAACGCACGCGGCCGCTCAGGTTGTTGAAGAGGATGATCTCACGAAACTCGTAGCTCACCAGCCAGGTCTTGCTGGGTGCACCGGCACCGGTCGAGCGAGAGATGAAGTCCTGCGAGGTGCTGTCCCCGAAGAAGTTGAGGTCGATCGCGTTGGCCGACGCGGGAGGGTCGCGCATGTCGAACAAGCTGGTGAGCTCGATCAACGAGGGAAGGCGCCAGTCGTCGTGCGTCCCGCGCACCAGCTCGGCGCAGTACTTGATGCCCTCTTCACGGGTGCACCACTCGGCGTACGTACCTTGCACGCCGTTGGCCAGCTGCTTGCGACTCGTGCAGCCCGGGTACGTGTTGGGCAGTCCGAGCTGCCACTCGAGCTTGGTCACGTTGTCGAGGGCGGTCTCGCCCGTGCTCGTGAAGCTGGGCGCGAACTTGGCGCCGGTGACGCCGTCCGGCATGGGCCAGTCGGCAAACTGACCCTGGCAGGTGTAGCCGGCCGGCGTGGGGACACACGGGTAGAGCAGGGCGTTGCACACGTTCGGAGCGGGGCACGCCGCGGGCGTGGGCGCACCGGAGTCGGGCGCGAGGGCACCCCCATCGACGCCCGTCGGCACCGCTCCGTCTGCTGTCGGGTCGACGGTGGTGGGCAGGCTGCCGTCTCGCCCGGCGTTCGTGCCGGTGGACGAGCCGCCGTCCGACAAGCTCGCCCCCGGTGCGCTGCTCGCGTCGCCGCGGCTCGGTCCTGTATCGGGGGACGAGCCGCCGTCGGGAGCCGTCGTGTCGATGGTCACGTCGGGCGCGGTCACGCCTGCGCGTGTGCACGCGCTGCCTCCGTTGCACGTGGTGCAGTCGGGACCGTGACAGCTGTCGCCATCACACGTCAGGCCGGGCGCGGAGCAGGGCGCGAGCGAAGCAGACACCACCACCAGCTTGTTGGCCACGAACCGCGCGACGACGCGAGTGCGCAGCACGGAGGTGCCGCCGCTGAACGCCTCGATGAGCACCTCGAAGGTGGCGTTCTGGTCGGCGCTGTTTTTGGGCAAGACGGGCACGTCGAGCGGCCAGTCTCGTTTGTCGACCGCAACCTCGCTCGAGCTGCCCGCGCGCCAGCCGCTGGCGTCTTGCAGCCACAACGACAGGCGCACCTTGTCGACTCGACTCAACACGCTCGCGTCGCTCGACAGGCGCAGCGTGACCTGCGTGGTGGCAGGGATGTCTTGGACCTCGCTCGTGCAAGCTCCGAACGAGAGTACGATCGCGAGCGCGACCCACAGCAAAGAACGGGCTGCGTTCATGGGAACACCAGTGCGGACAGCGGCTCGACCTGCTTGCCGCCCCCTGCCACCATGTTGGGTACGACGCGCGACCCGCCGTCGTCACGGGTTGCCAGCAGCACGCCGGCGACGGCTGCACCGACGACGACGGCGCCCACCGCAGTCCACAACCACGGGCTCTTGACCAGACGTCGCGGTTGGTCTGGCCGCTGCTCGCGCGTCACCTCGAGCGCGCTCGCAGTGAGCTGCAGGTCGATGCGCAAGACCTCGCCGCCGCGGACGCGCACGTTCTTGCGCTCGGGTCGGTAGCCTTCGGCCTCGGCCGAGAGGGCGTGCTCGCCCAGGCCGAGCAGCAGCGGCGTGCGCGGTGTGTAGGGGACAGGCTTGCCGTCGATGGCGAGCGTCGCGCTGCTCGGCGACAGGTCGACCTCGACGCGCGCCACGAAGCTCTGCGCGCGCACCAACAGTGCCTGGGTGTCGGCGCGCAGCTGCCCGTCGAGCGCCTTGGCACCTGCACGCAGCGCGCCCTCGAGAAAGCCGATGCTCTCCTCGTAGCGGCGCAGCTCGAACGCAGTCATGCCTTGCCCACGCAAGGTGCGCGCGTTGGGGTAGAGCGCGTGCGCGCGCGCGAAGAGGGAGCTTGCCTCTTCGTAGTTCTTGGCCGCGTACTCGGAGAGCGCTTGCTCGACGGTCTCGCGGTAGCCCGCGGGCTCGTCGCCTTCGCTCGCCCGCGGTGCCGCCTCTGTGTTGGGCGGCTCGGCGAGAACACGCGACGCGAAGGGCGCGACGTGCAGCGACAACAGCGCGGAGAGTGCGAGCATCAGTCTTGTGTGCACGTGACCTCCTTGGTCTCGCGTGCCTCGCGAGGGACCGAAGCCTTGCGACGCGGCGCGCGGCGGCACATCAGAAGCCCCTCATGCTCAGCCAGCTGCACAGCTCGTCGGGGTCGATGTCGTCGAACCCGCTGCCCGCCTTGTTGACGTACGCAATTCGGACCTGCTCGTCGGGACACGCGATGGCAGGGCCGTCGAAGTTGCTGGGGGCGTAGGGGCTCTCCGGGCTGAACGTGTTGCCGTAGTTGCCGTTCTTGTTGTGGATGCTGTAGGTGCCGAAGCCGTTGCCGAACAGGCTGTTGACGTTGCACACGCCCTCGGGCGCGATCGTGCTGCTCGAGGCGCGGCCGAGGTAGCTGCCGTCTTTGGCGAGCAGGATGGGCTCTCTGCAATGCAAGTTGACGGACCCGCCCTCTGCACCGCAGTAGTTGCCGCAACTCTTGTCGCAGGGGGTTGGGAACTGACACGGCGTGACGCAGTGCGCGCTGTCTCCGCTCTCGTCGTGCACGCAGGCCGAGCCTTCGCAGCACGAGCCCTTGTCACAGTTGTCGCCGCGCTCGATACACAGCGGCTGTCCCGCGTCGGACGGCTGGGGTGTCCCCGTGTCGACGCTGCTGCTCGCGTCGGGTGTCTGGGCGTCGGTCGCCTGCGCGTCGACGACCTTTGCATCGGCAACGGGGGTCGCACTGTCCACCGCCACCGCGCCGGCGTCTGTGGGCCCCGCATCGGTTCCGCCGTCGACCGGAGGAATCGTCGCGTCCGCGACCTGCGCACCTGCCTCGGTCGCACCGGGCACGGTCGCGTCGAGCCCGGCAGCGCCAGCGTCGGGCTTGCTCGCGGCACCGGTGTCTCCCTGTGTCGCGCCACTGTCCGCAGCGGAGGCCCCCGACGGGAGCGCAGCGTCGGAGACGGGCACGCCGACCGGGCCGGGCGTGGGATCGTCACCGCAGGCCGCGCTCAAGGCAGCCGCCAGGATGCACAGCGCGACGTGTGGACCAGACGAGGAGATCGGCATCGTGCGCGGTCTGTATCCCGACACCTCTGGGCCGTCCACGGGGTCTCACCCTGGAGGAGGGTCGGACCCGATTCGACGCGGGGCCGGCCGTTGGTGCGATCACTGACCGAGCCTGACAGTAAGGTCCAATCGGTCGTCCGCTCGCTGCACCATGGACACGCGGGGGTCACCGACGATGAGCATGGTTGTGCGCACTTGGGCCTGCACGGTAGTCATGATGGGCAGCTTTGCAGGGGGCTGTGAGGGCAGCGTGCTCGATGTCGAGTCCGACGCCGGCGCGCTCGCCTACCTTGGCGACGCGGGTCGCACCTCGATCGCCGACGGCGCAACCACGACGCCGACCAACCCCATCCCACCCGTCGTCCCCGACGGGACCTGCACCGTCCCCAAAGAAGCTGCGCTCGAAGATGTCTCGTCTCCGACCACGGTGGTGGGCAACGGGACCCCGGCGAGCTGCACGGGCGCAGCGTTCGTCGCGGCCGTCGCCAAGGGCGGCATCATCACGTTCGCCTGCGGCGCGAGTCCGGTCACCATCACGCTCGACCAGCCTGCCAAGGTGTTCAACGACAAGTCGCAGAAGGTCGTGATCGACGGCGGCAACCTGGTGACGCTCAGCGGCGCCAACAAGACACGCATCTTGTACCAGAGCACCTGCGACGAAAAGCAGGTCTGGACCACCTCGCACTGCGACAACCAAGAGTTCCCCCAGCTCACGGTGCAGAACCTGAGCTTCGCTGGCGGCAACGCCAAGAACACACCCGAGGGCAGCGGCGGGGCCATCTACGCGTCGGGCGGCCGGCTCAAGATCGTCAACAGTCGTTTCGTCGACAACGTGTGCGCGGACGTTGGGCCCGACGTGGGCGGCGGCGCGGTGCGCGCGATGCAGCAGTACAACGGCTTGCCGGTGTACGTGGTGGGCAGCACGTTCGGGGGCGAAAGCGGCAGCGGCAACGTGTGTAGCAACGGCGGCGCGCTCAGCAGCATCGGCGTGTCATTCACGGTGCTCAACAGCAGCTTCCGCGACAACCAGGCGATCGGCCGCGGCGCCAACCCGGCGCAGGCAGGCACGCCCGGCGGTGGCAACGGCGGCGCCATCTACAACGACGGCAACACCTTCAAGCTCTCGTTGTGTGGCACCACCATCGAGCACAACCACGCCAATGAAGGCGGCGGCGCCATCTTTTTTGTCAGCAACGATCGCTCGGGTCAGCTGACCATCGAGAGCTCGACGCTGCGCGACAACCCCAGCGCCAAGTTCGAGAACTTCCCCGGGATGTTCGTGCTGGCGAAGGCCGATCCGACCATCACCAGCTCGACCGTGACGAAGTGAGCGCGTACCGAGTGCCGTGACACTAGTGCCGTGACGGCTGTGCCACTTCGCTGTGGCTGAGCGCGTCGGTCCGGCGTAGTGCGTCGAGCAAACGGTTGCGATCGAGACGTGTGCCCGTGCGCTCGAAGTGGGGACCAGGCAGCCAGTCCGCGACTTCTTCGAGCGAGGTGTGGATCCCCATCTCGAAAGAGCGAGGAGCCAATAGACGGATGCCGGTCGCAAAGCTGCGCAGCGTGCTCGCCCAGAAGCCGGCCCCGATGGGCACCACCGCCAGACACGCGCGGCGGCTCGCGCGCCGACGCATGAGTCCGATCAGCAGCTCACGCACCTCGGGCGAGGGCAGACCCGTGCTGGAGTCCACCACGTGCACGTTGGACACGCCCCCCGGGTTCTGCTCGTAGAGCGGCTCGGTACACTCGGCCAGTCTGCCGATGGACTTCGGCGTCGCGGGTGCCACCCAGAAAAAAAACAGGACGTTGCCCCACACCGAGAACACAAACTCGCCGGGCTGATGGTCGAGCACCCTGAGCTCGAAACTCAGCGCTCGTTCGGGCGCGACCTTGGACACGCCCAAGTCTAAGCCGCGATCGAGACGGTAAGGAAGCGTAGACTCCGCACCATGTTCGCAGCGCTCGGGCATGGCCCGGTGCGCCGTGCGTTCGCGTACCCCTGTCCCACTCGAAGGCAGGTCGTCCCACAGTGCAGGGGCGGCGGCAGGCAACGTCGGCTGCGCTCGGCACGGACGACACCTCGCGGGCTTCGAGCTGCGCCGTCAGAACGTGCTCACGCAGGCGGTAGCGAGCGACCGAGCCATTGGCGACGCCGTCTGCGTGCCGGCAACACGAGCGTGATCGAGCCCAGCAAGAGCCACACCGCCGATCTTGATCGGGCGCCATGTGCGTCAGCGCCGTCCCGGGACACCGAGCAGCCGTCGTGCGCTCTGCTGGCGGCGACTGGCTGTGCTCGAGAGTCATCGACCTGACCCGCGTCATCAGGCGCCTCTGCAGCCGCATCGACGCTCGCATCGGGCAGCGACGGACTGGCCGCGCCGCTGTCTACGGCCGCGCTGCTGCCAGCGTCCTTGCCCGCTAGGTCGCGCATCAACACGTCGCGTTGCCACTCGAGCCAGGCCTGTG
>JBEGTL010000005.1:0-46720 GCA_041179425.1 Pseudomonadota bacterium | reverse complement strand
CCTCGGTAAGCGTCTCGGCCTCGCTGAAATAGGAGCCCGAGGGCGAAAGCCCGACGGGCTCCTAGCACGAATGGATCAGCCGCCCGCCGCTGCGAGAGCTCAGGTCGCCTACGTGGCTCCGCGTATGGGACGCGTCTTGCGCCGTGTGCGGCGCCTGGGCGTGCGTCTGACGGTGCGCGCGTGGGCGCTCGGTCCCAGCGCGCGGCGTACCCTCGACGTGATGGTCACCGGTCTGGGTCTGCTCTGCCTGTTGCCGCTGTTCGCGCTGGTGGCGCTCGCCATCCGTGTCGACAGTAAGGGTCCGGTCTTTTTTGCCCAGCAGCGCCTGGCCGAGCACGGCCGCCGGTTCTGGATGTTCAAGTTCCGCACGATGGTCGTCGACGCCGACACGCTCAAAGACCAGCTGTCCAAGCAGTGCGCCCAGGCCACCGACGGAGTGCGTTTCAAGATGGTGCGCGACCCTCGCGTCACGCGGGTGGGCGCGGTGCTGCGCAAGTTCTCCATCGACGAGCTGCCGCAGCTGTTCAACGTGTTTCGCGGCGACATGACCCTGATCGGGCCGCGGCCGGCAGTGTGGCGCGAGGTCGCTCGCTACGACAACCGGGCGCTGCGTCGTCTCGAGGTGCGCCCCGGCCTGACGTGCTTGTGGCAGGTCAGTGGCCGCAGCGACCTGAGCTTCGAGCAGCAGATCACCCTCGATCTCCAGTACGTCGACAGCACCCGCCCGCTCGACGAGCTGCGCATCGTGATGCAGACGATCCCCGCGGTGCTCACCGGACGCGGAGCTTACTGAGCGGTCACTGGCTGTAGTGGCCGAAGAACCGACAGCGCTCGCAGCTGGCTGCCTCGCGACCAGCGAGCAAGCTGCTGACGCGGGAGATGAGGCCCCCGCAGCAACACCTTGCCTGCGCGCCTTCGCTAGAGTCGGTTGTGGGCTCGGGCTCGCCCCGCACCCGCGCCGCCGCCAAGACCAACACAGAAGGCCTGGGGACCTGCCCCCGCGTCTTCGGCGCCTCCGTGTGAGTGGTGCCCGCGCGCGCTTCCACGCGCGAGCTGAAAAGGTCTCGAGCTCCCATCGCCGGCCTCCTTCCTTCGATCGCACACCTCATGTTGCGGGACCCGCTCGTGCAGCGTCCGCTCGTAGCTCTGTCGACGCCCTTGTGACGATGTTCAGCCTTCCACGCGGCCCGCGCCACTGCTTCGACAAAGTGGAGGCGCGATGCGTGAAACTCATCGCGATATGCGGGGCGATGGCCGGAAAACAAGACAACTCCCGAATGGGAGCTCTCGGCGCATTGGCTGTCGTCGAGGCAGCAGGCGAATTCGTTACGGCATCCTACTCGGCGGCAACCAGGTCTTTGCCCACCTCGATGAATGCGCGCAGGGCGGGACTTGGCGCCACGTCTGCGCGCCAGATCAGGTGGACCGCGCGACGCGGCTGAGGACGCTCGAAGTGAACCTGCGACAAGGCGGCGTCGCCACTGGGGACCGAGCCCTCCGGCAAGATGGTGACGCCCACGCCTGCGCGCACGAGCGAGCACAGCCCACTGATGGATGCGATGCGCGCGCGCACCGTCGGCGCGAAGCCCGCGCGGCGGCACACCTCTTCGATGGCGATCGCAAAGATCGTCCCCGCGGGCACCAGCACGAAGGGCTCATTGGCCAGTGCGTCGATGGCGAGTGTCTTACGTTTGGCCAGCGGATGTCCGGACGGAAGCACAGCCAGCAGCTCTTGCTCGCCACAACGCGCACGCTTGAGTGCGGGATCGGAGGGGGGCGGCCCCACCACCAACGCGGCGTCGAGCTTGCCGCTCTTGATGAGGCCGTCTGCCGTCTCCGACGTAACCAGCGGCAGGTCGAGCGTGATGGCCGGATACAGCGCGAGGTACGACGCGACCCAGCGCGGCAGCAGCGTGCCCGCGAGCGACTGCACGCTGCCCACGCGTAGCTCGCCCGCGGTGAGCCCACGCAGGTGCGCGGCGTCTTGCCCGAGTGCGTCGAGCTCGGCCAGCGCGCGTCCGCCGCGCTCGAGCACGCGTTGCCCTAGCTCGGTGGGCAGCACGCCGGTGCGCCGGTTGGGCGAGCGCCGCCACAAGGGGCCGCCGAGCGTGTCCTCGAGCCGGGCGATGGCGTGCGTGAGGGTGGGCTGCGAGACCTTGAGCTGCGCGGCCGCGCGGGTGAGCGAGCCGTGCTCGACGACGGCGGCGAAGTACCGGATATCGCGCAGGTCTGCCTGCATTACTTACTTATTCTCACGGTGCATCGATAACACAAAAAGGTTTCATTGGATCAATAACCCAGACGGTCCTACGTTCTGGTTCTGTTTTGGTGAGGAGTGAGAGAGCCATGGGAAAGAGCCTGTTTCATAAGGTCTGGGACGCGCATACGGTGCGCACGCTGCCGGATGGGCGCACGCAGCTCTTCATCGGCCTGCACCTCATCCACGAGGTCACGTCGCCGCAGGCGTTCGGCATGATGAAGGACCTCGACCTCGGCGTGGCCTTCCCCGAGCGCACCTTCGCCACCGTCGATCACATCATTCCCACCGCCAAAAACGCGCGGCTGCGCCCGTTCCGCGACAACCTCGCCGAGCAGATGACGGTGCACCTCACCGAGAGCTGCAAACAGTTCGGCATCCGCTTTTTCCACGAGAACAGCGGCAAGCAGGGCATCGTGCACGTGGTCGGTCCCGAGCAGGGCCTCACCCAGCCCGGTATGACCGTGGTCTGCGGCGACTCGCACACGTCCACGCACGGCGCACTCGGCGCGGTCGCGTTCGGCATCGGCACCAGTCAGGTGCGCGACGTGCTCAGCACACAGACGCTCGCCATGGCCAAGCTCAAGGTGCGCCGCATCGAGGTCGATGGACGGCTCGGCGTGGGCGTCTACGCCAAAGACGTGATCCTGCACATCATCCGCGTGCTCGGCGTCAACGGCGGCACCGGCTTCGCGTACGAGTTCGCGGGCAGCGCCATCGAGAACATGTCGATGGAAGAGCGCATGACGCTCTGCAACATGTCCATCGAGGGCGGCGCACGCGTGGGCTACGTCAATCCGGACGAGACCACGTACGCCTACCTGAAGGGTCGGCCCTACGCGCCCAAAGACGGCGACTGGGACCGCGCGCTCGCCTACTGGCGCTCCATCGCCTCCGACGCAGACGCCGCGTACGACGACGTCGTGCGCATCGCAGCAAGCGACATCGCGCCCAGCCTCACCTGGGGCGTCAATCCCGGTCAGGTCATCTCCATCGACGAGGTGGTGCCCGCGCCCGAGTCCGTGCCCGAGCACGACCGCCCCAACGTCATCGACGCACTCAAGTACATGCAGCTGACCGGGGGCCAGCCCATCAAGGGGCAGAAGGTCGACGTCACGTTCATCGGCAGCTGCACCAACAGCCGCCTGAGTGATCTGCGCGAGGTCGCCAAACACGTGCGCGGCAAACACGTCGCCAGCGGCGTCAAGGCGCTGGTGGTGCCGGGCTCGCAGCTGGTCAAAGACGCTGCCGAGGCCGAAGGCCTGCACGACGTGTTCACCGAGGCGGGGTTCGAGTGGCGTGAGCCCGGCTGCTCCATGTGTCTCGGCATGAACCCGGACAAGCTGGTGGGCGACCAGCTGTGCGCGAGCTCGAGCAACCGCAACTTCAAGGGACGGATGGGTAGCCCCGAGGGTCGCACCATCTTGATGAGTCCGGTGATGGTGGCCGCGGCAGCCATCGCGGGCCAGCTCGCCGACGCGCGCGAAGTGTTTGGATTGGTCGAAGGGCGCGGTGCCTCCGCGCGCGAGCAAAAAGTCGAGTCAAAAGAGGTGAACCGTGGCACTCGCTGAGATCAAACAAGTCGTCGGACGCGGCGTGTACATCCCGGGCAACGACATCGACACCGACCAGATCGTGCCGGCGCGTTTTTTGGTGAGCGTCACCTTCGATGGCCTCGGTCAGGCGTTGTTCTACGACGCGCGCTTCGACCGCGACAACAAGCCCAAGCTGCACCCGCTCAACGACGCGCGCTTCTCGGGCGCCACCATCGCGCTCGGCAATGAAAACTTCGGCTGCGGGAGCTCGCGCGAGCACGCGCCGCAGGCCTTTCACAAGGCGGGCTTTCGCGCGATCGTCGCCGAGAGCTTTGCCGAGATCTTTTTTGGCAACAGCACCACGCTCGGCATCCCGTGCGTCAGCCTCCACCACGACGAGATCGAGGCGCTCGGGCGCGCCGTCGCAGAGAACCCCGCGCTCGAGATCACGGTCGATGTCGAGCACCTCGAGGTGCGCGCCGAGGCGATGGTCTTCAAGTGTCAGATCAAGCCCAGTGCGGGCGACGCCCTGGTGCGCGGCGAGTGGGACCCCATCTCGCAGCTGCTCGAGGCCAAGGAGCAGACGCGCACCCTCAGCGCGACCCTGCCCTACACGACCTGGTGAGCCGGCCGCGCTGCGCGGGACGCAGATCCCAGGCGGCGCGTGTCGTGTTGACGGTCCCAGCGTCGCGAGTACGTTCGCTCTCGCATGACGGACTACGCCGAGCTGATTCCCCGCATCGTCGCGGGCGACGTCGAGGCCTGGACTGCCTTTCAGGCGGCCGCGCAGCCTACCGTGCTGGCGATGGCGCGCGGCCATCGCACCCTGCGCAGCAAAGGCCTGGCCGCCCTGCCCGACGACGTGGCCGAGGTCGTCACGTCCACCTTCGAGCGACTCTCTCGTTCTGACTATCAGAACCTCAAGAGCTACCTCGCCAGCGCACCGCCGGCCGAGTCCGGACGCACCAGCTCGTTCGACGCTTGGCTGTACGGAGCCGTGGACTACACCGTCCTCGAGCACATCCGAAAACGGATCGGGCGCAGACCCGCCGTGAGCTCCACCGAGGCGCCACGCGTGCAGCCCAGCAAACGCGATCTGCAGTCCCAGGCCGCCCGCCTCGACGACGTCGGTCTCGATCGCGCCTTCGTGAAGACGCTGGGCATGACGGCGCGCCTGACGGTGGCCGAGATTTACGAGCACGTCGAGCGCGAGTTCGGTGCGGTCGAGGCGCGCGCCATCCGGCTCTACTACGCTGAAGATCTGAGCTTCGAGCAGATCGCCGCGCAGCTCTCGCTGCCCACCGCCAAGGACGCCCAGAAGATGATTCGGCGCCTGAATGGGCGCTTGCGGCACCGCTTCGTCGACAAGCCCGAGCCAGACTCCGAGCACGACGACTCCAAAGACGACGACTCCAAAGACGACGACTCCGAAGACTAACGACGTCGCTGGCCGAGCACGGGTCGTCTCCTTGGCGGCCGATGCGGCCCGTCGTTTTTGTTCGCGCTCGATCTGACGGTTGCCCCGTGCCTGCCGTCCTTGCCTGACGAGTGCGTGGGCGGCCGTGAGCCGTCGCCCTCTGCCTCGGTTCCCCCAGGCACAGGAGAAGACCATGAAGCGTTTGGTGACGGTCGATGGCGCAGCAGAGCCGCCACGGTGGACGATGGCCAGGGTGTCGGCAGTGGCGGCGGTCTCCCTGCTGTCTGCGTGCATGGACAGCTACCCCGCGATGGGAGAGCCCACGCCGGTGGTCGTCGACGCAGGCGTGCGCGACGCGGGCAAACGCGACGCGGGCAGCACAGGCTCGTACGTCTGCCCGCCTCCCCAAGGTGCGAGCTCGTGCGGTCTCTGTTTCAACGACTCGTGCTGTCAGGAGCTCGGGGCCCTGCAGAACGACGGCGCAGCGCTGTGGGAGTGCGTGCTCGACTGCGACGGCACCGCCAGCTGTCAGACCTCGTGCTCAACCCGCTTTCCCAAGCTCGCGCCGCTGCTCCGCGACTTCAACGCGTGCGGGGACAAGAACTGTGGGAGGGAGTGCCTGCAGTAAGGGTCACAGCCTGCACGCCAGCAGCGCATCGCAGACCTCACGGGCCGTCTGAAAGCGGTCGGCCGCCCGCCGCTGCATACAGCGCTCGACGACGGCCACCAACGCGGGCGGCGCGTCGCTGCGCGCTTTGGCCAGCGGGACGCCGGGGTCGCCACGCATCACGCTGACCGCCAACGCCGCGGCGTTGCTGCCCTCGAAGGGCAGCTGGCCGGTCAGGCTCTGGTACAACGACACGCCGAGCGAGTAGATATCGACGCGCGCCTCGACGTTCAACGAGTCGCGCATCTGCTCGAGCGGCATGTACGCCAGCGTGCCGATCACGTCGCCGGGGTCGGTGAGCGTCTGTAGGTCGAGCTGCTTGGCGGTGCCGAAGTCGAGCAGCTTGACCTCGTCGACGCGCATGCCGCGCGTGGCGAGGAAGATGTTGGCTGGCTTGAGGTCTCTGTGCACGACGTGGGTCGCGTGGACCGCAGCGAGCGCGTCGGCGACCTCTGCCCCGACACGCACCACCAGCTCGAGCGGCAGCGGTCCGCGCTCTGCGATACGGGTGGCGAGGTCGCTGCCACGCAGCCGCTCGAGGACCAGGTACGCGAGCCCGGTCGCCTCGTCGGTGCCGTACCCGAACACCGTGACGATGGCCGGGTGATCGGCGCGTGCGGCCGCGCGTGCCTCTCGGAACAGGCGCTCGACCAGCTTGCTCGAGCTCTCCCCGCGGATGACCTTGACGGCGACCGAACGCAGCAAACGAAGGTCTTCGCCTGCGTAGACCACCGACATGCCGCCGCGGCCGAGCTCACTGCCCAGCCGATAACGGCCGTCGAGCAGGATACCTTGGAGGTCGGGGGTCGACACGTCTCTCCTCGTAGACGAGGACGCTAGCAGATCTCGGGCGCCAGCGCGCCCGTTGCCAGCAGTCGCGGTCGGCGGCCCCTAGCGTCGGACCGGGAAATCCTCGCGGCGCAGCGTTCCTGCGCGAGGGACACGCTCGGTGGGCCTCGTGCGCGCCTCTTCCGTGCGAGGGAGAGGCTTTTTCGAGGCGTCGGCCACACGCAGGACCGGCTTGGACGCAGGCTCCGAAACCACGGACGCATCGACGACGAAGGGAACCGTCGCGATGGGCGGGCTCGCCTCCGCGGGCGGTTCGGCCCCGCGCAAGAGACCTGGTTCCGGCTCGGCCTCGAGCTGGGCCGGACTAGGCAGGACCATGGGCACCAGCTCGGTCACCGCCGGCAAAGGGATGACCTGGGGCGGCGCTGGCGGCACGGAGCGCGCGTGCGTGGCCTGGGCACGGACGCCGGTCGCCTGCGGCACAGCGACCCGGGCCCACGTCGACCAGAGAAGCGCCCCAATCAACGAGACGACCACGAGGGCCGACAACACCATCGTGCGAGACGACTTGGGTCGCGGCGGGCGGGCGGAGGGTGCAGCAGCCGTCGGTGCGGGCGTGGCGAGGGGCCGCGCGAGCACGCTGGGCACCGACCTGTCAGGGACCGACATCTCCGCGCGAAACGAGTGCGCAAACGCGAACGGCTCGAGCTCCCGAATGAAGGTCTCCATGCTGTCGATGCGCTGGTCGCGATCGCGCGCCATCGCCCACAGGATGAGCCGCTCGAGAGAGGTGGGCAGGTCGGCTCGCAGGCTCTTGGGAGTGGGCGGCGTGGCGCTGCCGACCTTGATCGCGATGTCGGTGAACGAGCTGCCCTCAAAGGGCGGCCTGCCCGTGACGGCACGGTAAAGAATCACGCCGAACGAGTACACGTCGGCGCGCGCGTCGACGTCTCCCGCGTTACACAGCTGCTCGTACGACATGTACTGCGGCGTCCCGAGCGTAGTCCCGACGAGCGTCAGCGAGGGCGACGTCGGATCGCACAGCTTGGAGATTCCGAAGTCGACGACCTTGGGCACCACCGTCTCGTCGTCGGGGTCGCGCGACAAAAACACGTTCGAAGGATGGATGTCCCGGTGCACCACGCCCTGCCGGTGCGCAGCCGCGACGCCGCGCATGGCGGGTAAAAGGAGTGCCACCAGCTCGTGCAGCGGTGTGCCGCCGCGGTCGAGCAGCTTGTCGAGCGTCTCTCCTCGCAAGAGCTCCATCACCAAAAAGACCCCGTCTCCCTCGGTCAACACATCGTGGACCTGCACGACGTTGGGATGGGACACCCGACCGGTGATCAACGCCTCGCGCATCAGCCGTGCACGCGCTTCGGGATGGTTGGCCACCCTGTCGTGCAGCCACTTGAGGGCCACACGCTTCTCGGTCAGCGTGTGTTGCGCCTCGAACACGACGCCCATGCCGCCCTCGCCGAGGATACGCAGCAGACGATAGCGGCCTGCCAACAAGCTGCCGAGTTGTGGATGTGCGTCACTCATGCCCAAGACCTCCGCGCCAAGCGCTGCTCGACTTCCGCTTTGCCAGGACGGCACAAGCCACTCGACTGTCAGACGACCGACGAACAAAAAACGCGTGCGGTCTTTCTGACGGTCGCAGGTCGGCTGCCGTCCTTGCCCCGTGCTGCGCCCATCGGTGCGCCACGAGGAGAAGAACATGTCGAGCCGGTCTGTGTGTGCGTGGGTCCGAAGTCCGCTGTCGCGCTGGGCGCTGTCGTGGAGCCTGTGCGGCCCAAGCGCGCTGGTTGCTGCCACCGTGCACGCAGAGGAGGCCGCCGCGCCCTCCGCCTACGACTCGTTGATCGATCAGGCTCTCAGCGAGTACGAAGCCAAAAACTTCCCCGAGGCGCGCGCGCTGTTTCTCCGCGCGGAGGCGCTGCACAGCAACGCCCGCGTGCTGCGCAGCCTCGGCATGGTCGAGTTCGAGCTGCGCAACTACCGCGATAGCGCGACGCTGCTGCAGCAAGCGCTGACCTCCAGCGTGGAACCTCTGACGCCGGCGCTGCGCAGCGAGACCGCAGAGCTGCTGGCGCGCGCGCGCGGCTTCACCGTACGCCTCGTCCTGACCGTCGAGCCCAGCTCGACACGGGTGACCGTCGACGGCACGCCGGCAGAGTTCTTGAACGACGATGGAACGCTGCTGCTCGAGGTCGGAGATCACAACTTGCTGTTTCGAGCACCGGGCTACGTGACCGAGACGCGTGTGCTCAAGGGCCGCGGGGGAGAGGAGCAGACACTGCACGTCGCGCTGACCCCCGAGACGCAGCCCACCACGAACGCCACCACCACTGCGACGTGGGCCGACTTGGCCGATCAGTCCCCGCCGGCGGCCAACGTTCCGTGGTTCTTTGTCGTGCCGCGCTTCAGCTTGGTCATGCCCGGCTCGGGGACCGTCAAGATCAAGGCCGACTGCAAGGGCGCCGCGTGCGGCAAAGCCCCCGAAGACTCCTCATCGGACTACTCGCGGGGCAGCATGCCCATGCTCGGCGCCGACGCGATGTTTGCGCTCCTCCCGGAGCTGAGACTGGGCCTCGGCCTGCACGTGCAGCTCAACAAGTCGAGCTACGACTTCGGCTCCGATAGCTTGCCATTCGAGGCAGGACGCCTGTTTTCGATGCCAGCGACGGCCGAGTACCGGCTGGGTCTCGGTCACTCGCTCGCGCTACCGCTTCGCCTGCAGACTGCGCTGCTGTTCCTCAAACCAGGTCGCGACGCCAAAGCCGTCGACGACTCGAATCACGAGCGTTGCAAACAAAACGCGGCCGCCGGCGTGAGTTGCTCGGTGAACGCACACATTCCTGGATTCTTCGTCGGCGCGGGACCTGGCGTGGCCTTTCAGTTGGCCAACGTGGCTCTGCGAGCAGACCTGACGCTCGGCCACCAGTGGCTGCGCCACACGAAGATCGAGCGCAGCGCACGTGGTCCATCCGGCTTCAGCAGCAGCGCCAAGCAGACCGACGGCTCGTTCATCGCCGCGCTGAGCATCGCCGCCGAGTTCTGAGGCCCAAGCGATGCGGGTGGCTGCACAGACCGTCGGTCAGCTACGCTAAACGAGCCGATGCCCCACCTGATCTCGCGAAAGAAGCGCATCTACCCCGTCAGCGAGCCGTTTGCCGAGTACCTCGCGCACTACGACCGCAAGGTTGCGCTCCCGGTTCGTTACGACGAGCTCTTGCGCTACGAGCAGGCCATCCCGCTCTACGACAAGGCCGGCAACGACACGTTGTGGGTCAACGTCCTCTACTCGGCGCAAGAGCAGGCCGACGTGCGCGCGGGCCTCTTGCAGATCTACGCACAGATGAAGGCGGGCGGCGACGTGGAGGCGCTCGACCACCTGATCGTCGACCGCATCGACCTGTGCACGTACGGCAATACGCAGCCGTTTCGAGTGCGTATCGTGAACGCGCTCAACGACAACTTCGACTACTTCTACGTCAAGCGCGCCGACGCCTCCCGCCTGTACGGGCTAGAGCTCGAGCAGATCTTG
The DNA here is from genome assembly GCA_041179425.1 of Pseudomonadota bacterium. Lineage (GTDB taxonomy): Bacteria > Myxococcota_A > Polyangia > Polyangiales > DASUME01 > DASUME01. The sequence goes on along the minus strand of JBEGTL010000005.1, from coordinate 36,508 downwards.
TCGCCCAACCAGATCAACTTTTTGTACGACCGCGACACGCTCATCGAAGAACACATCTCGGGCATCCCCGGCAACATGTTCATCAAGAGCTACCTGCGCGACCGCCACCTCGACGAGGTGCGCCTCTCCAAGGAGTTCGTGAAGTTCAACGAGCGCTGCTTCGTTCGCCTGCTCGGCGACATGCACTCGGCCAACTTCGTCATCGACATCACGCCCGACTTCGAAGAGACGTCGTACCGCATCCGCGCCATCGACTTCGACCAGCAGAGCTACGAGAGCAAGCGCCAGGTGTACCTGCCGCAGTACTTCAAACAGAACAATCCCATCATCTTTTTGGGCATCAAATGCATGTCGCGCGAGACCGTGCGCCAGTACCAGCTCGAAGAGCGCACGCTGATCCGACGCCGCGTCAAGTCGGCCAGCACCCGCCTCGACGACGTGCTGCACGTCATGTCGCACGACGACATCGCCCCGCGCGCGCACGTCGAGCAGCTCGCCGCAGAGATGGGCGAGCACTACGGCACCACCACCTTTGCGCACTGCACCAGCATGGGCGAGCTGGTCGTCGAGCACCTGGCGCGCCTCGAGCTTCCGCACACGGGGCTCTGAGCGCCGTACACGACCCGCGCCGAGCGACTATAGTCCGGCGCATGGCGGTACTACACGGTGACAATCCCACCCACGCGCTCGTGATGGTGGGCCTGCCCGCGCGCGGCAAGACCTACGTGGCGCGCAAGATCATGCGCTACCTCAACTGGCTCGGTCACAAGACGCGCCTGTTCAACGTGGGCAACTACCGGCGCGAGCACATCGGCAGCCTGCAGGCGCACGCCTTCTTCGACCCCGAGAACCCGGAGGGTGTCCGCCAACGAACGCAGATGGCACTGATGGCGCTCGACGACATGGTGTCGTGGTTCACGCAGGGCGGCGAGGTCGCCATCTACGACGCCACCAACAGCACCCACGAGCGTCGTGCGCTGATTCAAGAGCGCTGCGAGCGCGAGAACGTGCGCGTGATCTTCATCGAGTCCATCTGCGACGAGGCCACGGTGGAGGCCAACGTGCGCGCCACCAAGCTCGACTCGCCCGACTACGTGGGCATCGACCCCGACCTCGCGGTGGCCGACTTTCGTGCGCGCATCGAGCACTACGCGCGCGTCTACGAGCCGGTCGACGAGAGCGAGGGCAGCTACATCAAGCTCATCGACGTGGGCCGACAGGTGAACGTCAACCGTATCCACGGCTACCTGGCCTCGCGGCTCGTCTCGTTCTTGGTCAACATCCACAATGTGTCGCGGCCCATCTGGCTCACGCGCCACGGCCAGGCCGAGTACAACGTGGTCGGGCGCATCGGCGGCAACACGCACCTCTCGGCCATGGGCACCAAATACGCGCAGAACCTGCAAAAGTTCTACGACGACCGGATCGCCCCGGCAGGCGATGTCGAGGTGTGGACCAGCACGCTGGTGCGCACGCACGAGACGGCCGCCATCCTGGGCCGGCAGACCCTGCAGTGGCGCGCGCTCAACGAGGTCGAGGCCGGGATGTGCGACGGCCTGACCTACCCGGAGATCAAAGAGCGCTACCCGGAAGAGTGGCGTGCGCGCTCCCGTGACAAGCTGGGTTATCGGTACCCGCAAGGAGAGAGCTACATGGACGTCATCCAGCGCGTCGAGCCCGTGGTGCTCGAGCTGGAGCGACAGAAGGGGCCCATCTTGGTGATCAGCCACCAGGCCGTCCTGCGCGCCATCTACGGCTATCTCACCGGGCGAGAACCCGAACAAATCCCGCACCTGAGCATCCCGCTGCACACGGTGCTCGAGCTCACGCCCAACGCCTACGGCTTCGCCGAGCAGCGGTTTCCGCTGGGTCCCGACCTGCCGGCACACGCGGGTCCCTCCAGCTGAGCGCCTGTCGGGCACGGCCCTACCCGGCTTCACAACTGTCGAAAGCGTCGCATTCGGTCGCCCCATGCCTTTATGCTCTAGCCATGTCGGCAAGCGAACCGCGTCCGTCCCGCAGCGTCCGTAACCTCTCGCCGGTCGAGTCGCCGATCGACCTCACCGAGCTCACGCGGCTCGGCGACACTGCGGCAAACGACCCGTCGCGCAGCTTCGTGCACGACATCATCGAGCTGTTCCTCACGCTCACGCCCGACATCTACAAGACGGCGCGCGCCGCCTACGCCGATGCCGATGCCCAGTCGCTCGCGCGCGCTGCGCACAAGCTCAAGTCGCAGGCCGCCTACTTTGGCGCGCGACGGATGGTGGGCGTGTGCAAGCAGCTCGAGACGCACGGCTACGCGGGGGAGCTCTCGCGCTGCGAGCGTCTGCTCGACGACCTCGAAGACGAGCTCGACCGGGTGGTCGCGGCCCTCCAGCCGCACCGCTATCGCGACGCCCAGTAAGCGCGTGGGCGCGCACCGGCTTGGCGAACGTCTCGTGTACGTTATAAGGCCAGCTCCATGAAGGAGCGCCTGGTCCGGGGAACCAATCTCGCAAATGTACTGCGCCTGCTCAAGTCGCAGCGCCGCGTACGTCCCCTGCCAGAGCTGACCGACTGGGAGCAAGACGTGCTCGGCCGCCGCATCGCGCCCAGCACGTGGTACTCGCTCAAGGTGTTCGATAGCCTGCTGCAGCTGGTGCACCGCTTCGTGTACGACGGCAGCGAGGCGGCGGCCCAGCAGATGGGTCGCAGCCATTGCAAGGCGCGCGTCGTCGACGCCGCCGGTCTGCTCGTCGTGCCGGGGGACCCACTCGAGACGCTGTCTCGGTTCCCCACGCGCTGGCACGATCAGTACAACTTTGGCCAGGTCGACGTGTCGTCGCTCCCGGCGCGCGGCCATGCGCACGGGGTGCGCGTGCGCATCACCGCCTACCCCGACATGTCCGCGTGCCACGGACACACCATCATGGGCTTCACGCTCGAGCTGGCGCTCGAGGCGGGCGCAGTCGACCCCAAGCTCGCGCTCGAGGAGCGGCCCTGGATGCACAACAGCCTGCTGTCGTACACGCTGACGTGGTCGGACGAGTAGAGCCTCGCCCGTTCCACACAGGTCGGCGCGCGAGCGTTAGTTCGCGATCTTGGTGATCAGATCGGCCAGCCGTGGCACCGCGGCCTCGACGTGCTTTTGCGCGCTGGGGCGCAGCTTTTGGTAGCCGCTCTTGAGCACGCCACCCGACTCGGAGGCGGCGCGCTTGTCGGTGATCGCGAGCAGCGCATTGGCCGCCTCGGCACTGCGGTTGGCGAGCATGCTCTTGAGGTCGACGCCCTTTTGTTTGGCCTCGTCGTAGTACGGCTGCAGCGCATCGAGGAACTCGGGCGCGAGCACGTCGAGGACCTTGGTGATGATGCCGGGCGCGACACCCTTGGCCATCGAGTAGGCCGCCTTGATCGCCATGCCGCTCAGCCCGCTCTTTTCGGAGACCTCGGCGTCGACCGTGCGCTGCGCCTCTTCGATCACTTGCTTGCGCTTTGCGGGATCGCTCAGCGAGTCACTCAATGTCCCCATGTCCGCTCCGTGTTCGAGGTTGTCCGCAGGTATCGCAGCCTCAGCGCGCGCTCGCAACCGAGCCTTTCTTCGCTCGCGCGCCCGAGGGCGCGCTTCGACTTCGCGGGCGAGGCTTGGACTTGGCCGAGGGCGCGGCCCAGGAGCAGATCGGACACATGCCCTGGTCGTGACGCAGCGCAGGGCAGTGCTCGCGACCAAAGTAGATGATCTGCAGGTGGAGTGGGTTCCAGTGCTCGGGCGCGTACAGTCGTTTGAGGTCTTCTTCGGTGCGCACCACGTTGGAACCGTCCGATAACCCCCAGCGCGCCGCCAAGCGGTGGATGTGCGTATCGACCGGAAAGGCAGGCACTCCGAACGCCTGCGCCATCACCACGCTGGCCGTCTTGTGCCCGACGCCGGGGAGCTCTTCGAGCAGCGCCATGTCGCGCGGGACCTCGCCGACGTACTTGTCCATCAGCATGCCCGACAGCGCGGAGATGTTGCGGGCCTTGGTGGGCGCGAGGCCCACCGTGCGAATGAAGGACAAGATCTCCGACTCCGGCAGGGCGGCCATCGCACGCGCATCGGGCGCCTTGGCGAACAGCGCGGGCGTCACCATGTTGACGCGCGCATCGGTCGTCTGGGCCGACATCAGCACCGCGATCAGCAGCGTGAACGGGTCGCGATGATCGAGGGGGATGGGCGGCGCGGGGTACAGCTCGGCCAGCTGCTGGCGAATGCGCTCGGCCTTCTTGCGCGTGGCCGGGGCGGTGCGCACCGTGATGTCTCGCTTGTTCATCGCGCCTCTGTGTAGCGCATTGCGATACCATCGCGGATGTGATGGCTCCTGTTCGTGTGCCTCGCGCGCTGCTGGTCACGGCCGGCGTGTGCAACGTGTACCTGCTCAGCCTGCTGGTCGGCTGGCTCCAGCACGGCAGCACGCCTGCCGGCAGCGCACTGGCTCTCATCGCGCCGCTGCCGCTGCTCGCGGCCTCTGGCGCCGTCGCCTACGCAGCGCGCCGTGTGGTGCGAGACATCGCGGACAAACGTCGCGAAAGCGAGCGCTACGAGCTGGCGGCGGCGGGCTCCGGGGACGGCCTCTTCGACTGGAACCTGCGTACCCAGCGCGTCTACTACTCAGCCCCCTTCGCCAGCCTGCTCGGCTTGAGCGCAGACGAGCTGGGCGATACGCCCGACGAGTGGTTCGCGCGTGTCCATCCCGAAGACCTGCCCAGCCTGCGCGCCGACATCGAGGCACACCTCGGGTCTCCGCAAGTGCGCTTTGCCAACGAGCACCGCATTCGTCGCAAAGATGGCTCGTGGCGCTGGGTGTTCGCACGCGGCATGGCGGCTTCTCACGGAGCCCGCAAACCCGAGCGTATCGCCGGCTGGCTGAGCGACATCCAAGATCAGAAGCGCTCCGAAGACCAGCTGCGCCACCACGCCTTTCACGATCCGCTCACGGGCCTGCCCAACCGCGCGCTGTTCATGGACCGGCTCACCCATGCGCTCGCGCGCGCGCGCCGCAACGAAGAGCACAGGTTTGCGATCGTCTTGCTCGACCTCGACCGCTTCAAGCTGGTCAACGACAGCTTGGGCCACGTCGCAGGCGACGAGCTGTTGGTGTCGGTGGGGCAGCGTCTCGAGAGTTGCCTGCGACCCGGCGACACGGTGGCGCGCCTGGGCGGCGACGAGTTCATGCTGCTGCTCGAGGACGTGAGCGGCCTCGACGACGCCCGCAGCGTGGCCGAGCGCATCCAACGCGCGCTGGCCGTGCCACTGCCGCTCAGCGGACACGACGTGATGGCCAGCGCCAGCATCGGCATCGCCATCGGCGACGGCAGCATCCGCGAGCCGCACGAGCTGCTGCGCGACGCCGACACGGCGATGTACGAAGCCAAGTCGTTGGGCAGCGGCCAGCTCGTGACCTTCGATGCACGCATGCACGATCGCGCCGTCGAGCGGCTGCAGCTCGAGAGCGCCCTGCGCTCGGCCATCGAGCGCGGCGAGCTGATGGTCTACTACCAGCCCATCATCGAGCTGAAGACGCGCGCTGTGCTCGGCTTCGAGGCGCTGGCGCGCTGGCGCCACCCGTCGCTCGGCTACGTGGCGCCCATCCGCTTCATTCCGCTCGCCGAAGAGACGGGCCTGATCGGCGAGATCGGAGCCTGGGTGCTCACCGAGGCGACAAAGCAAGCAAGCCGCCTCGCGCGTCTCTTTCCAGAGCGCGGGCCGCTCGCCATGCACGTGAACATGTCGGTGCGGCAGATGCAGCAAGACCCCTGTCTGCTCGAGCGCGTCGACCAGGCGCTGGCGCTGAGCCAACTGCCGCCCGAGCTGCTCACCATCGAGATCACCGAGTCGGTGATCATGGAGGAGTCCGAGAAGGGAGAACGCCTCCTCAACGCGCTGCGCGGCCGCGGCATCCGCGTGTGTATGGACGACTTCGGCACCGGCTACTCGTCGCTCAGCTACCTGCACAGGTTTCGCGTCGACAGCCTCAAGATCGACATCTCTTTCGTGCGCAACCTGACCGACCCGCACAGCGGGCGCGGGGAGATCGTGCGCACCATCCTTTCCCTGGCCAGCACGCTGGGGCTCAGCGTGGTCGCCGAGGGCATCGAGACCCGCGAGCAGCTGGCGCGCCTGATCGAGCTCGGTTGTGCCGAGGGGCAGGGCTTCTTGTTCTCGCCGCCGGTCGATGCAGCAAGCATCGAGGCCTTGCTTCGTTTGCCGCCCGACTGGAGCTGACGAAACACCGCGGGCTGACCATCACCTGCCGGACCGCAAGCTATAGTGCCTCCATGGCAGGAGACGATCGTCGGCGCTTCCCACGTCTCAACGTGCCGGTGTACTACCGGCCCGCGCGTCTGCTGAGTCCGCGCAAGCCCGCGCAAGACGTCAGCCGGGGGGGCATACGCGTCTACACCGACGACCCGCTCGAGCTGGGCACCCGGCTCGAGATCGAGCTGTTCTTGCCCGAGGGGGAGTCGCTCACCATCGACGTGCGCGTCGCGTGGGTACGCGAGCTCTCGCAACAAGACACACGCTTCGAGGCCGGGCTCGAGTTTCTGGCCATGGACGAGGGACGCCTGGTCGCACTCGAGCAATGCATCGCCCAGCACAAAGCGTGACCATGAAGCCGTACTCGCGGGTCGCACCTCGAAGCACGCACTGGCGCGTGCGAGCGCTTAGTGGAGACTTCTCACTACGCACGGGGGTGTGGTGCTCTACATGGCGGGCTGCAGGCGTGAGCGCCAATCGCCAAGGGACACGCTGGGGGCATGTGGCCGAGCGTTCGTTTGACGGAGGCCTAGATACCCCTGTACCGTGAGTTTGGGCAGGGCCGTTTGGGAGGCTTAGTTGGCCGGGATCCGCGTCAAGTTTTGGGGCGTGCGAGGCAGTGTGCCGGTTCCGGGCGAGCACACCTGCGCCATCGGAGGCAACACGAGCTGCGTCGAGGTGCGGTGCGGCAAGCAGCTGCTCGTGTTCGACGGCGGTACGGGTCTGCGCTTGCTCGGCAAGTCGCTCGTCCCGCACATGCCGCTCACGCTGCACTTGTTCTTCAGCCACATGCACTGGGATCACATCCAGGGCTTCCCGTTCTTCGGGCCGGCCTTCGTCCCGGGCAACACTATCCACATGTACGGCGGAGCGCAGGTGGCCGGGCGTGTCGAGAGCGCGATGGTGGGGCAGATGGAGAGCCCTAGCTTCCCGGTGCGGCTCGAGCAGCTGCCCGCCACGCTGCTGTTCCACGACCTCAACGCTGGCGATGTGGTCGAGGTCTCGCCCGACACCCGCGTCAGCTGCGCAGCCGGCAACCATCCGGGCGGCGTGCTCGCCTACCGCGTCGAGCACGCCGGACGCTCCGTCGTGTACATGACCGACCACGAGCCCGAGAGCGGCGTCCAGCCTCCTGGCCTGCTCGACATCGCGCGCGGCGCCGACGTCCTCATCTACGACTGCATGTACACGCCCGAGGAGTACCAGGGCAAAAAGGACGGCGTGTCACGCGTGGGCTGGGGCCACTCCACCTTCGAGGTGGGCGCCGCCTTCGCACGCGACGCTGGCGTGGGAGAGCTCCTCCTTTATCATCACGACCCCGATCAGACCGACCGCGACGTGGCCGACAAGGTCGAGCGCACCAAAAAGCTGTTCCCCAACAGCCGCGCAGCGTTCGAGGGCCTCGAGGTCCCGCTCGCGCCGGTCAGGGCGAAGAAGGCCTAGCCGGGCACGGGCACGCGTACGACCCGGAGCCGGAGCGAGAGCGAGAGCGAGAGCGAGAACCTCGCTTAGTCCTCGTCGCGGCCGCCCAGTAGACCGGCGCGCATCAAGAAGTACAGCAGCTGCATGATGGCCCCGATGGCTCCCGCCACGTAGGTCATCGCCGCGGCGTTGAGGACGGCCCGGGTCCCGTCCACCTCGCTGCGCGAGATCATGCCCTCCTGCTCCAACACGGCGACCGCGCGGCTACTGGCGTTGAACTCCACCGGCAGGGTCACCAGCGTGAAGACGACGAACGCGCTGAACAGCACCACGCCGGCCCACACCATCTTGGTCGACGCCAGCCCGATGCCGACGGCGCACAACATGCCGCCGATGTTGGAGCCGATCTGGGCGGGCTTGACCACCCACGAGCGGAACTTGAGCGGCCCGTAGCCGGTCGCGTGCTGGATGGCGTGACCCGCCTCGTGGGCTGCGACACCGAGTGCAGCCAGCGAGCGGCCGCGGTACACGTGGGGCGACAGGCGCAGCACCTTGGCCGACGGGTCGTAGTGGTCCGACAAAAAGCCGGCTACCTCTTCGACGGTGACGTCGCGGATGCCCTTGCGGCGCATCAGCTCCGCAGCGGCTTGCGCGCCCGACATGCCACTTGCGGCCGGCACTTCGCTGTAGTGCTTGAAGGTCGACTTGACCTTGTAGCTGGCCCACAGGCTCAGCAGCAGACCAGGCGCCAGAAACACGAGATACAGCGGATCGAAATACATGCGCGCCAACTTAAGCGCCCCCAGGGTGTTCGCAAGCTCTCGGGCGGGAGCGACATGGCACCCCGAGACTGCTAGTTTTTCGGCACGATGAGCGACGACCGACAGGCGGACGACGGGCGCCCGACGGCCCCTGCACAACAGCCCCCAGCGCCCGCTGGCCCAGAGCTACGTCAGCGCGTTCCTGACCGTGCGTCGCCTTACCCCGTCAGTCGCCTGTCTGGCCCGGTGTCGTTGGTCGACGCGGCCCGCGAGATCGAACGCGCGGACCAGTGGATTGCTTCCACCAGCGAGGCCAAGCTCGAGCAGATCGCCGCGCAGATGCGCGCGCTGCGCGAGCAAGCCGAGCGGGTGCTGGTCGAGGCGCGCGAGAACGTCGCCCTGCACCGCGCCGAGGCACGCTTCCAACGTCACCCCGGCAAGACCTACCACCTGTACGAGCGGCTCGAGGGCCAGCGCTACTGGTCGCTGCTCGCGCCTACCGACTGGGCGGGTCAGCCGCCCCATCCCTTCGTGGGCAGCTACCGGCTCGAGGCCGATCAGTCGTGGACGCCGCTCGCCCGCATCGCCGAGCGCGATCAGCGGCGCTTTCCGGTGGCAGACTGGCTCGAACGCGGGCTCCTACCCGCCCACGACGTCGAAGCGGCGGGGTCTTCCCCCGCGCGCGAGCGAAGTGACGAGAGGAAAGACTAAATGCTAGAGCTCGTGATTACCGCTGTCGGTCCCGATCGCCCCGGCCTGATTGGAAAGCTGACGGCCGCCCTGTTCGAAGCGTCGGCCAACGTCGCCGACTCGCGCATGGTCAACTTGCGCGGGCAGTTCGCCATCATCTTGCTCGCCGAGCTGCCGGACGCTGGGGTCGAGCACGCCAAAGCCAGGCTCGACGCGCTCGCACCCGAGCTCGGGCTCACCCTGAGCTATCGCGGCAGCGAGCCCACGTCTTCCAAGCCCACCACCGTCGGTCTGCCCTACCGACTCAATACCTACGCCATGGACCAGCCGGGCCTGGTGCATCGCATCACCGACCTGCTTCATCGTCATGGCATCAACGTCGAAGAGCTGACCACGCGCTCGCAGCCCCGGCCCGAGACCGGCGCACCGCTGTTCAGCATGGAGCTGTTGTTGACGGTGCCCTCGTCTGTGTCCATTCGCACCGTTCGCGGCGATCTCGAGCGCCTGTGCGACGAGCTGAACTGTGACTTGGAGCTTTCGCAGTCGAAGCCGCGGTGAGTCGGGAGGCGCATACGTCGGCGCCCGCACAGCCGGACGTAGTGCGCCAGAGCTTCGCGCACGAGTTCCCCGCACGGCGCCAAAGCGACCAAACCTGAGCTCCCAAAAAGAAGTTGTGAGCTTCGCGTAAAAACCGGACTCGATCCGTGGACCGACCGAGGCCACCAGAGGTACAAACACACGGTGGTGAGAGCGCTCAAGAGTGTACCCGGCAGCAGCCAAGGTCCGACCGACGCGGCTTTGGTTGTAGCGGCAAGAGCAGGGGAGTCTTGGGCTCAAGAGGCGCTGTTCCGGCGCTACTCACGCATGGTGAACGGTCTCGCTTTTCGCATCATGGGCCGGGATGGCGACGTGGACGACTTGGTACAGGACAGCTTCCTCGAAGCACTGCGCAACCTGGAGCGGCTCGACAACCCGCAGGCGTTTGCTTCGTGGCTCGGTTCCATCGTCGTTCGCACGGCGGGGAAACGTCTGCGCAAGCGTTCGTTGCTCAACCGCCTCGGCCTGCGTCGCGCCACGCCCATCGACGCCGACACCATCCTCTCTCGCGATGCGCCGCCCGACGTGCGCGCCGACCTCTCTCGTATCTACGCCTCGCTCCACGGCATGCACCACGAGGCGCGCACCGCGCTCGTGCTGCACCGCGTCGAGGGCATGAGCTTGCCCGAGGCCGCCGAGACCATGGGGATATCGCTGTCGACGATCAAGCGGCGCATTCAGTCCGCCGAGCGTGTCCTGCACACGGCCGCCCGCGAGGAGGCTCTATGAGTGAGCCGACCAAATACGCAGAGTTCGCGGTGCCCGAGCTGAGCAAGAGCCGGCTCGACGCGCAGTGGGCCAACATCGCCGAGCGTCGTTTCGGCGAGCGTAAGCGTCTGAGCGCCACCATCCCCGCATTGGGCATCCTGGTCGCGGCGTGCGCGTTGGCGGTGGTGCTCTGGCCGCACGAGACGCGCACCAGCAACGAGTCCGTGTGGGAAGGCGCCGTCGTCGCGAGCGACGACTCGCCCATCGAGATGACCCTGGCCGAGGGCACCCACATCCAGGTCGAGCCTCGCTCCGAGGTCAAGCTGCTGCACAGCTCGTCGCGCGCGGTCCAGGTACGTCTGGGTCACGGCAGCGCTCGCTTCCAGGTCAGCAAAAAGCGCACGCGTCGGTTCAGCGTCAACCTCGGCAAGGTCGAGGTGGTGGTCACCGGCACGCAGTTCCGCGTGGTCCGGCAATCCCTGGCCCCCAATAAAAAGGGCGGCAGCGCCGGCGACCGCGTGCAGGTGGCGGTCGAAGAGGGCACGGTCGAGGTGCATCGCGAAGATGGTCAGGTCATCTCGCTGCACGCTGGCGAAGACTGGTCCACGGTGGTCTCGCACGACGGGACCAGCAGCGACGAGCCGAGCGCCGAGGTGGGCACAGCCGTGTCGCCCGCACCGGGAGACGCCGCGAGCGACGAGGCCAGCACGCAGCAGGCCCTGCCCAGCGACGAGGTCGAGGGCCTCGCCGACGAGTCCGATCTCGACGGCACACCCGAGCCCACAGCCGACGCAGTCGATACCGATGAGCAGGACGAGCTCGACGAAGATCACGACAACGCGCACCGGCGCGATGCACAGCGTGCACGACGGCGTCGTCGTGCACGCGAAGCTGCGGCCGACGCGGGCGAGCTGCTCGACAACGCCAACCTCGCGCGCCGCGCAGGTCGGCTCGACGACGCGGCCGAGCTCTACGCCGACCTGGTTCGCCGCTACCCCAAAGATCGCCGCGCCTCGCTGGCGGCGTTCGAGCTCGGTCGGCTGCGCATGGACTCGCTGCGCGACGTGCGCGGTGCGGTCCAAGCCCTCGAAAAGGCACTCAAGCTCGATGCTCGCGGGGCCTTTGCCGAAGACGCGCTGGCACGCCTGGTCCTGGCCGAAGAAGCACGCGGTGATCTTGGCGGCTGCAATCGCGCCCGTGCACGCTACCTTGCACGCTATCCTGAAGGGGTGCATGCACAGCATGTGGCCGAACGGTGCGGCGGCAACTGACGTGATCGCGAGACGCTCAAGACGTCTCTGCGTATGACTGTGCGTCTGCGGCGCGTGCGCCGTGGCAGCTGTGTTGCGTTCACGGCGCTCGCCATGGCGTGGTTGCCGGCAGCGTCGCCCACGCGCGCGCAAGGAACGGCCCCCGTGTCGCCTGCATCCCCCGCCGACCCTTGTGTGGCCGACCGGTTCATCGCGCTCGAGAGCACCAACCTCGCGCCGGCCCTGGCCGCCGAGGTGCGCACCGACTTTGCGACGGAGCTGCGGCACCGCGGACTCGACGTGTGCGACCCGGCGGTGGCCGAGCGCGACCCGGCGGCGCTGGTGCGGGTCGAGGGGCGCGACGACGTGGCGATCATCGAGCTCGACGACCGCGTCACACACAAGCGCGTGGGGCGCGACCTCTCGCTGCGCGGCATCCCTGCCAACGGCCGCGCCCTGGCCATCGCCATCGCCATCGACGAGCTGCTCCGCGCGAGCTGGGCCGAGCTGACCCTGACACGTCGGCGGGCCAAACAAGGCGATGAGGCACGCGGCGACGACGACCGCGAAGACGAAGAAGAAGACGAGACAGGAGATGGCTACGTGCCGACTCGCCGGGGCACGATCAGCGCCCGGGCGCGGGCGCGGCAACCCACTCGTTATCAACTCGGCGTCGACCTCGGCTACCTGCACACGCAACACAACTTCGAGGCGTTCTCACTCGGGGCGCGCTCGGCAGTGCGCCCGTGGGGTCTCGGCTGGTTCGAGCTCAGCGTGGCGGCCGTGGGCGCATTGCCCGCAGACAGCAGACTGGGCGAGGTCATTGCCGCGGGCTTTCGCTCCACGCTGACCGCAGGCGTCTGCTCGCGACAAGACAAGCCCGCGCACGGCTGCGTAGGTGCACGCGCCGGGGTCTCGCTGCTCTCGTTTCGCGGCCTCCATCCGGAGATGGCACGCGCAGGCAGCGAGCTCGGGATGGTGGTCGACACCTCTCTGCTCGGACAGCTCGGCGCGCGTCTGACTGCCACGCTCACCCTGTTTGCCGAGCTCGGCGTGGGCGCGGTGCTGCGGGGCGCAAAGGCTACCAACGGTCTCGACACCGTGATGGGCGTGACCGGACTCTTGCTGTCAGCCAACGTGGGACTGGGCTTCGACCTATGACACGCGCACTCCTCTCTACCGCTTTGTTGGCGGCCATCGGCTGCAGCAGCGAGCTCCAGGTGCTCACGCCGCGCGCCGTGGTCGACCCTCCCCCGTCGAACGACGCGCAGGTCGAGGTCGACGCCGAGGCCGACGCCGGCACGCCCACGAACGACGCGGGCGAGGCGGGCCGCGACGCGCAGCTGCCTCCGCGTGATGCCGGTGAGCTGCTACGCGACGCACGCGTCGACCCCGCCCCCAACGATGCCGCGGTCGACGCGGGCTCGCCTCGCAGCGGTGCGCGCGCCATCACGGCGTTTGCCCAGACGTGCGCGGTCGTCGACGGTGAGCTCACGTGCTGGGGCGACGACACGCAGGGCGGCGTCGGCGTGCTCGGCGCGGCACCCCAGCCGCGCCCCCAAAAGATTGCCGATGGCAGCTACGTCGACGTGTGCGCCGGCGAGCGCCACAGCTGCGCGCTGCGTACCGACGGCACCCTCTCCTGCTGGGGCAACAACGCTCGCGGGGAGCTGGGTGTCGGCGACTTCCAGCCGCGCGAGCAGCCCACCGAGCTGAGCGCGCGCCGCTACCGCAAGGTCGCGTGTGGCGGCTTCAACACGTGCGCCATTGCGCAGCGCGGCGAGCTGTACTGCTGGGGCGAGAACAAAGAGGGCAAGCTCGGGCAGAACGACCCACCAACCGAGCTCCCCGGCACCAAGCCAGACTCGGCGATCGCCCTGCGCGTCGACCCCGAGCGCCTCTACTCGCATGTGAGCGTGGGGCAGGGACACGTGTGCGGCATCAGTGACGGCGCGCTGTTTTGCTGGGGCCGCAACAGCACCGGCCAGCTCGGCGTGCGCGACACCGCGGCGCAGCTGCGGGTGCCCAGCGAGGTCGCGCCCGGCACCGAGTTCGTTCGCGTGGGGGCGGGCCAGCGCCACACCTGCGCCATCGACGCCGACGGCAAGCTGCTGTGCTGGGGCGAAAACCGCGATGGGCTGCTCGGCCTCTCGACCGACGCGCCCATCGTGCGCGCACCCACGTCGGTGGGCGACAGCGCAGACCACGTCGAAGTCGCGGCCAACTGGTTTCACACCTGCGCGCTCAAAAAGGGCGGCACGCTGCTGTGCTGGGGCCGCAACGAAGAAGGCCAGCTCGGCCTCGGGGACTCGATGCCGCGGGCCATGCCCACGCGTGTGGGCCCCGAGTTTCGCTGGAAGTCGTTCGCCGTCGGGCAGTTCCACACCTGCGCGTTCGATGCAGAGGGGCCCTGGTGCTGGGGCGAGAACGCGGCCGGCCAGCTGGGCACGGGGGAGACCACACGCAAGTATCTGCCGACGCAGGTCTTGCCGCTCTAGCCGCGGAGCAACGCGAGGGCGCGCAAGAAGCTGCCGCCCAGCACCTTGTGCACGTCGGACTCGGACAGTCCGCGCCGAAGCATCAGCTCGGCCAGACGCGGCAGCTCGCTCACCGAGCGTAGGTCGCGGGGGGGCACGATGGCGCCGTCGAAGTCGCTGCCCAACGCGCAGTGATCGGCCCCGACCAGCTGCACGACGTGTTGGATGTGGTCGACGATGCGCTCGGCCTGCCCACGAAACAGAGAGCCGCCCAAGAACGCCGTGTTGAAGATGATGCCCACCACACCGCCTGTGGCTGCGACGGCCTTGATCTGCGCGTCGTCGACGTTGCGAAAGTGGCGAAACACCGCGTCGCAGGCCGCGTGGGACACCGTGAGCGGCTGACTCTTGTCGTGCACCGCGAGCGCGTCCCAAAAACCGCGCCGGCCGATGTGCGCGAGGTCGACCAGGATGCGCCGCTCGTTGAGCTTACGAACGTAGTCTGCGCCAAACGGTGTCAGCTGCGGACCACCGCGCGAAAGCAGCCCCGGCAACGCGGCCGCGCCGATGCGCGAGCGCGTGAAGTGCAGCAAGGTGACCAGCGTGAGCGACGAGAGCGCGGGCAGGTCGAAGTCGTCGAGCGAGAGCTCGAGCGCGTTGCCGCCCTGGATCGCCAAGAATGCGGCGTGCGCCCCGCGCGCGCGTGCAGCGCGGAAGCTCTGGGCCGAGTCGCAGATCACGACACGCGGCTCGTGTGCCGAAAGGCCGCGCGTTTCGACGGGCTCCACCAGCGCTGCACGCAGCGCAGCGAAGTTTGCCAGCAGCGCGTCGCGTCGACCGCGCGCGCTGCGCAGCGGGTTGGTGGTGACCACCCAGACTGCACCTGCCACCTGTGCAGCAACGAGGCGCGGTACGTCGCTCTGGCTATAAAAGCAGCCAGCCAAGAGCCCGCGCCCATGACGCGTGTGCAGCTGGTAGCCGAGCAACCGGTGCCAGATGAAGCTGTCGATGTGCAGGTCGACGACGTCGGCGGCGAGATAGACGTCGAGCGCGCCTCGAGAGATGCCGAGTGCACGCGACCACGCGCCGCGATCTACTGTCGACGAAGCCGACACGAGGGGCAGGGGGACTCGGTGCCAAAATGGCACCGAGTGCCATCACTCGGTGACGTCCTTCACGTCTTCGAGCAGGTCCTTCAGGTCGGGGCTGGGCTGCACGGTCTGCAGGACCATCAGCTTGGTGACGTCGCCCTCGACGCGCATCTGACCACTCATGAACGCCTGCATGCCCGCCTGCTGATCCATGTCGATGAAGATCTTTTTTGCGACGTCGGCAGGCAGCGAGACGGTCACCGGTGCGCCGGCCTTGGTGCCCTGCGCGAACTGTCCACCGGCAAGGTGCACGTTCTTGACGCTGTTGTCGGCCAGCGTGACGTTGAGGTTGATCGTGAGATCTTTCAGCGGGCCGGGGATGTTGAGCTCGCCCGCGTCCTCGGTCAGCTCTTTCACCTTTGCAAACCACTCGTCGCTCAAGAACTTCGCCATCGCCCGTCTCCTTGTTCGTTCGACCCGGGACGCACGACGTCCCCGTGACCGGACCGGGATAGCACCATTTGCCGTCGCGCAACGGGCGAAAGTTTCGCGCGCGTGCCCCCTCGTATTGTCCGCGAATGCACCTCGGCTGACCCGACGTGATACGACCGCGCGTATGCGTGCGAGTTTGGTGCTGCCGGCGCTGGCGCTCGTCAGCGTGGGGATCTTTGGTCTCAATCTACTCGCGGGCGCGTCCGACCTGGCGGATGCCGAGCTCCACGACGTTGTCTTGGCACTGCGTGCCACGCGTGGTCTGGTGGCTTACCTTGCGGGCTCTGCGCTGGCCGTGGCGGGCGTGATCGCACAGGGACTTTTCCGAAATCCACTCGCCAGCCCAGACGTACTCGGCACGACGGCCGGCGCCAGCTTCATGGGCAAGCTCTCCCTCCTGGCGTTTCAAGCGAGCCTGACGGTGCCTCTGGCGACCGGTCTGTTGCCCGAGCTGCTCGTCCCAGCAGGCTGTCTGGTGGGGTCGTTGCTAGCGCTGTCGGTGCTGCTCGCGATAGCTCGGCGCGCCAACGACGGGGCCGTCTTACTGCTCTCGGGCTTCTTGCTCTCGTCGCTGTTCTTGGGCCTCGGCTCTTTCGTCACCAGCCTCGCACAAGAGAGCTGGGAGCTCGGCCGCGCAGTCATTTCGTTCGCCCTCGGCAGCGTCACGGGTGCCGGCCCGAGGCAGCTCGCCATCATCGCACCCATCGCCTTCGCCGGTACGGTGGCGGCGTTTCTGTGGTCGCGTCCACTCGATCTCTTACTGTCAGGCGAGGACGAGGCGCGTGTGCTCGGGCTCGACGTGAGGCGAACACGTCGCTGGTGCATCGCCTGGACTGCGCTGCTCACCGCAGGGGCGGTCGCGGTGGGCGGCAACGTCGGCTTCGTGGGTCTCGTCGTTCCGCACGGACTACGTCGTCTGGTGGGTGTCTCGCATCGAGCGCTGGTCCCGGCCGCTGCCCTCGCAGGGGGCGCCTTCTTGCTCGCGTGCGACGTCGTGGCGCGCTCGCTTCCTTCGCGCACCGAAGTGCCACTCGGGGTGATCACCGATCTGATCGGCGCTCCCCTGTTTTTATGGCTGCTGCTGCGCTCGCGAGGACAGGTGCTCTCATGACCGACGTTGTGGCAGTGCACGGCCTGACGGTGCAGCTCGGCAAGCGGCCGGTGCTGCACGACATCTCGCTGTCCGCGCAGTTCGGCGAGGTGCTGGCCGTGGTCGGTCCCAACGGCGCAGGCAAGAGCACCCTCCTCAAGGCGCTGGCCGGACTCTTACCGTACGAAGGTCGTGTCGAGCTCGAGGGCACCGAGCTGCAAAGCCTGCCCGTGAGCCAGCGCGCGCGCCGGGTCAGCTTCGTTCCGCAGCACTCGTCGCTCAGGTCTGCGCTGTCGGTGCGCGACGTGGTGCGCCAGGGCCGCTACGTACATCGCCCTGCCCTGGCGCACGAGCGCGACGAAGATCGCAAAGTCGTCGAGGCTGCGCTGGTCGATACCGACGTGGTCGCGCTGGCAGAACGTTCGTTCACCGACCTCAGCACGGGCGAGCAAAAACGTGTGCTGCTGGCGCGCGCGCTGTGCACCGAAGCCCGCCTGTTGTTGCTCGACGAGCCCACCGCCTCGCTCGACATCGAGCACGCTCTGCGTCTGTTCGTCCTGCTGCGCGCCCTGGCGACACGCGGCTGCGCGGTCGTGCTCGTGCTGCACCAGCTGGAGCACGCACTCTCCTTCGCCGATCGCACGCTGCTCTTGCAACGCGGAACCGTGCTCGCCCTGGGCGAAACCAGCGAGGTGCTCACCGCCGACAACGTGCGCGCGCTCCACGGCGTGGTGATGTTGCCTGCATCGGCACCGGGCTTCGTCCTGCCGGAGCGTGCGCCATGAAGGTCGACTTGCTCAATGCACTCGGGCTCGTGCTCGCCATCGGTGCGGCCACGCTGGGGGCAGGCGTACGTCTGCCCAGCACCGAGGTGGCCGTGGTGCGCGCGACCGAGTCGGCGGCCGAGCCTGTCGAACAGCTGCCCGACGGCACGCGTGCGCTTCGCGATGCGCGCGGTGTGCTGGTCCCGCTACGCCCGTACCAGCGCATCGCCTCGGGCACGCTGATCGCCGATCGTGTGCTCGCGGACCTGTGCGAGCCCGACCGCATCGTCGCCTTCACGCGCTACGCACAAAAGACGCCGAGCGCGCACCGCTACACCGGCAAGCCCGCGCTCGGCGCGCGGGACGACGTCGAGCGGGTGCTCGCGCTCAAACCCGAGCTCATCTTCGTCAACGACCTGATCGACGCCAGCTACGTGGCCCGGCTGCACGACCACGGCGTGTTGGTGTTCGACCTCGGCCCCATGCGCGGGGTCAGCACGCTGCTGCCGAACATCCGGGCCATCGGCCTCTTGCTCGGTGCCCCGGAACGCGCGGCGCGCTACGCGGATCAGCTGCAAGAGCGCTTGCGCAACGTGGCCTGGGAGCAGGCTGGCCTGGTCCAACCGCGCGCGTTGTACCTGAGCATCTACGGGGACAAGCTGTTCGGGGCTGCGGCCGAGACCAGCTACCACGATGTGCTCGCGTACGCAGGGCTACGCGACGCGGCCGCGATGGCCGGTCTGCGTGGCTGGCCCGAGCTGAGCGCAGAGCGTGTCCTCGGGCTCGATCCCGACGTACTCATCACGCGTGTGGGCATGGCACCCCTGATCTGCCGGCACCCGGGGCTGGATCAGCTACGCACCTGTAGGGGCGAGGGACGCGTGGTGGAGCTGGACGGGGCCCTCCTCGATGACCCGGGACCTGCCCTGCTGGAGGCCGCTGAGGCGCTGCATCGGATGTATTGGCGTCGTTGAACGTATGCACAGTGCAAGGAGCGCAACGAACGTGCGACAGTAGGAGCCGGATGAGTGAGGAAAATCAGCCGCCCAAACCCAGTCTCCCAAACTTGATCTGGATCGACCTCGAGATGAGCGGACTCGATCCTGACAAGTGCGCGATCTTGGAGATTGCCTGCATCGTCACCGACGGCGAGCTCAAAGAGCTCGGCGAGGGCATCGACCTGGTCATTCACCAGCCCGACCCCGTGCTCGCCGCGATGGACGAGTGGTGCACCCGCCATCACGGCCAGAGCGGCCTCACCGACGCGGTCAAGTCATCCACCATCCTGCTGCGCGCTGCCGAGCTGCGGACCATCGAGTACCTCAAGCGAGTCACGAACAAGGGCCAGTCCCCCCTCGCCGGTAGCTCCGTGAGTCACGACCGCCGCTTCATCGACAAGTACATGCCCGACCTCGCGGCGTGGCTGCACTACCGTACCATCGACGTGAGTACCGTCAAAGAGCTGGTCAAGCGCTGGGCGCCCAACGTCGAGATGCCCACCAAAAAGAACACGCACCGCGCGCTCGACGACATCCGCGAGAGCATCGACGAGCTCCGTTACTACCGCGAGCACGCGTTCGTCCGCTAACCCGCTACAGTCTAGGGGTGGAGCTCGCGATCGAGATTGTTCCGTCCCTCGCCGAGGTCGACGCCGCCGAGTGGGACGCACTGTGCAGTCCCGAAGACCCGTTCATGGAGCACGGCTTTCTGCGCCTGCTCGAGCTGAGCGGTAGCGTCGGCCCGCCACAGAGCGGCTGGTTGCCGCGGCACGTGCTGGTGCGCCGCGCGGGAAAGCTGGTGGCCGCCCTGCCGCTGTACCTCAAGCAGCACTCGTACGGCGAGTTCATCTTCGACTTCGGCTGGGCTCAGGCCGCGATGCGTGCGGGCCTCTCGTACTACCCCAAGCTCGTCTCCGCCGCGCCCTTCACGCCGGCCGGTGGGCGACGTCTGTTGGTGGCCCCGGCGGACGAGGCCGAGCTCGTCCCGCTGCTGATCGCGGCCGCTCGAGAGATCGTCGATCGCGAGGGGGCATCGTCCCTCCATCTGCTCTTCTGCACCGAAGGCGAAGCCAACGAGCTCCAGCAGCTCGACCTGCACGCGCGCAAGAGCACCCAGTATCACTTCTTGCACGACGGCGAGTTCAGCACCTTTGCCGACGTGGTCGCCGCGCTGCGCAACTCGTCGCGCAAACAGGTTCGCAAAGAGCGCGAGAAGGCACAGTCGTACGGCCTCGCGCTGTCCATGCGACCGTTTTGCGAGCTCTCCTCACGCGACCTCGCCGCGATGTGGACGTTCTACCGCAGCACCATCGCCAACCACGGCTCCGAGGCGTACTTGCGGCGTGGCTTCTTCGACGGACTCGTCGACAACGCGCACGCGTACGCCGCGATGGCGCACGAAGGCGAAGGTGACGCGGCGACGCCGGTGGCAGGCGCGTTGTTCTTCTACAAGGGCACGTCGTTGTTCGGGCGCTACTGGGGCGCGGTCAAAGACCTACCCATGCTGCACTTTGAGCTCTGTTACTACCTGCCGATGGAGTGGGGCCTCGCGCGTGGCATGCGGCGCTTCGAGGCCGGCGCGCAGGGCGAGCACAAGATCAAGCGAGGGTTTTTGCCGCGCACGTGTCACAGCTCGCACTGGGCGGCGCACCCGGGGCTCGATCGCGCGATCGCCGACTTCGTGAAGAACGAGGCGAGCTACGTGGCGCGCGAGCAAGAGATGTTGGCCGAGAGCACGCCCTTCAAGCGCACCTGACAGGCGACTTGCTGCAGCCTCGAGCCCGCTACGGCAGGATCATCAGCTCCGCAAACTGCATCAGATACGAACCGTGGTCGTCGACCCCGAGCTCGGTTGCGCAGATACGAACGCGAAACGTCTTGTCTGACTGACCCCAGGTGTAGACCTGGGGCGTCGCGGGTCGAACGACCGACGGCCGAGCGTTCACACGAAACACCCAGTTCTGCCCGTCCCACAGCTCGATCTTGAAGGCCCTCGGAAAGCCCGAGCCAACGTTGCCCGGGTCGGTCCGGGGTGTGAGCACCACCTTGGAGAACGTGACGTTGTTCGGCATGGTGACGCTGACCCAGTCCGCGCAGCCGTCGACGTTGCCTCCCGAGGGCGCCGCGCGCACGGCCGTGGAGTAACCGGTGTCGGCCCGCCCATCGACGAGGCCTGGTTCACTCCACGTCCCCACGACAGCGCTGCTCGACGCCTCGACGACGGCGCCAAGCGCGTAGTTGGGGACGGGGTCACAGGGCGACGCTGAGCCGTTGACCCACTGACCGTTCGCGGCGCAAGTCTCTCCCGCACCGATCACGCTGCAGCGCGTGCGCCCGACCTCGCACTCGCCGATGCACGCGCCCTTCGCACAGGTCTGGTCGCGACACGGGGTGGGTTCTGCCCAGCGCGCGTCGTCGTTGCACGAGCGCGTACCCGACCCGCCGGCGGCCGAACTCGGGGTGCACTCGGTCGTGCCGGGCTTGCACTCGCCGGTACACAGCCCGTCCGCGCCGCACGAGAAGGGACACGCCTTGTCGGTCTTCCAGCTGCCGTTGTCGCATCGCTCGGAGACGTTGCCTTCTGCACAACGCCGCGCACCGGCCACACACGCGGCGCGGCAGCTGGCGCCGGCGCACGGGCTCTGGCATGCGGAGGGCGTGCCCGTGCAGTCTGGCGTGGGGTCACGCTGCTGCGCATCCACCTGGGGAAACGGGTCGGTCGACGAGGCGTCGATCGCGTTGGGTGAGCGCGGCACGGAGCCGCCGTCGCGGACGTCGACCTTGCCTGACTCTCCGCCCGCGCGCCCAGCTTCGACTGAGACGCCGGCGTCGGAGGGAGAAGCGGGTGCTTCTCGAGACCAGTCGGGCTGTCCGCACGAGAGCAGACCGAGCACCAGCGCGCCCGTCGAACCCCGCGCGAACGCGCTCGACGAGAGGGACGAAACAAAAGAGGCTGACGGGCGAGACAACGCGAACTCCTGGGTCTCGAGAGTCGCGCCGTGGCGCACGCGCACCGAGCGCGCAGCGAGCAGGCGACGCCTCGGGGGCATGACAGCTCTAGGTCATACCTGGCTACACGCAAGGCCGTGCATCAGGTTCCACACCAACAGCATCGAGCCGAACGGGGTGACCGCAGGAAACCAGCCGTCGCGCTCGCGCGGACGTGGTCAGCCGGGCTCGACGAAGTGTTTGCGGGCCACGTTGCCGACGACGTTGGTGGTCACGCCGTCGAAAAAGCCATTGATGACCCCGCCCGCGAGCGGAAAAGCTAGTCCGAGGTTGATGGCTCCCTTGCCGCCGATCCGCGAGGCCAGGTTGAAGCCCACCTTTTGGTTGAAGCGCACCAAGGCCGCACCGGACATCCGCCCGACGGCCGCTTGCGTCATCCTGAGCCCGACCTTCATGCCGAGGTCTTTGGCGACGTCGACGGCGACGCTGCCGCACAGACACAGATACGCGAAGCTGCGCACCTGTTCGTCGCGCACGTCGTGCCCACCGATGTGCGCGATGGCAGCGACCATCCGCAGCTGCACGAAGAGCACGGAAGCGATGTTGGCCGGCACCGCGATGGGTGCGGTGACCAGACCCTCCAACCCGCTAAAAAAGCCTGACGCGGAGGCCTTGGCGATCTGCCAGCGGATGAGCGCGTTGCTGTGCTGGATGCGCGTGCCCGTGCGCGCGGTGAACGGGGCGGCGAGCTGCTCGGCCGAGTGCAGCCTGCCACTCCCCTCGACGGCCAAGTCGTACGCCCATGCGAGCGCCTTCATCGAAACGCGCTCGTCGTCGCGGGAGCCCGAAGAAGGCTTGCGGCGACTCTCGTCCTTGGTCATCGGCGCACCGAGAGACAGGCTAGCAGACTTTGTCCCTCGGCCCTGCGAGCGCCCTTCGCGCCACCCTCAGTTGCAGAACTCGACCCAGGCATCGAGCTCACGTTTTTTCAAGATCGCGCTGAAGTTGCCGCTCTTTGCCGCGGCGCAGGCCGCCTTGAAGTCGATTTTGGTGTCTGTGTACTCACACATGAAGAGTGCCTTGCCGTCGTCTGGGTAGGCCTTCATCTCGTCACACCATCCGTCAGCAAAACAGTCCTCGGTGAGAGCCCAGTCGTACACGGCCGCAATCGCCGACGCGATGGACGATGCATTTTTCTGACCGATGCTCATGCCTCGCGCGTGCGTCTCGTTGGCGAGCCACTTGGCGTAGGCGATGCCGTCGGCCTCGGTGAGCGGAAAGCCCGTGTCGCTCATGCCGCCCTCGAACATGTCCATGTTGTCGGGCTCCACCGCATCGAAACCTTTGGTCTGACACATGTCGAGGCGCTTCTTCATGACCGCCCGCACCCCCTCGCTACGAATGTCGAGATACGTCTCGTCCCACTCGGGCCAGTACTTACCGAGCGTCTCTTTGGGGAAGTCTTGCGCGTCGGCGCGGGCAGGTTCGTAGGTGCCGACACTCAGATAACAGATCACCTTCTTGCCCATGGCGTGCAGCACAGCGACCTGAGACGCCTCGGTCTCGAACCCGTCGATGTCGTAGACGTCGACCGCCAGGTCGAGCTTGCTGACGCTGCCGCTCAAGTCCCACTGCCAACGCGTGCCGGGCTTGGGCTTCCACAGCTGTCCGCTCGGCGCACCTGCCGCATCGAGTGACGTCGTGGGCGCACCGCCATCTCGAGCCACCCCGGAGCTCGCATCGAGGGGCCGCTCGGCCTGCCCGTCTCGCGTCTCGGGGCGTGTCGTGGCCGCGTCGCGCGGGTCGAGGTTGCCGCGGGGACGATCGGTACTGGGTCTCGCAGCGGAGGCATCGGTGACCGGCCCCACAACGGGGCGCCCGCTGTCCTCGACGCTGGCGGAGCTGGCATCGTTTTGAGTCGGTTCTTCTTCATGCGCAGGCGCGTCCGCACACGCAAAACACCACAGCGACGACACCAACACCACGCAAACACGGCTCAGTCTGCCCATGATGTCTCTGTGGCGAGCACACCGCTTTTCTGGTCAGCCTTTCGGTAGGCGCCGCCAAACTTGCGATTTTCCCCGAGCGGAGCCGCCTTCCACACCGCACCGAGCGCGGGCGGCCAGGTGCACGATCGCGAGCGACGGCAGTACCTGCGCGATCACCTGCGCGCCACACTCGCGGCGGAGAGCCGAGGGGCTCGCGTGCGCGGCTACTTCGTGTGGTCGCTCCTCGACAACTACGAGTGGGCCGAGGGCTACACGCAGCGGTTTGGCATCGTCTGGGTGGACTATCAGACGTTGGAGCGCCTGCCCAAAGACAGCGCGCTCTGGTATCGCGAGCTCGCTCGCACACGCATCTTGTAAAACGAGCTAGCGCGAGGGCGAGGCAGTGCGACGTGCGAGCTCGCGCTGCACTTCTTCTTCGATCGCATCCGCGTCCATGCGCGGACCAGACACGGTCGCAAACGCATGCAGCAGAAGGGCCACGGCCCACCCGCACAGCGGCCAGAGAAACCACGGGAGCAGCGGCGTGGTCATCATGTTGACCACGTAGAGCAGCGCGTTCACCAGCACGAACACCAGCGCATGCCACCGCAAACCCAGCTTGGCGCGGGCCTTGCTCACGGCCTTGGCGCGGATCCTTCGCTCGAGGTCTCTGCGGTCGCTGTCGTTCATACGTTCCTCCCGGCTCTTTTGCGGCAACCTACAGTGCGACAGTTCCAACTGCAACGATTAAGTCGACACTTTAAACTTTGACACCATTTACTGTCACGGTTATAGCTGACTCATCGAGGCAAGTGGGGAGCACCCGCCGCGCCCACTACCGGTCGAGCTCGTATTCGCTCTTCTTTTTGGAGCTCAACGTGCGGCTCTCGACGGACGACTACGCGAAGTGCCGAGGAGCAAGCGCTGACATGATGTACATAGCCGATACGATGGCCCGTTCGTCGCTACCGCCCAGTCCCGAGCCCACCGGCTCCCCGACCGACAACACGGGTGCGGGGGAGTACACCATCGACGAGCTGTCCGCGCTGGCACGCGTGCCCAGTCGCACGATTCGTTTTTACCAGTCCAAGGGCGCGCTCAGCTCGCCGGAGATCAAGGGCCGGGTCGCCTACTACAGCGATGCCCACATGGAGCGCCTCAAGCTGATCGCGCAGCTTCAAGACCGTGGCCTGCGCATCGACGCCATCCGCGGGCTGGTCAAGAGCATCGAGCGCGGCGAGCTGGACATGGCGGAGTGGCTCGGCGTCGAGCAGCAACTGCAGGCCTCGTGGGCCCACGATCACGCGCGCACCGTGACCGAAGCCGAGCTGTTCGCGCTGGCAGGTAGCAACCGACCCGGGCTCATCGCAGACCTGTTGCGCGTCAAGCTCGTGGAGCGCCGCGGCGACGTGTACATCGTGGAGAGCCCCGCCCTGCTCGCCATGGGGATGAAGCTCGAAGCCGTGGGCGTGGGCCAAGAGACTGCAGCCGAAGCCGCCGAGATCTTGCGCAAGCACCTGGGCAAGGCGGTCGCCGAGCTCACCCAGTTTTTCCTCAAGCGCGCCACCGACGGCTTCATGGAGACCACACAACCGGCCAAGCTGTTCGAGGCGCTGCGTCCGGTCGGCATCGAAGCCGTGCGCGTGATCTTCAGCAAACAGATGGAGAGCGCGCTGCGCAAGCTGCTCGAGTCCGGGGCGCTGACCGCCCTGCCGTCCGCCCGTCGTCGCAGTCGCCGGCCCCGCTGAGGCAAACTTCGCCAGCCGGCGAGGCGCCGCGCCCCGCGCTCGCGACGTCGCGTTAGGCGCCGGCCAAATGGTGTGCTCGCCTGCTTGACGCTGAAAGTCGTTTTCAGTAGGAGCCGCAGCATGCATCGGCTCTCCCTTGCTCTCATGCTCCTTTCGCTCGTGGCCTGTGGCTCCGACGACGACGACAAGAAGACGTTCCCCACCGCCAAGGCTGCGCTCGCGCTCGCCAACTACAAGGCCGTGGTCAACGCCAACTACACCGACGTGGTCACCGGCGCGCAGGCGTTACAGGCCGCAATTGATGCGTTTATCGCCGCGCCATCGGCCGCCACGCAAGACGCGGCGAAAAAAGCCTGGGTGGCCGCGCGCCTGCCCTACGGCCCGAGCGAGGCGTTTCGGTTCTACGACGGCCCCATCGACGACCCCATGACCGGCCCCGAAGGCCAGGTCAACGCGTGGCCGCTCGACGAGAACTACATCGACTACACGGCGAGCGAACCGAATTCGGGAATCATCAACCGCCCTGCCGACGTCCCTGCCATCACGGTCGAGGCCATCGCCAAGGCCAACGAGGCCGCTGGCGAGAAGGCCATCTCCACGGGCTATCACGCCATCGAGTTTTTGCTCTGGGGTCAGGACGATCCGACACCCGGACAGGGCAGCGGCAAGCGTCCCTTCACCGACTACCTGGTGACGGGCGGCACGGCCCAAAACCAGAGCCGCCGCGCGGACTACCTCAAGGCGGCGACGCAGCTGCTCGTCAGCGACCTCACGGCGGTCGCCAACCAGTGGAAGCCGGGTGTGCCCGACAACTTCGCAGCCAAGTTCGGCGTGACCGCGAGCGAAGGCAACGCGGTGGAGACGGCGATCGGCGACTTGCTCAAGTCGATGGGCTCCATGGCCAAGGCCGAGCTGTCTGGCGAGCGTATGACGGTCGCGTACAAGAGTAAGGATCAAGAAGACGAGCACTCGTGCTTCAGCGACAACACGTCGTTCGATCTGTACGGCAATGGGCTCGGCATCCAGAACGTGTGGCTCGGCCGCTACGGCACCATCGACGGTGTGGGCCTCGACGAGGTGGTCGCCGAGAAGGACGCCACACTCGCGACCAAGACCACCACCGACATCGCCGCTGCGGTCGCCAAGCTGCAGGCGCTCGCCACCCTGCAGCAGACGCAGAACACGCCGCTCGACGTCGTGATCAGCTCGCCCGACGGTTCAGCCAACCGTGTCGCCATGCTCGACGCCATCGTCGCCGTGAAGGCCATCGGCGACGACGTCGAGCGCATCGCGGTGGCCCTGGGCCTCAAGATCGAGCTCGAGAAGCCCTCCTCGGAGCTATGATCTCACGCACCATCCTCACTGGCTGCGCGCTGCTCTTGTTCGCCTGTGACGACGGCGAGCCAGGAGCAACGCACGATCCCGACGAGGCGTTCTCGGGCGGCGCCGCGACCGTGTTCGACGTGTCGCGCAACGCCTACGCGCAGGACTTGCCCTCGCTGACCGGCGACAAAGAAGACGACTTCTTCGTGGGCAACTCGACCTTTAATCGTGGCTGGGTCACAGCACCCGCGTCCACGGCACAGATCGACGGCCTGGGCCCGCTGTTCAACGCGACCAACTGCTCCGCGTGCCACTTCAAAGACGGTCGCGGCCGGCCGCCACGCGACGACACGGAGCCCTTCACATCGCTCCTCTTGCGGCTGAGTGTGCCGGGCACGGACGCACAAGGGGGTCCGCTCGGCGACCCACACTACGGAAACCAGCTGCAGGACAACGGCATTCTCGGCGTGCTCCCCGAGGCGAGGCCGCGCGTTCGTTACAGCGAGCAGCCTGGCGCCTTCGTCGACGGCGAACCTTACTCTTTGCGGCTCCCCACCTACTCGTTCGACCAGCTGGCCTACGGACCGCTCGACGACCACATTCAGGTCTCGCCGCGCGTTGCGCCCGCAGTGTTTGGGCTGGGACTGCTGGAGGCGATTTCCGAAACGACGCTCGAGTCGCTGGCCGATCCAGACGACCAGAACCGCGACGGTATCTCGGGTCGCATCAACCATGTCTGGGACGTGCGCAAGAAGGCGCTCGCGGTGGGCCGCTTCGGCTGGAAGGCCAACCAGCCGAGCATCGCGCAGCAGACCACCGGTGCTTTTCAGGGCGACATCGGCATCTCCTCCCACGACTTCCCGGTCGAGAGCTGCACCCCGGCAGAGCCCGAGTGCAGCGCCGCCAAGAGCGGTGCCGACGCCGATGGCGTGGAGCTGAGCGAGACGTTCTTGAACAGCGTCGTGAGCTACATGCACACGCTCGCGGTGCCTGCACGACGGCACCTCGACCACCCGGACGTGATACGCGGCCGCACGCTGTTCGATCACGCCGGCTGTCCCGGCTGTCACACACCCAAGCTCAGCACCGGCGACTTGGCCGGTTTTCCCGAGGTCTCCCGGCAGGTCATTCGCCCCTTCACAGACCTCTTGCTGCACGACATGGGGCCCGACCTCTCCGATGGGCGACCGGACTTCGAAGCCAGCGGCGACGAGTGGCGCACGCCTCCGCTGTGGGGCATCGGGCTCGTTTCCACGGTCAACGAGCACTCGTTCTTTCTGCACGACGGTCGCGCGCGTAGCCTGCTCGAGGCCGTGCTCTTTCACGGCGGCGAGGCTACGGCTGCGCGCGAGGCCGTACGCGCCCTCTCTCACGACGACCGGGCAGCGCTGGTCGCGTTCTTGGAGTCGCTCTGATGTTCACTCGCCTTCGTCTCGAGCTGCTGTTCGCCTTGGTGGTGTGTGTGTCCGCGCTGGGCGGGCTGTTTGTCGCCTGCGAGGTCGAGCCCGACGCCCCCAGCAAAGATCGTCAGCAGGTGCTGCGCGACCTCGTCAACAACGTGATCGTGCCGAGCTACAACGACGTGACGAGCAGCACCGCCGCCCTCCTCGGCGCCGTCAGCGCACTGCGCAGCGCACCGAGCGCGGACACGCTCAAGGCCGCCCAGGCCGCATACCGCACCGCGCGTGCGCAACACAAGACCACCGAGGCGTACTTGCTCGGCCCGGCCGACGACCTTGCCATCACCGGCGAGGCCATCGACACGTGGCCCGCAGACGGCGTCAAGCTCGACGCGCTGCTCGCCGGCACGACGCCGCTCGACGTGGTCGAGGTCACCAAGCTCGGCACCAACCAACGCGGCCTGCCGGCCCTCGAATATCTGCTGTTCGATAGCGCGGTCGACGACGCCGAGGTGCTCGCGAGGTTGACGGCGCCGGGCAGCGGAGCGCGACGCGCGCAGCTCGCCGAGAGTGTCGCCAGCGACCTCACCACCGTGAACAAGCGCGTCTCGGACGCCATGGCTGGACCCGAGGGCTACGGTCACCAGCTGGCCGAGGCCGGCGTGGGCAGCAAGCTCTTCGCGTCGCAGAGCGAGGGCGTCGACAAGGTCGTCACGGCGCTCGTCTATCTGAGCGAGCTGGTCGTGCTCAAGAAGCTGTCCAAGCCACTCGGCGTGGACCTCAACAACGTGGTGCAACCCGCGCAAGAAGAGGGCCCACGCAGCGACAGCTCGATCGCTGATCTGCAGGCCGATCTGGCGGGCATTCGTGCGATCTACACGGGCGAGCGCGGCGCCATCAGTGGCCAGGGGCTGGCGACCGCCGTGCGCAGCATCAACCCGGGCGCGGCCACGCGGTTCGAAGCGGCACTCGCGACGACGGTCGCTGCCGTCGGCGCCATCCCACCGCCGCTGCGCACCGCACTCACCCAGAACCGCGCATCGGTCGACGCCGCCTACCAGGCGTTTCGTGCGCTCAAGACCTCGCTCGTCACCGACGTTGCCGGCGCGCTCGCCGCCAGCATCGGCTTCGGCTTCAGCGACACCGACTGATGCGCGTGGGCTCGCTCGCCCGGCGCGCGTGGCACACGTCGGTTACGACGGCGAGGGTCCCCGTGTCGAGCGCGAGCCTGACGGTGTTCCGCGCCATGTTTGGGCTGCTGATGCTGGGCGCGCTCGTGCGCAGCTGGCAAAAGGGCGTCATCGAGCAGGCGTTCATCGCGCCCAGCTACCACTTCCCTTACTACGGACTCGGGTTGTTGGGCTCGCCCGGGGTGTACACCTACGCGCTGTACGGCGTGCTCGCGGTCCTTGCGTCGGCCATCGCCGCGGATCTTGCGACGCGCGTCTCTGCGGGCTTGTTTTGCCTGCTGTTCAGCTACCTACACTTCGTCGACGAGACGTACTACCTCAACCACTACTACCTCGTCAGTCTGCTCAGCGGTCTGCTCTGGTGGGTGCCCATCCGTAGCGCCGGCGCTCCACACTTGGTGCCGCGCTGGGTACTGTGGCTGTTTCGTTTTCAGTTTGGCGTGGTCTACTTTTTTGGCGGCGTGGCCAAGCTCAAGGCCGACTGGCTGTGGCACGCCGAGCCGCTGCGCACGTGGCTCGCGGCCAGCGCCGAGCTGCCGGTACTGGGCAGGCTGTTCACGAGCGCGTGGGGACCTTACGCCTTCAGCTGGGCCGGCGCGCTCTACGATCTGAGTATTCCGTTCGCACTCAGCTACCGGCGCACGCGCCCGTTCGCGTACGCGGCGGTGCTGGCGTTTCACTCGCTGACGGCGCGGCTGTTCAACATCGGCTTGTTTCCGTACTTGATGATGTTGGGCTCCCTGCTGTTTTTGGCGCCCGAGTGGCCCGCGCGCGTGCTGCCTCGCCGCTTCGTTTTGCCGGACGCGGGCGCGAGCGAAGAGTCGAAGCGCGCACGCGGGCGCGCGAGCCGAGAGTGGAGGCCGCGTCTGTACGTGCCGCTCGTGCTCTACGTGCTGCTGCAGCTGCTCGTTCCACTGCGCCGCCTTTCGTACCCGGGCAACGTGTTGTGGACCGAGCAAGGCTACCGTTTCTCCTGGAACGTGATGCTGATGGAGAAGTCAGGCTCGGCCGAGTTTCGCCTCGTCGATCGCACGCGTGGCAACGAGCGTGTGATCGATCCGCGCAGCATCCTGACGCGCAGCCAAAACAAGGCGATGGCGACGCAGCCAGACATGTTGTTGTCGTTTGCGCACGAGCTTGCGGCACGCGAGCGACAGCGTGGGCACGACGTCGCCGTCTACGCCGACGTGTTCGTGGCCCTCAATGGGCGCGCCCCCGCGCGGCTCGTCGATCCACACGTCGACCTGACGAAGGAGCGAGACAGCTTCGCCCACAAGTCGTGGATCTTGCCGGCGCCAAAATAAGAGGCGAACGAGAGCTCAGCTGTCGCTGTCGTCGTCGCGCCCGGGCGAGCTGGCGTAGGCAGCCTTGGGAGCCACCGAGACCCCGATGCTGGAGATGCTGGGAGCCGGGGGCGCCGTGGGGATCACGACGGGCGCGAGCCCACTCGCACTGATGGGACGACCGCTGAGGGAGAGGCTCGCCGCGCTGGCGACCACACTGGGCGGCAGGTTGCTGAACACGTGCGGCGGCACGCTGGGCGAGCCGACGCCGCTCGCACCCACCACCGGACCGAGCATCCGCGAGAGCCACTCGTAGCCCTCGACGTAGGCGAGCGCGATCTTGACCACGACCGTGAGCGGCACCGACAGCACGGCGCCGATGGGTCCCCACAGCCAGCCCCAGCAGACCATCGAGACGAACACGACCAGGGGCGACAGGCCGAGCGCCTGGCCAAACACCCGCGGCTCGACCAGCGCACCGATGGCCGTGTTGATGAGCATATAGCCAATCCCGACCACGAGCGACGTGCCGAACCCGTACTGCAGCAGCGTGACCGCGAGCACCGGGACGGCCAAGAGCAGCGTGCCGATGGTGGGGATGTAGCTGAGCATGAATGCGCACACGCCCCAGAGCAGCGCGAAGTCGACACGAAAGGCCGCCAGCCAGAGCGTGACCAAGATGCCCGTGAGCAGGTTCGCGCCGCTCTTCACGAGAATGTAAAGCTGCACGTGCGCGGCCGCGCGCCGGAACTGCTCGATGCCCAGCTCCGGGTGCTTGAAGACGAAGCGCAGCTTTTCTTCGATGCCGAGCAGCTCGACCAGCAAGAACGCCACGATCAGGAGCACCAGCGCGAGCGACGACAGTGCGCGCGCGACCTCGGTGAACGCGGTGGCCACGATGCGACCGGCATCTTCGCCGCCGAGCGCCGTGGGCAGCATCTCGCCGAGGTCGGGCAGACCTTGCCTGACCAGCCACACGGACGCTTCTTCGCGCAGCAGGCCGACCCGCGCCTGATAGCGCGGAACCGCGCTGACGAAGGCGTCGAGCCCACGCGCGGTCAGCGCCACCATCGCGCCGAAGAACGCGATATCTGCAAGCAGGGCTGCGCCCACGGCAACAAATCGGTGCACGCCACGGCGGATTAGCCAGAACATCAGCGGCGCCGACGCGATGGCGAGGAAGGCCGAGAGCAACAGAGGCACCACCAGCTGCGTGGCGAGCTTCAGCGCGCCGAGCAGCACCACCATGGCGGCGGCTCGTACGACGAGTGAAGTGGTGCGGTTCGGATCGGCCATCGACTGTATAAACTGTGACCCATGGCGAGGTCACCTGCGCTCGAAAGTATCACGCGTTTACCCGTGCTACAACGCGGCGCCATGCTGGATGAAGCTCGCCTTCACGTGTCGGTCGTCCTGCCGACGTACAACGAGTCGGCCTCCCTCCCCGTCCTGGTGCCGCGCATCGTCGCAGCCCTCGCGAACGCACAGCTGCGCGGTGAAATCATCGTGGTCGACGACGCGTCGCCCGATCGCACGGCCGACGTTGCTGCAGAACTCGCAAAGCACTTTGCGGTCCGCGTGCTGGAGCGCAAGACCGAGCGCGGCCTGGGCACCGCCGTCATCGCGGGCTTTCGGATGTCGAGCGCCGAGGTGTGTGTGGTGATGGACGCCGACGGCAGCCATCCCATCGAAGCATTGCCCGAGATGGTTCGGCTGATCCTCGCGGACAAGGCCGAGATCGTGGTCGGCAGTCGCCACGTGCCCGGCGGTGGGTCCACCGACTGGCCGCTGTTCTCCCAGCTCAAGTCGCGCTTTGCGGCCTCGCTGGCCATCGGCCTGAGCGGGATGACCGATCCCACCACGGGCTACATGGCGGTGCGTCGCACGCTGCTCGACAAGCTCGAGCTCGACCCGGTGGGTTGGAAGATCGTGCTCGAGACCGTGGTCAAAGCCCACCCGGCGCGGCTCGCCGAGGTGCCCATCGTGTTCGCCGATCGCGAGCTCGGGGAGAGCAAGCAAAGTTTACGAGTGCTCGAGCAGTACCTCGTGCACCTCTACAAGCTGTACAAGTTCCGCTTTCCCACCTTCGTCGAGCTGCTGAAGTTCTGCGTGGTGGGCTTCCTGGGCCTGTTCGTCGATCTCAGCATCGTGTTCGGACTCAAGCAGAGCTTCGCGGTCGACACCCGGCTGTGTCAGGTGTTCGGCTTCGCCGCGGCCGTCACCTTCAACTACGCCATCAACCGTCGCTTCAGCTTCGAGCACGCACGCGAGGCCCCGCTCTTACGCAGCTTCGTCGCGTACGTGGGCGCCAACCTGATCGGCCTCACCGTACGCATGTTCGCGATCGACGCGCTGATGCGTATGACGCAGCTCGATCGAGGTGGGGGCTACTTGATCCTCAGCGTGATCGGCATCGCGCTCGCCACCCTGATCAACTTCGTCGGCGTGAAGTACTTTGCGTTCGCTCCCGAGCGTGCGCGCACGACCCCCGGCGAGCGCGACAGCCTGGCCCCCGACGTGGGCCCGCGACGACCCACGACGCTGGCCGTGCTGCTGCTCTCGTTGGGCCTGTTTTTGGGGCTCAACCTGCTCGCGCCACAGACGCGCACGCACGACGAGCAGGTCAACGTGATCATGGCCGACAACATCCGCGACAGCTTCGCGCCGCCCACGGCTGCCGTCGCAGGAGCGCGCTTCGACGGCCTCATCCATCCCTCGGTCACGCGCGGCCCGGTGGCCGACTGGCAGCGCGATGCCCTGCCCGCTCTCGGCAACACACCGGTCTACCCGCTGCTGCTCGCGCTCGCTCCGCCGCTCGGTGGACATGGCGCCGACCTGGTCTCCCTGTCGGTGTTCGTGCTGCTGCTCGTGGCGAGCTTCGTGGCGCTCGCACCGATCGATCGCAGCGCGGCGCACACCGCCACCCTGCTGCTCGCGAGCTCGCCTGCACTCATCGCGTCTTACTCGCGACGCGAGTTCGAGCCCCTGGTCGCCTCGTTGTGTCTGCTCGGCTTCGCCCTGGCCATGCGTGCGCTCCACAAACACAAGCCGCTGCTGGGCGTGGTCGGCGGCGCGGCGCTGGGGCTCGCGTTCGCGACCAAGATGTGGCTGTTCCTGCCAGGTTTGTTGGCCTGTATCGCGTTGTTCGCGGCACATACGTACGGCAGTGACCCAGCCACTCGTCGCGAACTCAGACACACCGCACTGGGCTTCAGTGTCAGCGCCGCTCTGTTCGCGCTGTCGCACCTCGCGTTCGTGGCCCTCACTGCGCCCCACGACCTCACGGCGTGGGTAGAGTGGGTCTACCTCGGTCTGTTCAGCGGACGCGGCATCACCGGGCCCAAGCTCAGCAGCGATGCGCAAGGCGCCGCCTCTGTGTGGGCCTACGGGGGCTGGCTGCTTCGCGATCACGGCCCGCTACTGGTGCCGCTGCTGCTGGGATTGCCGGCCGCCACACGCCGCATGAGCCGCGCTCGGCGCGCCATGGCTGCGGCGATCGTCGGCGCATTGCTTGCCCTCGTTCCGCTCTCCGTACCCATCGCCAAAGAGCCGCTGTACATGGCGCCAGTGGTGCCGTTCTTGTACGTGCTGGTAGCGCTCGCGCTGGTCGCACCCGATCGCACGCCGCCTCGCTACGAGCGCATCAACCGAGGTGCGGCACGGTTCTCCCTCCTGTTTGCGGCGAGTCTGATGACTTTCTGGCTGCTGAGCGGCCTGTGGGAGGCCACGCCCGCGGCACGTGTGGCGCTTCCGTTGCTGCAGATCGCGATCTGGAGCGTGCCCAGTGTGTGTGTGCTCCGCGGCCGCGCAGTCTCGCCAGTCATCTTGCCCTGCGCACTGGCATCGCTGGTGCTCACGGCGGCCAGTGCGCTCACGAGTCCACTCGGGCTGACCTGACGCACGGATTTTGACCCCGTTTGCCGTGACGTTGCGTCTTATAGTGGACGTCGACGCACTCGGCGGGCGTGGATTTGAGGAGGCAAGCGAGTGATTCGATCGCTGAACATTTGGTTTGCGGCTTGGGTGGTCTTCGCGGCAGCGCTGGTCAGCTACGGCTCGGCAGCCGCACAGGACGCAAAGCGCGTCGCCGTGCTCGACTTCACGGGTCCGAGTGCAGGCGCCGTACAAGCCCAGGTCTCGCAAGGGCTCAAGGCACGCTCCGAGCTCGAGCTGGTGTCTGGGCGCGAGGTCAAGAGCACGGCCGATCGGCTGGGCAACTCGCTCGAGTCGGCCACGGAGTACAAAGAGGTGGGCGAGGCGCTCGAGCTGAGTGCCTTCGTCGAAGGCACGGTCGAGAAGCGCGGCCGCAACCTGCAGGCCAACGTCACCGTGCGCAACGCGTCCACCGGTGAGGTCATCCACGAGGAGACCTGGAGCAAACGACGCTCGGGCCTCAAGACCATCAAGCCCGAAGTGTGGAAGAAGCTCGGCCCAGCCATCCAAGAGAGCTCGGCGCCGGTCAAGAGCAAGCAGAAGCCCAGCAAGGCCAAGCCCAAGCCCGTCGAGATCGAAGAAGAAGAGCCCGCGCCCGTCGCAAGGGCCGACGAGGAAGAAGAAGAAGAGACACCCCGGCCCACGCGCCGGCGTCGTCCGCAGCGCGAAGAAGAAGAGGAAGAGGCAGAAGAAAAGCCCACGCGCAGTGCGCGAAGCAGCAACAAGTCCGTGCTTCATCCCGCGCTCACGGTCCTGCTCGGGCCGCGCATCATGTGGCGCACGCTCAGCTACCAGGGCGACACCAACCTCAACAGCTACAAGAGCAACGACGAGGGCAGTCCCTCGTTCAACCTGGCGCTCGGCGCGCAGTACTTCCCCGGTGCGCACGCGAGCGATGCTTGGTACTCCGATCTCGGTCTCGACGTCGATCTCGACTACGCGATCGGACTCAAGTCCAAGCAGGCCGGCAAAGAGCTCAAGACCACGGCGTACGAGGTCGGCGCGGGTCTCATCTACCGCATCCCCCTCGGCGACTTCGTGCCGCGCATCCGCGTCGGCTACATCAAGCACGTGTTCGACGTGGACGTGCCGGCGACCGTGCTCTTGCCGGCCATCGACTACACCGCCATCCGGCTGGGTCTGGGCACCGCCATCAACCTGGTGGAGTGGCTCTCCCTCGACGTAGGGTTTGCCTACCTGCCCGTGCTCGGCACGGGCGAGCTGAGCGAAAAACGGTACGGCGACAAGGTCGACACCAGCGCGTGGGAGGCTGGCGCCGGCGTCTTGGTCAGGCTCAAAGACGCGTACGGCGTGCGCGCGGGGCTCGACTTCAGGCGCTACAAGTACGACTTCGGGCTGTCCAACAACGTGGCGATTCAGCTGCCCACGAAGGGTACCGACAGCTACCTGAGACTCACGGTCGCCTTCGTCTACAACATGCCCGGGGTCGCCAAGTAAGACGACTCGTCAGCTCAGAGCGGCTTCTTTCTGTTCGAGCTCCAGGCTCAGGCCTTCCCACTCGACAGTAAGCTTGGCCAGCTCTGACTTTCGCTGCTCGAACTCGACCATCAGCTGATCACGCTTCTTGGTGTCGGCGTAGACCGCAGGATCAGAGAGCTGCTCGGTGATCTTTTTCTGCGCCAGCTCGGCGGGCTCGATCTTTTTCTCGAGCGCGACGATGCGATCTTTGAGCGGCTTGAGGACCTTGCTGCGTTGCTGACGCAGCTCGGCTTCGCGCCGCTTGCGATCTTTGTCTGCGGCGCGATCGATGGGCGGCGCGGGAGCCACGGGCGCAGCGACTGCCGGTGCACTCTTGTTGGTCGCGGCGCCCCCTGACGGTTTGGGCGCCGCGGCTGCGCTTGCCTTGCTGTTGGCCTGGGCAGTCGCGTTGCTCTGGTCTTGGCGCTGCTTGAGGGCGTACAAAAACTCGTCGAGCTTGCCGGGGTAGACCTCGAGCTTGCCGTCTTCGAGGTTCCAGATCTGGGTGGCGAGCGACTTGACGAAGCTACGGTTGTGGCTGACCACGATGACTGTGCCGTCGTAAGAAGCGAGCGACTCGGCGAGGCTCTCGCTCGAGCCC
>JBEGTL010000004.1:0-48232 GCA_041179425.1 Pseudomonadota bacterium | reverse complement strand
GCCTAGGTGCCATCATCTACCAGCTGCTGACGGGTCATCCGCCGTTCGAGGTCAAAGGCAACGACGACACCGACGTGCAGCGCCTGCGCGAGCACGTGGTGTCCGATCCGCTCGCCGGGCCCGAACGTCAGGGCATCCCCCCGGGGCTCGCGCGTGTGGCCATGCGCGCGCTCGCCCCCGAGCCCGATCAGCGTTACGCCAGCATCGACGAGCTGCGCGCCGAGCTCGACTTGCTGGTGCGCGGAGGAGGCTGGTTCAACGCGCGCCGCTTCGCGCTCGGCGAGGTCATCGTGAGCGAGGGCGACCCTGCCGAGGAGGCGTACATCCTCGTCGAGGGCGAGTGCGATGTCTTCAAGCAGAGTGGAGACGAGAGCATTCACCTGCGTCGTATGCAGGCGGGCGACGTGTTTGGGGAGATCGGCATCTTCACGCGCGGGGCCCGCAGCGCCACCGTGCGTGCGGCTTCGGCCGTGGTCGTACTCGTGGTCACACGCGAGAGCTTCGACTGGGAGCTGTCGGCACTGGGCTGGCTGGGGTCGTTCGTGCGCGCGCTGGCGAGTCGGTTTCGTGAGGCCGACGACGAGCGTGCGGCGCTGCGTGTGAAGTAGTAGTCGCCCAATCGACCACGTTTTGGATCAGCGCGAGCCCGCGCTGGCCCGACGCACTCAAGATCGACTCCGGATGAAACTGCACCGCGCAGAAGGGGAGTGTGCGGTGCGCGATGGCCATGGTGCAGTTGTCGTCTCTGCTGATCGCGAGCACCTCGAGGCACGCGGGGAGACGGTCGCTCCGCGCGCTGAGCGAGTGGTAGCGGCCCACCAAAAAGCGCTCTTCCAGCCCCAAAAACAGCGGATGATCGCGCACGATCTTCAGCTCGCTCGGCTTGCCGTGGACGGGCACCGAAAGCAACACGAGCTCTCCGCCGGCGTACTCCACCATCGCCTGCAGGCCCAAGCAGACTCCAAACACGGGGACGCCTCGACGCGCGAGCGCGGTGAGGGTCTCGCGCAGCCCGAAGTCGTCGGGGCGCTTGGGCCCCGGGGAGAGCACCGCCAGCTGCGGATCGAGCCGATCGTAGACGCTCTCGTCGAAGCCGTGGCGCAGCGTGGTCACCTGACAGTTCGCTTGGCGAAAGTAGTCCGCGAGCGTGTGCACGAACGAGTCGCGGTGATCGATCAGCAGAACGCGCAGAGGTTCGGCCGTTGCGCGGCAGGAGCTCGTCACTCCATGAGTGCGCACGGGCGCTCGTCGGGCGCTCTCGTGCTCGAGTGCGAGCAGCACGGCCGACGCTTTGAGCTCGCACTCCCGTCGCTCGGCCGCTGGGTCGGAGTCGTACAGTAAGGTCGCGCCGGCACGTACGTACGCCGCGCCGTCGCAGAGGTGCACCGTGCGCAAGGTGAGTCCCGTGTCCAGCGATCCGTCGAAGTGTAAGCCGCCCACCGCAGCTCCGTAGTACGCGCGAGGCGTGCGCTCGTGGTCTTCGATGAACTGCACGGCGTCGAGCTTGGGCGCACCGGTGACCGTCACGGCCCACATATGCGTGAGCAGGGCGTCGATCGCGTCGTAGCCCTCGCGCAGCGTGCCGCGGACGTGATCGACCGTGTGGATCAGTCTGCTGTAGAGCTCCACCTGTCGTCGGCCGATCACTTGCACGCTGCCCGGCTCGCAGATGCGCGCCTTGTCGTTGCGGTCGACGTCGGTGCACATGGTCAGCTCGGCCTCGTCCTTGTCGGAGGTCAGCAGGGTGCGGATCTGCGCGGCGTCGCCGAGCGCGTCTGTTCCGCGCGCGATGGTGCCTGCGATGGGACATGTCTCCACGGTGCGACCCGACACGCGTACGTACATCTCGGGCGAGGCGCCCACGAGCAGCTCCCCGCCGCCGAGGTTGGCGAGAAAGCCGTAGGGCGCGGGATTTTGCTCGGTGAGCGTGGCAAACAGAGCGGAGGGCGCACCGAGATACGGTCTGCAGTACGTCTGACTGAGCGTGACCTCGAACAGGTCGCCGCGGCGAAACGCGGCCTTTGCCTGCTCGACGTTCGACTCGAACTCGCCCTCTGCGTGATCTCCGGTCGGCCGTCGTGTGGGGTCGCCTTCGTACGCCGCGCGTTGTCCCGTGCGTGCGAGCCCGTGCGTGCTCCGGCCGTCGATCGCGAACTCGTAGCGGTGGCGGACGGTCTGGCCGCTCGCCTCGTCGCGCACCAGGAGCTCGTCCGGGAGGTACAGCACGAGCTCGCGTGTGCCGTCGTCTGTGCGCTGCTGCGTCGCGCGCATCGTCTCGAGCTGAAACAATAGGTCGTACCCAAAGGCGCCGTACAGGCCGAGCAAGCTGTCGCGCGTGTCACCGAGCGCCTCCTTCAGCGCGCGCACCACACTCAGCACGCTGGGCTGCGTGGTGCGCTCTTCCTCGGACAACGCCAGGTCGCCGCGGTACACGGTGCCGGTGAGCGCGTGATCGTCCTGTTTTTCCAGTGCGAAGTGAGGGTGACGGGAGAGAGTCGGGGCGAGGGCCGAGAGCAGAATCGCGCCACGCGGGTTGAGCGCAACGAGCCGGAACGAGTGTCCACGGCTCTCCAGAACCAGCGGCGGCGCCACGAAGCCCAGGGCACGTCGCCGGTAGCGGCCCGGGTACTCGAACGTGCTGGTCAGCAGCAGACCGCGCTGTTGGTCGAGGCTCTCCGCCAGCGCGCGAAGAGCGGGTGTCCCCCAGCCTTGCCCGTGCTCGACTTGGACATCGAGCTCGTGGCTCTCGAGCAGCTCACTGGTGCGCTCGATCTGAACGCCGCACGGTGTGCGGTAGGTCAAGCGGTCGGTCAACTTTGACAGGCTCTGACTCTTCATGGCTTCCCTCTTGGGCCGCCTCTCGGAGTCGCGCTGTGGTCACTAGATGTGCAGAGTGCCTCCGAAAGGGGGCTCGTCTGCTGTGGCTCGATCAACGCACACGACTGCCTCCCGCTATGTAGGGAAGCACCACCAAAGGCCAACGTGCGCGCGCGAACTCATCTCTTGACGATTGTCACGGCGTGTCGGTGTCGTCAAGAGCCTCGCGCCACGTGCCCGTGCGCGAGAGCTGCGCTGCGGGCTGTCCGCGCGACCACACGAACGGTAAGACGCCTGAGAAAAACAGACCTTCTTCGACCTGCAGACGCAGCAGTCGCGCGGCCCCACGAAAGCGGGTGAGCGCCTCCCCTTGCCAGACGATCTCGGTGGTCCCGGTGACGAGTAGCAGGTCGCCGGTGGCGAAGTTTGGGAACAGCAGACCGGCACGCGGGTACCTGGCGAGGTTGCCCAGCGTATTGAACATGTTGTTGCCGACGAAGTCGGGGAGGGTGAGCACGCTCGCGCCACCTACCGCTTCGACCAACACAAAACCGGCATTGCCACCACGATGCGAGACGTCGACACCCTCGCGTGTGTCGTGCGGCGGCGCGTGGCCAAGTGCGCCGGAGGCAAGCGTCTCGTCTGCAACTGCGTGCAGAGGCGACGAGGCGCTGGCGATAAAACACGTGTCTGCTTCTGCGATGAGGGCGACGGCCTGCGGCGAGAGCAGCGCGCCTTCGGGCTGTGCGGGGGAGGGTGCGCGCACCCTGCGCGCAGTCGGCGCGCGCGCCGTGATGTACTGCGGACAGTTGCCAAAGCTCTGATCCACGCGCACTACGAACGCCCCCTTCGACACCTCGACGACGTGACCGTTCAGCCGATTGCGGCGCCTGGTCTCGAGCTCGATGCCGAGCACACCGACGGCGCCGCCCACACGCAGCGCCGACGCCAGCGGATCGCCCGGCAGAAGGGTCGCCTGCACGGACAGCGTCTCCGGCTCCGGCGAGTGCACAAAACCCTCTTTGCCCGTTAGCATCGATGCCCACGGACGACCGCTCGCGTCGAGGCTTCCCACCAACACGTACGGCAGCTGGGCAAAAAACTCGCGGTGTTCGTCGGGCAGCTCGGTGCGAATCATGCGACGCGCAGCCGCGTCCATGCGACCCGGCACGCCTGCTTGTTTCTGCACCGCGCGCTCGCCGGCGTGGAACGGCGAGCTCTGGTCGTGTCGGGACTCGGTCACGGTGTCGTCCGATCTCAGCGTGTTTGGGCTGTGGGAGGTGAAACGCGGCGCATGGGTACGAACTTGGGCTCGGCTTCGATCCGCGTGATCCAGGCGCGCACGGCCGGGTAGGGCTCGAGTGACACGCCGCCCTCGGGGGCGTGGGCCGTGTACGTGTACAGCGCGAGGTCCGCGATGCTGAGCGTGTCGCCCACCAAGTAAGGTTGTTTGGTGAGCACGTCTTCGAGCACGAGGATGAGCTGCGTGGAGATGGCCTCGGCCCCGGCACGCTCGACCGGCGTGCGGAACAAGGCGCTCTTGCGCAGCAGACCGGGGCCCATGGCCAGCTCGCCGGCCGCCAGCGACAACCAGCGCTGCACCTGCGCAATGCCGACCGGGTCGGTGGGATAGAAGCGGTGCTCCCGGTCGTAGCGCAGCGCGAGGTACACCAAGATGGCGTTGCTGTCTGCGAGGGTGACGTCTCCGTCTTCGATCACGGGCACCTGGCCCATGCTGTTCTTGGCCAGGTAGCTCGGCTCTTTCTGCGCGCGCTTCAGCAGGTCGACGTCGATGGTCTCGAACGGCAAGCCGAGCAGGTTGAGCAGCAGCTCGACGCGGTGCGCGTGGCCCGACAGCGGATGGCGGTAGAACTTGATGGGCTTGGTCATGCGTAGAGCTTGCACCGGCGGGTCGCGCCAGTGAACAGCCATGCTTGACAAGGCATCATTGCAGCCGATGAAATAATCCCATGGACCGCCTCGAGGCCATGTTGGTGTTCGTCACCGTCGCCGAAAAACAAAGCTTTGCCGCCGCTGCGCGCACGCTGGGGCTGTCGCCGGCTCGTGTCACACGCGCGGTGGCCGTCCTCGAACAGCGCTGCGGTGCACTGCTGTTGCACCGCACGACGCGCGTGGTCCGCCTCACCGAGGCCGGGGCGCACTACCACACCCAGTGCAAACGTATCTTGAGCGAGGTCGACGACGCCGAGGCCAGCGTGGCAGCCTCGCAGCGCGCGCTGCGCGGGCAGCTTTCGATCACGGCACCGGTGTTGTTTGGTCGCCTGCACGTCACGCCCGTGGTCCTGGCCTTCCTCGCGCAGCACACGCAGGTCGCGGTCCGCGCGCAGTTTCGTGATCGCGTGATCGATCTTTTGGAGCAGAACGTCGACGTGGCCATTCGTATCGCCCACCTGCCCGACTCCAGCTTTCGAGCGATCCGGGTGGGCAGCGTGCGGCGCGTGGTGTGCGGCTCGCCCGCGTACCTTCGCGCGCACGGCACGCCGCAGCATCCGCGCGACCTGCTCGAGCACGAGCTGATCGCCTTCTCAGGTCTAGGGGAGGTGCGCGCGTGGGCGTTCCACGTCGGTGGCAAGGTCGAGACGTTTCAGCCTCGGCCGCGGCTCACGGTCAACACCGGAGACCTCGCCCTCGACGCGGCGCGCAGCGGATACGGGTTGACCAAACTGCTCTCCTATCAGGTCGAAGACGACGTTCGTAACAAACGATTGCGCGTGGTGCTCGAAGATTTCGAAGGTCCCGAGGTGCCCGTCCACGTGGTGCACGTCGAGGGAAAGCACGCGTCAGCCCGGATACGTGCGTTCGTCGACTTCGCGGTCGACACGCTTCGCGCCGTACTCGCATGAAAGAGTTGGATTCTGGCGCTCTTGCGACCATGCTTCCGCGCATGCGTGAGCTGGCCGCACCCTCTGTCCTGTCGAGCTGGACCCGGGTCATCATCGACGCGCTCGAGGCGCTCGAGATCGACCCGGTACCGGTGCTCTTGGACGCAGGTTTCGAGCTCGAGGCATTTCGTGATCCCAACGCGCGTCTGTCGGCGCTCGCCACGGCCAAGCTCTGGCGCAGCGCGTCCGCGCGTGCGGGCGATCCCGCGTTTGGGCTGTTTGCCTCACGCTTCGTCAAACCGACCACGTTTCATGCGCTCGGTTACGCCGTGTTTGCGAGCGCCACCCTTCGTGACGCAATGCAGCGTCTGCTGCGTTATAGCCACCTCGTGAGCGACGCCGGTGAGCTCGCCCTCACCGCCAGCGCTCGCGATGCGCGCCTCGCGTTCGTGCTCCGAACCGAAGACAACCCCACCGCGCTGGGTGTGGTGCCCGAGTCCACCGTGCCGCGGCCCGTGCCCAGTACGCAGGCACTCGAGGCGGTGATGTCACTCATCGTTCGCACGTGTCGCACGATGACAGACCGCTCGTTCAACTTGCTACACATGGAACAACGTCGGCCGTCACCGCGCGACGTCACGCCGTACGAGCGCTTCTTTCGTTGTGAGGTGAGCTTCGGTGCAAACGCCGATGCGCTCACGTTCGACGCCGAGGCGCTCGATCGCCCACTGCCCACAGCCAACGCAGAGCTGGCGAGTCACAACGACGACTTGGTGCGGCGGTATCTCGCCGACATGCGCGAGGGCACCATCGTCGACCGGGTACGGCGCGCGCTCGCCGAGCAACTACCGGGCGACGCCTCGCCCACCAAGGTGGCCGGTCTGCTCGCGATGAGTAGCCGCAGTCTGCAGCGCCGGCTGCAAGAGCACGGCACCTCCTACGTCGAAGTGCTGCGCGATACACGTCGTGAGCTGGCCATCAGCCACCTGCGGCAGCCCCAGTGCTCGATCACCGAGATCGCGTTCCTGCTCGGCTTCGAAGACGCGAGCGCCTTTGCACGCGCATTTCGCAGCTGGACGGGTGTGTCCCCGTCGACGTTTCGTCAGCAGACCTGACAGCTAGCTTGCGGTGCGGCACGTCGTCGCCACACGCGCGTGGTTGGCTCTCGGCGACGCGTCTTTGCCCGCGAGAGGTCGCATGATGACGCGCCTTTGACGCACGCGTGCGCCCACGCTCGTCTTTTCTTTCGCTCGCGCGTCCGAGGACGCGCTTCGACACCCGCGCGATGAGCGCGCAAGACAGCAGGTTGAGATTTCGCCGCCTTGCGCACCCCATGGCGCAC
Source organism: Pseudomonadota bacterium (assembly GCA_041179425.1). Taxonomy (GTDB): domain Bacteria; phylum Myxococcota_A; class Polyangia; order Polyangiales; family DASUME01; genus DASUME01. The sequence goes on along the minus strand of JBEGTL010000004.1, from coordinate 41,230 downwards.
GGCGCACGATCTTTGGCGCGGCCCGCCGAGCAGGTGAGGCAGCCGTGCCCTAAGTACCGATTGTGACGACCAAGCGAGAAAATCCTGCAGAAAGAGCGCGAAAGCCGATGTCAGGCACCACTATTCTCGGCTCGGGTCGCTACCTTCCCGGCAAGCCCGTTCCCAACGAGGCGCTTGCTCGTGTGATGGACACCAATGCCGCGTGGATTCATCAGCGCACCGGCATCGAGCAGAGACACTTCGCGGGGGAGAACCAGGGCGCGAGCGATCTCGCCCTGCCCGCAGCGCAGGCAGCCATTGCCGACGCGCATCTGCACGCAGAGGACATCGACTACATCCTCTTCAACACCATGACGCCCGACTACGTGTTTCCCGGCTCGGGCGCGTTGTTGGGGGCCAAGCTGGGCATCCCCGGTGTGCCTGCGCTCGATCTGCGTCAGCAGTGCGCGGCCATGCCCTACAGTTTTCAGGTGGCCGACGCCCTCGTCGCCGCAGGCGTGGCACGACACGTGTTGGTCATTGGTGCGGAGGCCCACGCAGGCTTCATGCCCTGGCAAGACTGGGCATTGCTCGAAGGTGACGAGGACGGGGTCGCGGTCGAAGAGCAGTTCCGCGCGTCCACCGAGCACCGCGGCATGTCCATCCTGTTCGGCGACGGGGCCGGCGCGCTGGTGATGGGACGTCGCGAGCCCAACGACGGCAGCTCCGGTCTGATCGGCAGCCAGGTGCACTCCGACGGCCGCCTGCACAGCGCGCTCCGCGTCGAAGCGGGCGGCTTCCGCCACCGTCCGTTCATGGACCACGCCATGATCGAGCGCGGTGATCACATCCCCAAGATGAACGGCCGCGAGCTCTTCAAGAGTGCGGTGCAGCGCCTGCCCCAGGTGGTGCGCGAGCTCTGTCAGACGCACGGCGTCTCGCTCGAGAGCATCGATTGGTTCATCGCGCACCAGGCCAACGACCGCATCAACGGCGCGGTGCGCGAGGCACTCGGCCTGCCCGCTGAAAAGGTGCCGTCGAACATCGCCCGCTACGGCAATACGTCGAGCGGGACGATCCCGATCCTCATGGACGAGCTCTTGCGCAGCGGCCAGGTCAAGCGTGGCCAGCTCTTGTGTTTCATGGCTCTCGGCGCTGGACTCAACTGGGGCGCCGCCCTGATGCGTCTGTAAGTCAGCCCACTTCTCGCAGCGCGCCCAGGGCGCGCTGCGACCGACTCAGACTCTCACCCGCCCGCATCAAGCTTCGATGCCGCGCTCGCTCGTGAGCGCGCGTCATCCGGTTTCGTTAACGAAGGAGACTCATCGTGGCAGAGCGCATCCAGGTTACGCAGAAGGTCCGAGCCATCATCTCCGAGCAGCTCGGCGTCGCCGCCGACGGCTTCAAGGACGACGCTTCGTTCATCGACGACCTTGGCGCCGACTCGTTGGCGGTCGTCGAGCTCGTGCTCGCGCTCGAAGAACAGTTCAAGATCGACATTCCCGACACCGAGACCGAGAAGATCAAGACCGTCGCAGACGCGGTGTCGTATATCGAGCAGCACGCCGCCTGAGGGCTCGCGCGAGGTGGAATGATGAGAAGGGTAGTCATCACGGGAGTGGGCGCAGTGAGTCCGTGCGGGCTCGATGCGGAGAGCAGCTTTCGCTCCGCGGTCGAAGGCAAGAGCGGCATCGCGCCTATCACGCTGTTCGATTCCACGGGCTTCGCGTGCACCATCGCGGGCGAATGCAAGGGGTTCGACCCTGAGCGTCACATCCCGCGCAAAGACGTGCGCACGATGGACCGCTTCATCCACCTCGCGATGGGTGCGGCCGACGAGACGCTGCGGAGCGCCGCTTTCGGCGACTTCGACGACGCCAAGAAGGAGCTCACGGGCACCATCTTGGGGGTCGGCATCGGCGGCCTCGGCACCATCGAGGCCACGGCCAAGGTGCTCGCCGAGAAGGGCCCCAGCCGCATCTCGCCGTACTTCATCCCCGCCACCATCTGCAACCTTGCCCCCGGTCAGATCTCGCTCAAGCATGGGCTCAAGGGCACCAGCTACGCAGTGACCAGCGCCTGTGCATCCGGCGCGCACGCCATCGGCGAGGCGTTTCGTGCCATCGCGCGGGGCGAGCTCGACGCATGCCTCGCGGGTGGGACCGAGGCGGCCGTCACGCCACTGGGCGTCGGCGGCTTCGCGGCCATGCGCGCACTGACGCGCCGCAACGACGAGCCGCAGCAGGCGAGTCGTCCGTGGGATCAGGGCCGCGACGGCTTCATCATCGCCGAGGGCGCGGGTCTGCTCTTCCTCGAGGAGTACGAGCAGGCCAAGGCACGTGGCGCCACCATCTACGGCGAAGTCGTGGGCTACGGCGCCAGCGCCGACGCCTATCACCTGACGCAGCCCGCGCCCGAGGGCGAGGGCGCACAGCGCGCCATGCGTGCGGCACTTCGCGACGCCAAGCTGGCCCCCGAGCAGATCGACTACGTCAACGCGCACGGCACGTCCACGCCCGTCGGAGACGTGCTCGAGCTCAAGGCCGCCCGATCGGTGTTCGGCGCGCGTGCAACTGACGGCCTGTGGATCTCGAGCACCAAGAGCTGCACCGGGCATCTGCTCGGCGCGGCCGGCGGACTCGAGGCAGTGTTCAGCGTGCTGGCCCTGCGTCAGGGCGTCGTGCCGCCGACCATCAACCTCAACGACCCGGTGCCCGAGGCCGCGGGCATGGACCTGGTGCCTCACGAGGCGCGCAATCGGCCCATCTCGCGGGTGCTCTCCAACTCGTTCGGGTTCGGCGGCACCAACGCCTCGCTGATCTTCGCCAAGGTCTGAGCGCGACCTAGGCACGGTCCGTTGCCCGCTGGCGGGCAGCGCCGCTCAGAGGAGCGTTGCCTTCCAGGCGGCCTCGTCGAAGCCGGCGAGGGCGATGCCCTTGCCGAGCACGAGCGGGCGTTTGATGAGCTTGCCGTCCTCGGCGAGCGCGGCCAGTGCTTGGGCTTCGCTCAGCTTGGGCAGACGTTCCTTGAAGTTGCCGTCGCGGTACGACTGGCCCGACGTGTTGAACAGGGACCGCAACGGAAGCGAACCCGACGTGCGTGCGGCCGCGAGCTGCGCCGACGATGGCGGCTGCTGGACGATGTCGATGCGCTGATGTGCGACGCCGTGCTGGTCGAGCCACTTGAGGGCCTTCTTGCACGTGCTGCAGTTGGGGTAGTGGTAGACGGTGATCGTCATGGGGTGCTCGTCTACCTCACGATGTGCGACCGGGCCATATGGTCCCGCGGGCCGCTCGCGAGCCAACGTTGTCATCGCCCCGAATGACGCGCTGCGTGATGTGTGGCGGCACAGCGCGTACCGGTGCGGGGCAAAATGGTCAGTTCTGGGTGTGGCCGTCGTGCAGTCCATGACGGCGCGTGGTCGGATCGCCCGCAAAAAGCCGTTTTGAGGGCCTGGCCTGCTTCTTGTTATGGGGTGCTGGTATGTCCCTCGAGCAAACGGAGATCGCCATGGACCTCGCCCCCGCTGATTGTTCCAGCGTCGAACGCGCGCTGGATGCCGCCTCGACGAGCCACCACCACGATGAAGTCTGCCCGCTGTGTCTCGCGCGCTACGCGACGGCGCTCGAGGCCGTGTGCATCGTCTGCGAAGCGCCTTCGTGCCCGGACTGCGCCGAGCCGTTGGCAGGGACCGACGACGTGCTCTGCTACGCGTGCCCGAGCCCCACGCGACACTGACTTCCTCATGGTCGTGCCCGGCCGCGTGCCCAGCTGCGTGCCCGCGCCCGACCTTGATGTTATCGCGTTGCCTGCGGGGGTGAATCGGGGGCAGGGACGTCGAGTCCCACCCGCACTTCGCAGGAGGATCCGCGTGCAGCCCAAGTTTTTGCGTCTGATCGAGATCGCGACCATCGCCCTGGCGCTCGCCGCCAGCGGCTGTGCTGGTCACCACGCACACGCCCACCACGCAGGCAAGGCCGAGGGCACTGGCCTCAGCGTGGTTGGCAACGGCGAGGCCAAAGGAGCACCAGACATCGCGCGCTCCAGCATCGGCATCGAAGTGCGAGCAAACACTTCCGAAGATGCGACCAAACAAGCCAACGAGCGCATGAGCGCCGTGCTCGGCGCACTCAAGGCCGCGGGCGTCGCCGATGCAGATCTGCGCACGCACGACTTCTCGGTCTCGTTCGAGCGCGACTACACGCCGCCGCAGCCGGTCGTCGTCGCGCCGGCGCCCCCGCCCGCCAAAGGGACCACGCGTCATCCCTTGGAGACGCCTGCCGCGCCCGCAGCGCCCGAGTCGGTTCGCGGCAGCTACCGCGTGAGCAACACGGTCGAGGTCACGGTGCGCGACGTCAGTAAGGTGAGTGCGGTACTCAGCGCAGCGACGACCGCCGGCGCCAACAACGTGTGGGGCATCAACTTCGACGTGAGCGATCGCGAGCCGCTGCACGCCAAGGCGCGCGAGCAAGCCATCGCGCGCGCCAAACAAAGTGCAGCGCAGCTGGCGCAGCTCACGGGCGTCACGCTCGGCCGCATCATCACCATCGACGACCAAGCCGACGTCGGTCAGGTCCAGCCGCGGATGTACAGAGCGGCAGCGATGAACGAGGCGTCCGATGCGTCGCAGGTCCCGGTCGAAGGCGGCGAGCTCACCATCACGCATCAGGTCCGTCTGGTCTACGATCTCGCGGGCAAGTGAGCTGCCGGCCGACGACAGGGACCTTTCTTGTGTAGAGCTTCGAGGCGGGGCACCAAGCTCTTGAACTCCAGCTCTTCGAACAACGCACGTGTCGTCACCACCGCCTCCCGCGTCAGCACGGCGTGGCGCGGTCCGTCGGGCAGCGGCACGTCGGCGCGCAGGCGGATCAGCAGCTCGCTCGCCAGCAGCTGCTCGCGGTGCTCGACGATGGTGCTGCAGAGCCGCGCGTTGTCGATCCGTTCTGGGTGGGCAACCAGGCTCGCGATGTCCGCAAACTGGAGACTCAGCTTTTGGGCGGCCACGGGGCCGATACCCTTGACCTTGGGGATGTTGTCCGAGCTGTCACCCACCAGCGCCGCGTACACGGGCAGGCGCGCCGGCGGAATGCCGAAGCGAGCTTCGACCGCCGCCTCGTCGTAGAGCGTGGCCGGCTTGCCGCGCTGACCCATGAACAACACCTGCACCACGGGCGACACCAGCTGCAGCATGTCGCGATCGCCCGTGGTGATCAGGGTGCGCTCGCCTTGCTCGGTCAGCTCGCGCGCGAGTGTCGCCAACACGTCGTCGGCCTCGAAGCCGCGCACGCTGAAGCGCGGGAAACCGAGTGCGTCGAGCAGACGTTCGAGAGGTTTGAACTGACGCGCGAGGTCGCTCGGCACCGCGTCGCGCGTGCCCTTGTACTCGGCGTACGCTTCGTGACGAAAGGTTGGCTCCGGGCGATCGATGGCAAACGCGACGCCACTCGGCTTTTGTTCGCGCAGCAGCTTGAGCAACAACGAGCTGAACCCGTACAACGCCGACGTGGGCTCGCCCGCGAGCGTGTTCATGGGCGGAAGCGCGTAGAACGAGCGAAAAAAGAGCGAATACGTGTCGACGATGAGGACGCTCAACGCGAAGCCTTGGTCCGCTCTGCCCAGTCGAGTGCCTGACGCATGCGGTCTTGTCCCCAGAACAGCTCGCTGCCGACGACGAACGTCGGCGCACCAAAAATGCCGAGCGCCTGCGCACGCTCGGTCTGTGTCTTGAGGTGCGCCTTGTTGTCCGTGGACAGCGCGCGCGCAACGACCTCGTCGGGGGACTGCCCGAGCTCGTGCAGGATGCGGCGCAGCGCGTCTTCGTCTTCGATGTCTTGGTCGTGTACGAAGTTGAGCTGAAACACGCGGCAGGTGAAGTCCACGCCCCAGCCCTCGTCGATGCCGACCAGAGCGATGCGGGCCGCCAATACCCCTTTGCGGGGAAAGACCGTGGGCTTGTGCCACGGCAGGCCGAGCTCTTCGCACAGCCGCTCGAGGTCGCGCCACACGTACGCGCCTTTGGTCGCGAACTGCACGAAGGGAGGCTGTTGGTAGCCTTGCGCGGCGAAGATGGGGCCGAGCAAGAAGGGCCGATATACGATGGACAAACCGCGCGCCTTGGCCGCTTGCTCGGCCAGCATGGCGGCGAGGTACGAGTACTGACTGCCAAACTCGAAAAAGAGCTCGAGGTCCATGCGGGCACTCTAGAGCAGCGCTGCGGGGAGCGCGAGGGCACTCGTGAGCGCACGGCAACGTCAGAGCGGAGACGACGACAGACCGCGCATCGCGAACAGCTCGGCGGCACGCTCCGCGAGCGGCGGGGAGAGCAGGGCCTGGACACTCATGTCGCGCAGCCCACGCAGACGTTTGGTCTGGCCGATGCTCATAAACAGCTCGGCCCGACGCGTGGCCGACTTGGCGGCGCGCAGACGCTCACGTCCGTAGCGCTGCAGCAGCTTGTACGCCTCTTTGGGCGCGATGCCGGGCGCCACCACGCGGACCAGCACATCGGCCAACAGCGTCGCGTCGAGCCAGCCCAGGTTCATGCCCTGGCCCCCGATCGGACTGACCACGTGTGCGGCGTCGCCCGCGAGCAGCAGCGGCCCTTCGACGAAGCGGTCGGCCATGAAGTGCTCCGCGGTGAACGCGCTCTCCATCGACGACGTCGCGGCGCGCGCGAGCTGGCCCGTGCGCTCGGAGACCAAGCGCTCGACCAGCGCCGCACTCGCCGCCTGTGGCAACTTGCCGAGCCCGACTACCCAGCGCCTGCGCCCGCCTGGCAATGGAAACGACTCGACCAGACCGTGCTTGGTAAGGAACACGGCGGCTGCGTGTCCGAACTGGGTCTCGTCGGCGGTGTCCGCCATCACGAAGTGTTCGTCGTAGGCGCCGCCGCGGAAACGGATCTTGGTGGAGCTGCGCACGAGGCTCTGTTTGCCGTCGCAGCCCACCACGAAGCGGGCGTTCACGCGCTGCTCCACGCCACCGTCGAGCGGTCGTACCCTGAGCAAAGCGCCTTGTTTGGTGTGCTCGCAGCCGAACACCTGCTGGCCGCGACACAGCACGCGGTCGGACAGCTTGAGCAGCTGTTGCTCGAGCGCGCGCTCCGTCTCGCTCTGCGGGACGGTCAGGATAAAAGGGTAAGGTCCGCTCAGCTTGTCGAAGCTGATGTGGCCGAGCGCCCGCTCATCGCCAAAGGCAAACGCCTCGCGCACCCGGACCCCGCGCGCGAGGAGGGGTGCCGCCGCGCCCACCATCGCCAGGGACGCGAGACCTGGCGGGTGGACGCCGACCGCGCGTGAGTGCTCGCGCTGGGAGAGCTGCTGCTCGTAGACGCGCGTGTCGACTCCGCGGCGAGTGAGCAGACATGCCAACAACAGACCCACCGGACCGCCGCCGACGATGGCGACCTCACACCGCTCGCTCATGAACGGACCTCGGACGGCTTTTGCATCGGAAGCTTGGGGACGAGCCGCGGCAGGCCGGCGAACTGCTGCGCGTAGTCGGAGGTCTCTGCCAGTGCGCTCTCTTCGGCCGCGATGCGGCGAGACAGCAGCACACCGTTGGCGATGGTGAACACGAGGGCCGTCAGCCAAGCACCGTGCACCAGCGGCAGCGTCGCGATCTCGAGGATGACGCCGACGTAGTTGGGGTGGCGCAAGTATCGGAAGATGCCGCCAGTGACCGGAGGCGCAGCGGGCACCGTGATCACTTTTACCGTCCAACGCTCGCCAAGCTGATGGATGGCCAGCAAGCGCAGCACCTGTCCCGCCGCAAACAAGACCCCCGCACACAGTGCGAGCCAGCCGCGAAACGGACGGTCGAGCAGCCACACCTCGAGCCCTGTACAGACCAGCCACGCGCTGTGTACGGCCACCATCACGGGCATCTGCCCTGCGGCGTGCTCGCGACCGCCGCGTAGCGCGAGGGCGGCCTCGTTGAGGCGACTCACGCGGACTTCGAGCAGGCGCTGCAGCGCGACGGCACACACGAGCAAAAAAAAGGCGGTGGTCACCATCGGGCGTTCACCACTGGAGCAGCACGGCCTCGGCCGAGAAGGCAGGTCCCATGGCGATCATCATGCCGTAGCTTCCGCGCGCGGGGCGAACGCTGCGTCGAAAATCGTCGAGCAAGAACAAGACCGACGCAGAGGAGAGATTGCCCACCGTCGCCAGCGAGCGCTTGGTCCGCTCGAGTGCGTCCGGTGCCAGCCCCAGACCATCGATGGTGGCTAACATCACTGCGGGCCCGCCGGGGTGCACCACCCACGAGCCGATGTCTGCGCGCGTCAGCTCGTGCCGCGCGAGGAGCGTGTCGACCAGGCCAGCCAGGCCTTCGCGTGCGATCGCCGGGACCTCGCGGCCGAGCACGATCTTGAAGCCCGTGTCGGTGACGTCCCAACCCATCGCGCGCTCGGTGTTGGGGAAAAAGTGCGACTGACTGTCGAGCACGCGTGGACCACGACGTGCCGCAGCAGGGTGGCGTGCACCTGCCAGCACCACGGCGGCCGCGCCGTCGCCGAACAGTCCGGTGGAGATCAGGTTGGCGGTCGAGGCGTCTTCACGCTGAACGGTCAGCGAGCACAGCTCGACGGAGACGAAGACCGCGACCTCCTCGGGGAACGCGCGCAGGTAGTCCGAGGCTCGCGCGATGCCGGCCGCTCCGGCCAGACAGCCGAGGCCAAACAAGGGCACACGTTTGACCGAGGGGCGGAAGGGCAGGCGGTTCATCAGCCGCGCTTCGAGCGAGGGAACCGAGATGCCGGTAATGGTGGTCGAGTAGATGGTGCTGACCTCGAGCGTGTCGAGCTCCGCCTCGGCGAGGGCTTGCTGTACGACTTGCTGGGCGAGCGGGAGCGCCGTTGCCAACCAGGCGTCGTTGCGTTTCTGCAGCCCGTCGAGCGCGACGTAGTCCTCCGCCGGCAGCGACAAGAAGCGCTGTTCGACGCCCACCCGCCGAAAAAAGCGCTGTAACACCGCGGGCTCGACCTTGAGCTCGGGCATCAGCCGTTGCGCGACCTCGGCCAGCTCGCGCTGTCCGTAACGATGCGGCGGGAGCGCGGTGGCGGACCCGACGACGGTCGGCGAGACCTCGACCGGGAAGACGTGGGATGTGGACGGCACGCCCATCCCATTGCAGGTTTCGTACCTCGCGTCAGCTGACGGACTCGCCGCGCAGATGCCTCAAAAATAAGCGCGGGCGTGTCAGGCCAACGTTCGCGCGCCGGCGCGTCGCGGGATGAACGCCCCACCTCGACCAGCACGCCACAGATTGCAAGCGCCCGCTCGCAACAGCTGCCTGCTTACGCCGGCCGTGCTCGTTTACGGCCGCCGCAAAGTGCGGCGCGGCACAGGTGCTCTGCATGAACAAAACCGCTCTCGGCGGCCACCGCGCGAAGCAAGTGATATGTGATGCAAATTTTTCTTATCCGCGCGGCGCTTTGTGCGTATCGCCGGGAAAACCGTCGGGAAAGTCGTTGCCACTTGCGCTCGATTCCCTCTATTTGGAAGCGACTGTCGGCTCCCTGGTCACACGGTGGGGGCTTTCTTACGCTAGGTGAAACGATTATGAGCTCTGATCAGCCGATGCTTCTTACGCTCCAACGCAGTCTCTTGGCTTGCGCGCTGGCCCTGTCGGCGGTCTCGCCTGGGTGTGGGGAAGACGCTCAACCGCAGAAGGTGGCCGACCCCTCCACAGCCGATGACGACGACAGCGCCGGGGACGACGTCGTCTCCGACGACGACGACTCCACCGCCAAGCCCATCGACGCGGGTAGCACCAAGCCCAAAGATGCGGGCAAGCCGCCGGCCGTCGACGCCGGCACCCCCAAGACCGACGCGGGCGGCGCCAAGACCGACGCGGGCGGCACCAAGACCGACGCGGGCGGCACCAAGACCGATGCCGGCAAGACCGGCGAGGACGACTCCGGCAAGGATCCCTCCACCGGCGTCACGGGCGCCGTCAGCGAGCCCGAAGAGCCCACCACGGCGACCGCATCCGGCCAGGGCAAGTTCGCCGTCAAGACGTACACCAATGGCTATCCCGACGCCCCGGAGTACGCCGACTCCACCATGCACTACCCGGATGGACTCAGCGGTCCGCTGCCGGCCATCGCCATCGTTCCCGGCTTCCTCTCGGCGCAGTCGACGATCCAGAAGTGGGGTCCGTTCCTCGCTTCGCACGGCTTCATCGTGCTGACCATCGGCACCAACTCCACGAGCGACCTGCCCGACGCCCGCGCGGCGGCGCTGTGGGGAGCCATCGGCACCATCAAGGGCGAGAACACCCGCGAAGGCAGCCCCATCAAGGGTAAGGTCGACGTCGATCGGCTCGGCATCGGCGGCTGGTCCATGGGCGGCGGCGGTACGCTGATCGCCATCACGGCCCATCCCGAGCTCAAGGCGGCGATTGCCATGTGCCCGTGGAACCCCGGCTTGACCTACCCCATGGTCAAGACGCCCATCATCTTTTTGGCAGCCGCCAACGACCAGCTCGCGGCCGGCCAGTCGCAGCCGTTCTACGACAGCATCCCGGAGACGACGCCCAAGATGTTGTGGGAGCGCTCCAATGCCGATCACTTCGAAAACGACCCCGACAACAACATGGGCGCACAGGGCCGCTACGGCCTGTCGTGGGTCAAGGTGTTCCTCGAGGGCGACCAGCGCTACAAGAAGTTCCTGCTCGAGAAGCCGCCCGTCGCGTCGGACTTCAAGACCAACGTGAAGTGATCGTCAGCAGAGGCGTGCAGTGAGCGTCAGCGCAGCAATGCGTCGAGTCGCTCGCTGGCCTCGCGGCGAGACTCGCGATAGCCGTCGCTAGCGAGCACGCTTTCGCAGACGTGTCCGGCTTCGCCGACCCACTTGCCGGCCACCATGAGTGCATGGATGGCCGGCGTGGTGTCTGACATGGCGAGTCCGCGCAAAAGATCGTGACCCGGCCAGAACGCGGGGTGCTCGGTGTTCCAAGCGATCAGGCTGGCCAGTGCGCCGCGCTCGATGGAGCCCGCGACCACGCCCGGATGCAGCTTGCCCGGCGCGTCGAACACGCGCTGGAGCAACCGCTCGCTGGTGACCTCCTTGGCCCAGGTGCCGACGCGCTCGCCGCGTTCTTGCCAGGTCTCACGCGCGTGGCTGGCATCGCCGCTGGCCAAAAAGCTCGCGTACTCGAGGCCGCTGGTGAGCCCGCTGCTGGCGGCGCCCGCGCACAGTCGCAGCTCTTTTTGGAGATTCATCGAGTCGTTGCTGGCGGCGCAGTCAGTGGCCACCACCCACGACAAACCGAGCTCGCTCCACAGCGTGACCGGGGCCGGAAACGCGAACTGCATCTGGGAGCTGGGACAGTAGACCAGGGTGTGGCGGTCGACCTCGAGCGAGGCGAGGTCTTGCACCGACACGAACAGACCGTGCGCCATCACCACGCGAGGCGCGCGCGTGAGCACGCCTTCGCGCGCGAGCAAGGCGAGCGGCGAGCGTCCTTCGCGCGCCTCGACGCGCGCCAGCTCGTCGTAGCTCTGTGCGAGGTGCAGGTGCACCGGAAGCTGATGCTGTTCGGCCAGCTCGGCGACCTGACGAAACAGCCCCGGACTGACGGTGTCCGTGGCGTGCGGTCCGAGCGCCGCGTACACACCCGCCTGGCGGTAACGTTCGCTGCTCGCGATCTCGAGCGTGGTGGCGATGGCTTGTTGGGCGCCCTCGCGATCCGGACCGGCGAGATCTTGCAGGGTGGGCGCAACCACTCCCGTGAGCCCGGTGTCGACCAGCGCGTCGGCCACGGCCGTGCCGCCGTAGTAGTGATCCCACACGAGACCCACGCCAGACAGCAGCGACTCGTACGCGCCCATGCGCGAGAATGCGCGCACGTCTTCGGGCGTGAGCCGCGACTCGTAGGCAAAGAACAGATCTTCGACCAGGTTGCGTCGCACGCTCGCCGTCTGGACGCCGCGCAGGAACGCGAGTGCCAAGTGGGTGTGCGCGTTGACGAACGCGGGCGTGACCAGGCTGTCGCCCAGGTCGACCACGGTGCCTTCTGCTGTCGGCGCAGGCACCCCACTGGTGTCGACTCGTTCGATCAAATTGCCGTGCACGGTGATGCGCGCGGGTTTGATCACGAGTCTGTCATGGTCTTGTAACAGCACGCGTCGTGAGCAGATCGTGAGTGCCACATCGAGAGTGTACTCTGTTGACGGCCAACCCTCTGCGCCCCATCGTCGGACGCACTCAGCTGCGGAGAGAAAATGCCCTTGCCCGAGCTCGTTGCCGTCGCCCCGGATAGCTCTCACCTCGCCGACCCGCGCTTCGATGCGCTGGTCGTCGTGAGCGGTACCAAGCTCACTGGCCTCGGACCCGTCGACAGCGCGGTCGCCCGCGCAAGCGCCCTCGACGCGCGCGTCGGACACGACGTGACCCTGTTGCCAGCCCCGGAGGTCTCCGGCGGCCGGCTCGTGCTCGCGCCCACGGGGCCACTCGATCGCGACTTCGACGACGTGCGTCGGGTCGGTGACGCGGCCCGTGCGGGCCTTCTGCGCGCGCGCGACGCGGGGGCGCGGAGGCCGCTGCTGGTGGTCACTGGTGCAGGTCGTTTCGAGCAGGCACAACAGGTGGCGCTGCTGGGTGGCCTGTCTGCGCTGTGGGTGCCGCTCGAGGCGCGCGAGGCCCGTCCCGAGGCGCAGCTCGCGGGCCTCGAGCGCGTGGGCCTGTTCGTCGCACGCGGCGAGCAGCTGGTGCGCACGGTGGGTGTGCTCGAGAGTGGACGCGCGCTGACCCGCGACCTGTGCGGCACCGAGCCGGAGCGCATGCGCCCCGAGGCATTCGCGGCCGACTGCGTCGACGCGTTCGCCGACAGCAACGTCTCGGTGCGCGTCATCGAAGACCTCGACACGCTCAGCTATCAGTACCCGCTGCTGATGGCGGTGGCGCGCGCCTCGCTGGCCGTCGAGCGCCACCGTCCGCGCGTGATCAGCCTCGAGTATCAAGGCGAGGGACCCATCGAGCGCACGCTGTTTTTGGCGGGCAAAGGCCTCACCTACGACACCGGCGGGGCCGACCTCAAGGTGCAGGGCCACATGGCCGGCATGAGCCGCGACAAAGGTGGGGCGGCCGCCGTGGTGGGGTTGATGCACGTGCTGGCCAAGCTGGCTCCGCCGCGCCTTCGGGTCGTGGCCGAGCTCGGCGTGCTGCGCAACAGCATCGGTCCCGACGCGTACGTCAGCGACGAGATCATCACCAGCCACGCGGGCGTGCGCGTGCGCATCGGCAACACCGATGCCGAAGGGCGCCTGGTGCTGGCCGACCTGCTCTCGCACCTGCGCAAGGCCGCGCTCGATGCGGTCGACCCTCACATCCTCTCGCTGGCCACCCTCACGGGACACGCCGCGCGAGCCGTCGGCGCGTACTCCATCGCCATCGAGAACGCACCAGCGCGCCGGCGCGGTGTCGCGCAGACGCTCGCCGACATCGGTGATGCCTGGGGCGATCCCTTCGAGCTGTCGCGTCTACGTCGAGAAGACTTTGCGTTCATCGCCCCGCGCAGCGAGGCCGAGGACGTGGTGTCGGCCAACACCGTGCCTTCTACGCTCACCAACCGTGGGCACCAATATCCCGCCGCGTTTCTCCACGTGGCGAGCGGCCTCGCGGCGCACGGTGGCGACTCCGATCGGCCGCTGCCGTTTACCCACATCGACCTCGGCGGCAGCGCCACCGAAGGGTCCGACTGGCAGTTTGGTCGGCCCACGGCAGCGTCCGTGCTCGCGCTGAGCGTATGGGCCGCCGGCCTTCGCTAAAAACTGTTTAGGTCGTGCCGCGCTTGTAGGCGCCGCTGTCTTTGAGCTTGCGCGTCGCCGTGAACACACCGAGTGACGTGGACAGGTCGGCGTCGGGCGCTTGCTTTTTGACGTTGGCGCGCAGCTCGGGTGAGCTCGCGCGCAGCATGGGGTTGGTGGCGAGCTCCTCGGCGATGGTCGAGGGGACCGTCGAGCCGCCGCGATCGCGGATGCCGCGCACCTCGGCGTAGCGCAGCTCGAGTGCGGTGTTGCCGGGCTCGACGCTGAGCGCGAAGCGCAGGTTGTCTTTGGTGTACTCGTGCGCGCAGCAGACACGCGTCTTGGGCTCGAGTGCAGCCAGGCGTGTGAGGCCGTCGTGCATGGCCACGTAGTCGCCGGTGAACACGCGCCCGCAGCCGCCGGCAAACAACGTGTCGCCCGAGAACAACACGTCGTCGAAGAGAAAACAGATGTGCCCCTCGATGTGACCCTCGGTTCGCATCACGCGGCCCACGCAGGCGCCCACCTCGACGGTGTCGCCATCGTCGACCGGGCGCGTGATGCCGGGCACGTCGCGCGCGACCTTGGCGGGACCGAACACCTGCAGCTCGGCGAGCCGTCCGCGCCGCTCGAGGTCGCGGTTGAGACCGACGTGATCGCCGTGCGTGTGCGTGTTGAGGACGTGGGTGATGCGGATGCCGTGCGCGTCTGCGTACGCGAGCACGTTCTCGGCATCGGGACCGTCGACCACGGCAGCGGCACCGGTGCGGGCGCACACGAAGAGCCAGACCAGGTTGTCTTCGGCCGCGGGGATTTGGTGCACCTCGAACGAGCCGCTGCGTGAGCGAAACGGCGGCGTGGGAGTGGTGACGACGTGAGCCATCTTGCAAGCCTGGCACGAGCCGGGCCGCGCGTCCGTGACGAGCGTGAACTCGCGGCTATAAGTTGTGCAATGGCGACGCTGTTGATCGTTCCGGGGCTCGGGGGGTCGGGCCCCACACATTGGCAGAGTCGGTGGGAGGACGACGACCCGCGCTGTCGTCGCGTCGAGCAGCGCGCGTGGGACGAGCCGGTGCTTGCCGAGTGGTGCGAGCGGCTTGAGCGGGCCGTCTTGGCGGGCCCGGCGCCGGTGGTGTTGGTCGCGCACAGCTTGGGCGCGCTGTTGGTGGCGCACTGGGCCGCGAGCGGCACGGTTGGTTTGGTCACAGGAGCCTTGCTGGTGGCGCCTCCCGACGTCGAGTCGCCCGACCGCGTGCCCGAGATCATTCGTCACTTCGCACCGGTGCCGCGCGCTCGCCTGCCGTTTCCCAGCGTCGTGGTGGCCAGCCGCAACGACGAGTACGCCTGCATCGAGTGCGCCCACGAGCTTGCGCTGGCGTGGGGTTCACGCTTCGTCGACGTGGGCGAGCGCGGCCACATCAACGCCGCCTCGAACCTCGGCCGGTGGCCCGAAGGGCGCGCGCTGCTAGCCGAGCTGATCTGAGCGTCGTGAGCGCGTCAGGTTCGTTTGGACGCTGCGTCGCCGCGCACGCCTGCGAGGTAGAGCAGCACCGTGATGGCGATGAAGGGCACCAGCGAGAGCAGGTCGGCGTGGGGGCCGTTGTAGAGCGGATTGTGTGCGCTGGCCCAGCTGGCGAGCGAAGCGTCGAGGCGATCGAACAGACCCGCCACGAACGCGATGACGATGCCGGCGATGGCGCCGCCTGCAATGTAGCCCGAGGCCATCAGCACCCCTTGGCTGCGATCGCTCTCGGCGCTGAGCTCTGCCTCGCTGCGTGCCCGACCGAGTCGGAGTGCGCCGTCGGG
The DNA here is from genome assembly GCA_041179425.1 of Pseudomonadota bacterium. Taxonomy (GTDB): domain Bacteria; phylum Myxococcota_A; class Polyangia; order Polyangiales; family DASUME01; genus DASUME01. The sequence goes on along the minus strand of JBEGTL010000004.1, from coordinate 25,692 downwards.
TGTGCGCGCGAGGAGTGATTCTGTCTCACGCTGGCGTGCGCGCCGATCGACCAACCAGCGCACCAGCCCGCCGATGAGGATAGGCGTGGACGACGAGATGGGAAGGTACACACCGACGGCAAACGCCAGCGAAGGAATGTGGCTGAGCTCGAGCACGACCGCGATCAGCGCGCCGAGCAGCACCAGCCCCCAAGGCAGCTTGCGATCGAGGATGCCCTGGATGATGTAGCTCATCAGGGTGGCCTTGGGCGCGTCGAACTTTTTGACCTTGGTCCCGTCGGGGCGCGTGTCGAAGGCGCCGTTGATGCCGGGGTCGACCAGGTACGCCGCGCGCAGCGTATCGGGATCGACCAGGTACTTGCCGGCGGGTGCGAGGTTGCTGTCGGACTTGTGCCAGACCAAGTAGCTCCGCGTGTCGTCGGCAGCTTGGGGACCGACCAGACTCGCGGTCTCTTCGAGCTCGAGCGACGGTGGTGCGGCCAGCGCGTTCTTGGTGAGCTGCGAGACCGGTACGTACACGGTGGCCGTCTCGTTGAGCTTGAGCAGGATGGGGCCGAGCAACAGCGCCGACGCGAGTGCACCGATCAGGATGGAGATCTGCTGTAGGCGCGGCGTGGCGCCGAGCAAGTGGCCCGTCTTGAGGTCTTGCGAGGTGGTGCCGCCGTTGGATGCGGCGATGCACACGATGGCGCCCACCGAGAGCGCGGTGACGTAGTAGCTGGGGCCGGTCCAGCCGAGCGCGAGAAAGATCAGACACGTGAACAGTAAGGTCGCCACCGTCATGCCCGAGATGGGATTGGACGACGAGCCAATCTCTCCGGTGAGGCGAGAGGACACGGTCACGAACAAGAAGCCAAACAGCGCGATCATGACCGCGCCGAGCAGGTTCATGTGCAGCTTGGGCGCGAGCGAGATGACCACCAACAACAGCACCACGCCGATGCCCACGAACTTGGGCGAGAGGTCGCGCTCGGTGCGCAAGGTCATGAAGCCGGAGTGGCGCGGATCGCCGCTGCTACGCATGCCGCGCACGTCGCTGAGACCTTCGCGTAGGCCCTGCCAGATGGTGGGGAGCGAGCGCAGCAGACTGACCAGACCACCGGCGGTGACCGCACCGGCGCCGATGTACAGCACGTAGGCTTGGCGGATCTGGCCGGGGCCCATCTCGGCGATCGGGATGGTACCGGGCGCGAGCGCACCGGGGATGGCCGCGCCGAAGAACTTGATGAGCGGGATGAGCACCAAGTAGGCGAGCACGCCGCCGGCGCACATGACGCTCGCGATGCGCGGGCCGATGATGTAGCCCACGCCGAGCAGCTCGGGAGAGATCTCCGCCGCTACCGAGCCGGCCTCGAGCGGCGCGCCGAACACCTTCTCGGGGGTGTCCTTCCAGAGCCTGCCGGCGCTCATGGCGGCCTTGTAAAACAGACCCAACGCAAAGCCGGCGAAGATGGTGCGTGCGCCCTCACCGTGATCGTTTTTGTCGCTCGCGCTCGGCGCGGGGCCCGAGGAGGACTCGCGATCGAACTGCCTGCCCTCGTGCGCGGCGCGCGACTCTTCGGAGGCACCCGCCTTGAGCACCTCGGCGCAAGCTGTGCCCTCGGGGTACTTGAGCACGCCGTGCTGGGCGACGATGAGTGCGCGCCGGAGCGGCATCATCAACAGGATACCGAGCAGCCCGCCCAGCACCGCGACCAACATCACGCGCGTGAGCTCGAGCGAGAAGCCGAGGATCATGATGGCCGGCATGGTGACGCCCACGCCGAACGCGATGGACTCTCCCGCGCTGCCCGCGGTCTGCACGATGTTGTTCTCGAGGATGCTCGCGTCGCGAATGCCGAGCTTGTTCGCGAGCCGGAACAACGTGATGGAGATGACCGCGACCGGGATGGAGGCGCTGACAGTCAGGCCGACCTTGAGCACCAGGTACAGCGACGAGGCGCCGAAGATCATCCCCAGCAGCGTGCCGACCACCACTGCGCGCACGGTGAGCTCAGGCAGCACGACCGCGGGCGGAATGTACGGCTCTACGGGTTGGCGCTGCTGCTCACTCTGCATCGAGCTTCAGTAGTCGTTGGGGACGCGCCGTCCGGCGATCCGCTGATCGACCGAGTAGCGACCAGGACCGAGCAAGGCGATGCTGAGCACGATGGTCAGGTACGCGGCAGCCAGCTCGTACGAGCCACCGCCCCCCTTGGCGACGAACGGATCGCCGCGGCTGACGTGGACGTAGGTGGCGAAGGCCATCGTGCAGAAGATACCGGCGCAGCACAGCGGCGTGAGCAGGCCGATGATCAGGCCCAGACCGCCGCCGAACTCGGCGACCGCGGCCAGGGCCTGCAAGAAGCCGGGCGGGTGGTTGGGCGCCTTGTCCATCCAGTGCATGGGATCTTGGATCTTGCCCCAGCCATGGAAGAGGAAGGCGACACCGGTGACCAAGCGGAGAAGGAGCACGGCGATCGAGCCGCGATGCGCGGGAGTCATGGGGCATGGGTAACACAAGTCGGCGCCTTCGCCTGCGAATCTGGCGCACCGACCGGGTCGGAAACCGACGTACGTGCACAGGCCAGGGCCGCTGGCCCAGGATGGCCCGAGCCGGACAGCGGCACACGGTCAGGGGGAGGCGGGGTTGCGTGGAAGCTTTGGGAGGGCTCAAGTGTCTTTGTTGCTCGACCCATGCGCGAGGTTGTCCGTGCTGAAGCTTTGTCGTCGGCCTCTGCTTCTCGCATGCCAGCTCTCGTTGGTGTGGCTGGCGGGCGCCTGCGGGCTCGCTGATATCGATGATCCCCAGCTGCCCGGCAGCCTGCTCGACGCGAGCGCGTTCATGGTGGATGCGGGCGACGCCCCCGGGCTCGACGCGGGACAGGATGGCAGTGTTCCTCTCGATGCGGCCAGCCTGGTAGACGCGCGGCCCCTACCGGTCGGGCCCGAGCCAGGTGTGCTGGTCGGCTTCACGGCGGAACACAACGCGGCCCGCGCACGCGCCGCCACGGCCACACCGCTGCCCGCGCTCAGCTGGTCGCCCGAGATCGCGGCGGTGGCGCAGGCGTACGCAAACAAGCTGGCAGCCGGGTGTGCCAACTCGCTCAGCCACTCGCCGCCGAGCGATCGACACGACTGGGGTGAGAACTTGGCCGCCTTCGCGATCACGGGCGGCAAGGGCAACGAGCCCAATGGCTCGGCGCGCGACACGGTGCTGCTCTGGGAGAGCGAGCTCGAGTGCTACACGTTCGGACCCTTCCACAGCGGCGTGAACGAGACCTGTAGCGAGGCCTGCCGAGCCTACGGCGGTTGCGGTCACCTGACTCAGATCCTGTGGCGCACGACAGAGCGCGTGGGCTGTGGCCAGGCAGAGTGCACCGAGGGCAAGACGCGCAAGTCTTACTGGGTCTGTAACTACGACCCGCCCGGCAACTACACCGGCGAGCTACCTTACTGACGCGTGGCGCGAGGGCTCAGCGTTGATCGGCGACATCGAGCGCTGGATTGCGCCTAAAAAAGCCGCGCGGCGCGAGCCGAAAGCTGATCTCTTCGGTCGGGCAGACATACCGGCGCTCTAGCGCGGATCGGTGGGTGATGCAGACAAGCTTGCGCTGGATCAGGCTGGGGGCGTGCCGGTCGTGCAGACCCACAGCGCACTGTCGAGCACGTAGAGCGGACGGTACAGGTCGCCGCGAGACAAGTACGGCAAGCGCGAGAGGCGCCTGACTGTGAGCCCTGCCGGCGCGAGCAAGCGCTCCGTAAGCTCGCGCGCTGCGGTCTCGAAGTCTGGTGCCAGCGAGGGCAGACGCTCAGAGGGAGCCGCGGTACCGCCGCGCACGTGAACATGCGCAGAGATGGGGAGGGGGATGGAGATCAGAAGGGTGCCACCCGGGCGCAGGTGGTCCGCCAACGAGCGCAACAAACGAAGCGGCGCGGGCGTGCGGTCGAGCACGTTGAAGGCGCACACCACGTCGAAGGTGCGCGCCAGGCTGTGCACCGTCAGGTCGATCTCGCGGACCGCGAAACCACGCGCCACGAGACGCTTGGCGAGCTGATGCGCGGTCTCGGTGCACACGATCTCGTCGAAGTGACTGCGCGCGTGCTCGGTGACGTAGCCGGCGCCCGCCCCGACATCGAGCAGGCTGCCTGGGTGGACCCCGTCGAGCAGATCTCCCCAGGCGCGCTCCGACAACAGGTGCATGGGGTAAGAACCGAGCAGACCGTGTGCGTCGTAGCTACTGACCATGGTCGACGCCCACTCAGTCAGCTTGGTGCGCCAAAAGCCGTGCGGACGTGCGTGCTCGGTGAGCCAAACGTCGGTCGCCGCGTCGCGCGCGAGGGGGCGAAAACAACCGGCCAACGAAGAGCCGAGCCGAGGCCTGTCGCAGTCGTAGACGAGCTCGATGGTCTCTGGCTCGTTCACGCGTCTCGCTCCGCGTAGCGTCGCGCAAGCCACGCGCACACGACCAACTGCAGCTGATGGAAGAGCATGAGCGGCAGCACTGCGATGCCCACGGTCGCTGGCGGAAACAGCACGGTGGCGATGGGCACGCCGCTGGCGAGGCTCTTTTTGGAGCCGCACATGACGATGGTGATCTCGTCTGCTTTGGAAAATCCGAGCCGTCGGCTCGCCAGTGTGGTGATGGCGAGGACCAAAGCGAGCAGCACCGACGTGAGCAGGAGCAAGAGCCCCAACGAAAGGCCCGAGATGCGCTGCCAGATGCCAGCGACCACGCCTTCGCTGAAGGCGGCGTACACCACGAGTAAGATCGAGCTGCGATCGACGTAGCTGAGCACTTGTTTGTGACGCAAGACGAAACCGGCGATGCGTGGCCGTAGTAGCTGACCCAAAACGAAGGGGAGCAGTAGCTGCAACACGAGCTTCTGGATGGCGCTGGTGGAGAACGTCATGCCCTGCTTGCTGAGTAAGAGGCCGACCAAGAGTGGCGCCAGCACCACGCCGAGCAGGTTGGACAGCGACGCTGCGCACAGCGCCGCCGCCACGTTGCCGCGCGCGATGGACGTAAACGCAATCGACGACTGCACGGTGGAGGGCAGGCAACACAAGAACACCACGCCGACGTAGAGCTCGGGCGTCAGCACGGACGGCACCAGCACCTGCGTGAGGAGACCGAGTAGCGGGAACAACAGGTAGGTGAACGCCAGCACAACGGCGTGCAGTCGCAGGTTGCGTGCACCTTCCCAGGCGTCCTTCGGCGAGAGCCGGGCGCCGTAGAGGAAGAACAACAGCGCGATAGCCGCATCGACGATGAGGTCGAGGGCATCTGCGGCAGCGCCTTGGGCAGGGAAGACCGATGCGAGCAGCACGCAGCTGAAGATGGCTGCAATGTACGGGTCGAAACGCTTCAGGGCCGCGAACATGGGGGAGTTCTTCGACCTAGACGCGCATTGCGCAACGTCTAGGCCGCCTTGCACGTGCGGGGCAGCTATCGTCCACCGATCAAGTGGACCGCGATGGCGCGGATCACAGCGGGCTCGGGCAGCCGCGGTACACGGTCGTCGAAGCCGAGGACAAGTGCCGCCACGACGCGGTCGTCGTGGTCTTGCTGTGCCCACAACGGCACCACGCAGTACCTCGTGCGTCCGACCACTTTGTAGTTGGAGTCGACCTCGGAATCGACCTCGGCCGTCATCACGGTTTGTTCGTCCACGGCTGCGTCGAGCATGTTCTGCTCGGCCCACTCCACCAGCTCGCTCGAGGGAAGGCTGTTGCCCAGGTGCGCCACCGGCTCGCCGTGATTGTCGGCCAGGACCAAGAAGCCCTCGTCCGCCGTGGACAGCTCGAGCGCGAGTTGCAGACCTTTCTGTGCGCGCTCGAAGATCTGCGTGCTGCCGTTGTGGCTCAGCAAGAGCTGCACGCGGGTGAGCACGTGGTTGGCGCGGTCGTGTAGGCCATCGCTGTCGGCGTTGCTGCTGCGCGGATTCTCGGCTCGATCGATCTCACGGCGCAGCGGCGCGATTGGCGCGATCAGCGTCGGCACGCCGGTCGCGCGATAGTGGGTCTCCAGCTGACCGAGGTGCTCTCGTGCGGCCGCAAAGTCGCGGTCCAACAGCGCGACTTTGACGCGTGCCTCATGCAGGGAGCCGAGGGTGGTGGGGTTCTTGCCGGGACCATGCCGTGTGAGCAGCTTGTCGAGCTGCAGCTTCGCGACCTGGAGGTGACCGAGCCCCGCTTCGGCCATCGCGAGCTCGACCTGCACGTTCAGGTTCGCTGCTACGAAGTCCAGGTCATCGACCTCGACTTGCGCCAACACGTCGAGGCAGATCTCCTTCGCCTCGGCGTGCTGACCGAGTGCGTTGTGTGCCTCCGCCAGGTTGCCACGCGTAGCCGACCAGCCGATGACGCGCTGGTGGGGCGCATTGTCGAGCACGGGGATGGCCTGCGCATATTTGCGGCGCAGCAACAAGTAGGCGCCTCGAGCGTCACGTTCTTGCAGCACCATCGAGGGCAGCTCTGCGCCCAGACGTGTCAGCTCCTGCACGGCTCTCTTCATCATGGTTGCGTCTTTGGTGCGCGTGTAGAGCTTGATGGCGTCGGCCGGTGCCCACGTCTCCACCTGCCAGGCACTGCCCAGCTGCACGGCGTGTACCTCCATGCGCTTTTTGTAGTGATTGGCGCGCTCGAGGTCGCCCCGGCCAGCGTAGTAGCTGGCACGCAGCTGATCCGCGTTCATCGCATTGAGCGGACTGTACTGCTCGAGCCGGTTCGCCAGCTCCAGCGTCTCGGACGCGTCGCGCCGCGTTTCGAGCACACCGAGCATGAACACACCGCCTGCGACGTAGTTGGCTTTGACGCCGTCGGGGAGGTCCCGGATGGGACCCTCCATCTTCTTCAGAAAGGCGCGCATCAGACGGCTCCCCTCGGCAGGGCGGTCGCGCACATGGGGCACGATCATCGAGGCGAACTCGTAGGTAGCGCTGGCTGCGTGGTCCGCGCCGAGTGCCGTGAACGGTTTGATCGCGGCGGCGTAGCGCTCGACGCTGTCGGGGTCGAGGCAGGTCGCGGAGGTCCCTGCCAGCGCCGCCGCCGCGCCCATCGCTTGGCGAGCCGCTTGTAGCAAGGTGGGCGCGCGTCGGCGCCGGAGCCAGAGCGACACGCCGGCGACGCCAAGCGCAACGAGCAGCGCGACCTTGCCACCCAAGAAGCGCGTCAATCGCTCTGCGAGGTCGAGGCGAAGCACCCGGCGGTGCGTCGAGATCGCTTCGTCGCCGTAGCGCACCGCGTAGCGACGGCTCACGAAGTAGCCTGCGCACGCCAAGATCGACAGCACGCTCGTCATGCCGTAGTCGTCTTGGTTTCGTGCGCGCAAGATCTGATACACCTCTTCCATCAGCGGCGCCGTGCTGCTCAGACCGCGCATGTCGCCGTGAGCGTAGTACTCGACCACGCGCTGAAACATCGCAAACCCGCGCGGCGTGTCGCCCGCACGCATGAAGTGCAGAGCCGCGCGCATGTGCTCGAGGTTGTCGCCATCACTGGCCGCGGCCACCTGTTCCGCAAGTCTCAGGTGCGAGCGCGCGCGTGCCTTCTCGTCGAGCTCGTCGTGAAGGGTTCGCTGCACCTCCTCGTGCGCGAACCGGAAGCCATCGTTCGACGAACGCAGCACACCTTCGTGCTCCAGCTCGGCGAGTAGCTCGGGCACACGCAACGACGGCACGTCCGAAACTGCGTAGCACTGCTCCAGCGTCAGCAGGGTCCCGTGTGGGACACTCAGACTTCGTGCAAACGCGCGTGCGTCATCGGTCAGCCGCTCGAGCTTGCCGACGTGCGCCTCGAGTCGGTTTTGTGGGAGGCTCTCGCGCGACAGCTCAGCCGGCAGGCTCCATGTGCCGTCCTGGTACGTGGCCTCGCCGGTATCTACCAGGTGCTGCGCGAGCTCCAGGCTGTACGCCGGGTTGCCTCCGCTCAGCTCGTGCAGACGCTCGCTCAGGCGCTCCAAGTAAGGTACCTGGCCAAAGACCGAGCGCAGCAGCTCGAGGAGCTCGACGCCGCTCAGCGGCAAGAGGCGCAGGCGGCTGCCTTGGCTGCGCAGCTTGTTGAGTGCGGGCGACGACTCACCGCTGGTCTCGCGACCGAGTGCGGCGACCAGGAGCAGCTTGTGGCTCCCCTCGGCATGGGCGAGTCCAGCCAGCAGCGCCTGCGACTCTTCGTCGACCGCGTGTACGTCGTCGACGACCAACACCAGCAGTCGATCGCGCGCGAGACCGAGCACGAGGTCGCGCAGGACCGCCAACAGCCGCACGCGCCCTTCGGCCGGATCGAACATGGCCGATGCTGGGGCAGTCACGCGCAGCTGGGCACGCAGTTCTTTGGAGATGGTGCCGAGCAGCGCTGCGTGTTCGTGCATCGCCACGCTGGTGGGCTCCGGCAGCGCACGGAGCAGCCCGAACAGCAGCGACTCGGCGACACCGTAAGGTCTGCGACCCACGTTTTCTGCCGCGACGATGGCGACCGCACCCGAGAGCCGCGACACCACCGTGAGCTCCTGCAGAAAGCGCGTGCGCCCGATGCCTGGCTCACCCTCGACGACCAGCGTGCGCACGTGGCCGGCCTCGGCCTCTGCGATCAGCGTCAGTGCGCGCTCGCGCTCGCGCAGGCGGCCGACGAAGGCCTTGCTGTCGAGGTAGCCCTGTGCGGCCAGCGCCTGGGACTCGGGGGCGAGCTCGGCAATCGCGTTGAGCTGATCGATCAACTCCGAGGTGCTCGCAAGGCGCTCGCTCGGCTCGATCCGCAGCAAGGAGGCGACGAGCGCATCCAGCTCGGGAGGAATGGTCGACGGAACCGTACTGTCCAGCAGACTCAACATGTCGGACGGGGCGGCCAGCTCGTTCTGCCACATGGCCGGGAGATCGTTGAGCGTGCGAGCCGGGAACGCGTGCGCCCCGGTGAGCAGCCAGTACGCCAGCGCGCCCAGACCAAACAGGTCGCTGCGCTGATCGAGAGGCAGCGAGCGAAGCCCCTCGGGCGCCAGGAACGGCGGCGTGCCTACCACGTCGTTGCTGGGTCCGAATGGAGCGAGCGCACCAAAGTCGATGAGCTTGAGTCTGCCGCTCTGGTTGCGCAGCAGGTTGCGTGGACTCAGGTCGCGATGGACCAGCTGGCGCGCGTGCAGGACGCCCAGCATGGAGGCGGCGTCGCGCAGATAGAGGCAGGCTTCGCGCCAAGGGAGCGGTGCGACCTTACTGAGGTCGCCACCTTCGATCAGCTCCATGGTGTAAAACGCGCCCTCGGCGTCGTTGCCGTACTCGTAGACCTCGACGATGCACGGGTGCTTGAGCCCGGCGAGCGTGTGGTACTCACGCTCGAACAGCGCGGCCACACTCGCGCTGGCACCACGCGACAGCCGTTTGAGCGCGAGGCGCTTGTTCGATGCCACGTCGACGACGGAGTACACCGAGCCCATGCCGCCGCGCCCGAGCAGCTGCTCGATGCGGTACCTGCCAGCGATCGTGACTTCTGGCGAGAGCTTCGCAGCGGTGGAAACGTATCCCATCGATCCTCAGCCTCAATTACCGAATTTGTGCGCTGTCGCGTCAATGGACGCGTTTGCCGCGGGTATCCGCACCTGGTCCCCGTGTCGGGACGGTAGGATGAGACCCGCAAAGGTGCGCAGGCTCGCCAACCGCCGGTTTCGGCAGTGCGAGCACGTGAACGTCCTGCCAACCGGACATCGGGTGGCGGCACAGGCTGGCGCACTGCTGGCGTCCAGGTCGACGCACCGCGCACGCCCCCTCGCATTTCACGCCAGAATCTGTAAGCAAGCTTGCGACCTTCCACCTGAATCGGGTCGCCTGTCCGGTGGCACTGACGTTGCTTCGTAGGCCTGCCATGAAGAGACTCCTTGGATTGGCAGTCGTGGCCGTGATCGGTGCCGGGCTCGTTGGCTGTATCGACCCACCCGATCTGAGTCCCAGCGATGACCCTGACGACGCGGACGACGCGGACGACCTACCAGTCTCGCCGACTCGCGATGCCGGCACGTCGCCCGATGCCACGACGGGAGTTCGACTCGACAGTGGAACCTTTGCTGTGCCCCGCGACGGCGGACCCATACCCACGAAAGGCTTCCCGAGGCCTTTTCCCGGTCGGCTCGATCAGCTGCTCAGCGCCGCGAGCACGCCACCTCCGATCAGCGGCGGCACGCTAGCGGTGTCGAGCGACGGGATGAAGGTCGTGGCGGCCGACCCCGACCGCGACAACATCTACGTGGTCGACCCGGAGACGGTGCAGGTACAGACCATCACGCTCGAAAAGGGCAGCGAGCCTGGCCGCGTGGTGCTGGACGGCAAGAGTCGCGCCCACGTCGCGCTGCGCAACAAGCAGTCGATCGTCAGCATCGACCTCAAGACCTCCAAGGTCTTACTACAGACAAACGTCTGTCCAAACCCGCGTGGCATGGCCTACGACCGCGAGCGTGGTGCCGTCCTCGTGGCGTGTGCCAGCGGCGAGCTCGTCGCGCTGTCTGCAGACACGCACGCCGAGCTGTCGCGCGTCTTCGTCGATCGCGACTTGCGCGACGTCGTGGTCACCCGCACAGCTGCGGAGGCGCGAGCCATGGCCACACAGCACAGCTCAGTGAGACTGAGAAGAGCGACTTGATCAGCTACCTCGACACGCTCTGATGGCGGCCCGTCGGCGCCTTACGGTGTCGACCAGTCGAGGATGGGCCAGCCGCGCTTGTTGGCGACGCTGCGCAGCTTGGGGTCCGGGTTGACCACGTACGGATGTCCCACGCGCTCCAGCATCGGCAGGTCGGACAGCGAGTCGGAGTAGAAGTACGAGTCCGCCAACGACACGTCGTTCTCACGGGCCCAGCGGTCGGCTTTGACGACCTTGCCGAGGCCGATACACAAGGGCGGGTCCATCACGCCGGTGATCTTGCCGCGCTCGTCGACGGGGATCACGTTGGCCAGCCAGTGATCCATGTTCCAGCAGTCGCACGCTGCGGCCGCGATGTAGCCCGAGGTGTTGCTGAGCAGGACCAAAGGGTGACCCTCGGCGCGGTGCCGCTCGAGCGTACGCGCTCCGCCTGGCGTGAGCCTACTGGCGACGTCGTGCTTGAACCACTCGGCAGCCAGGTCGCGAACGTGCGTGCCCGCCACGCCCTTCCAATGACGCGCTGCCTTGGCGTACGCGGTCTCCACGTCGAGCAGCGACACGTGGTGCATCAACAACCACACCGAGCTCTGCACCAGCTGGAGCAGACTGAGCCTGCCGTGCTTGTACTCGTTGAGCGCGTACAGTCTGCCGCTGTTCTCGCGGATGAGTGTGCGGTCGAGATCGAAGAACGCCGCCACTCGACCAGTGGTCGGTCTGCTCTGTTCGCAGTCGGAGGGTGGGGGCACGAATTTACGCAACGTTGGGTTTGGCGCTGGCGTGCGCCAGGCCGCGCAGCTCGCGCAGCACCGAGCGTAGCGTGCCTGGCCAGGTATCGGTCATGTACTTCACCCCGTACTCCGCGCAAAGCGCCTGCACTTGCGGCTTGATCTGGCGCAGACGGTTGGGCGGCAGGCGCGGGAAGAGGTGGTGCTCGATCTGATGGTCGAGGCCGCCCGTGAGGATGGAGACCCACTCTGGGACCTCCACGTCGCGCGAGCCTTCGACCTGCATCGCGTACCACTGACCGCGGCCCTTGGCCTCGGTGCCGGCCGGGTAGTCGATGGAGCCCACGTGTCCGCAGTAGATGATGGCAGCCGCGTAGACGTCGCGCGCGACCTCGGCCAACAGGTTGCCTAGGAAGACCTTGCCGGCGAACGGTCCGGCGAGCAGCGGAAAGAACGCGTACTCGCGACCAAAGTAGCGCAGCGACTTGCCGAAGAATCCCTTGTGCGCGCGCTTGACCGTCTCGGGCTCGAGGTTGGGCAGCACCTCGGGCGGACGACCGTCGAACTTGAAGTACAGGTCGAGCATGCCCGTGACTTGCAGGTTGAGCGCAGTGCCAAAACCAAAGGCCGTGATGATGTTGCTGAGCGGCTGCAGCGCGTGGGCCAGCTTGTGCGGGACGTTGGCACTCAGACGCAGCTGACCAAAGTTGAGATCGGGATCCTTACCCTCGATGTTGGTCCACTGGTGGTGACGCAGGTTGTGACTGGCCTTCCACGCGGCCTCGTCGACGGGCGATTTCCAGTGGAACGTCTCGGATGCGTACTTCTCGGCGCCAGGCAGGCCGTCGTACGCACCGTGTAGCGCAGGGTGCCCAATCTCCATCAGCTCGAGCGCCTTGTGCACCCACAGCGCGCTCACGCCGAGCCCGAAGGTGATGGGGTCCAGGCTGAAGTGGATGAGGCCGCGCCCCAGCACCTCGAAGCTGCTCGACAGCTTGCCGATGCGTTTGATGTACGCCGCGTCTTCCTCGCCGATCTTGGCTTCGGTCTCGCGACGGAGCGCGTCGAGGGCTCGCCCAAACTCTTCGATGCGTTGCGTACGACTGCCGTTGGTGGTCGCGCTGGCCAGCTGTTGCATGGTGCTACCTGCTCGCGGCTGTCGATTTTGCCGCGCATCTCGAGGGGTTACGGGTGTGTGAACGGTCGTGCGTACAGTTGTACCGAACCTCAAGTTACGCGCTTTGTGCGACGCGTCAAGGCGATCGAGACGCCGGCCCTGCTCCCCTCGCAGAGGGCCGACGGCGGCACAGCGCAGGTCTGCGTTTTAGAGGGTGACCTTGTACGGGAGGGCGAGCTCGTCGCCGTGCTGCCCGCGGATGCCCCAGTTCTCGCGCGGCGACTCGACGAGGGTCACCTCGATGTCGGCGGGGGCGAGGCCGAGCTCTCGCGCGAGGTCGTCCATCAGCGCACGCACGAGCGCCTTCTTTGTTTCGACGGTGCGACCGCTGAACATCAGGACCTCGAGCAGCAGGTAGCGCTCACTGCGGTCTGCTGGCGCGACCAGCTGCCACGCCTCGAGCCCGATGAAGCGCTGAAAACGTTTGTCTGCAGGCAGCTGCAGCGTGCGCAGCGCGGCTTGGTGCACCACCTCGCCGATCTTGACGTGCTCCGCGCGCAGGAAGCTCATGCGTCCGTAGATCTTGAACTGCGCCATATCGTCGTGCGGCTCCGTCGTCAGGCAGGGTCGAGCAGCGGCCACAGCTCGGGCCGCGCGGCCACCATACTCGCACCCAGCGCCACCACGTGCTCGGGGTTGAGGTCGAGGCGCAGCTTGCGCCCAAAGTACTCGCTCACCATGGAGTGCAGCATGAACAAGCGCGTGCTGCCTCCGGCCATGAACACGGCCTGGATGTCGCGCGCCTTGAGCTTGGCGTTGCCGAGCACCTCGTCGCAGATGCTGAAGGTGCGGCCGATCAGCGGGATGGCGGCGGCGTAGAGCATTTCGCGCTCGACCGTGAACGTGGCGGCCGAAGGCGGTGCGGCAGGGTCGAGCTGCGCGATGTCGATGACTGCGGTCTCGTTGAGCGCGAGCGCGCACTTGGCTTGCTCGCACGCGAGCATGAGCCGCGCGTAGGTGATGGGATCGGACTTGAGATCCCAGTTGGACGAGCGCAGCACCTGCTCGCACACCACGTCGGCCAGCGCTCCGTCGACGTCGTCGCCGCCCAGGTACGGGTCGCCCGCGTGCCCCAGGACGCGAAACGGGAAGCTCGCGCAGTCGATGACGGCGAAGTCGAACGTGCCTCCGCCGAGGTCGTACACAGCGGCGTAGCGCAGGCTGGCGCGGTGCAGGTACGCAACTGCGGTCGCGACCGGCTCCTCGAGCAAGCGCAGGTCGGTGAAGCCGGCGCGTCGGATGGAGCTGACAGTCTCGATGCGCGCGCGCTCGGTGAAGGCCGAGGGCACGGTGACTACCGTCGCCACCTGTGCGGGATGAAAGGTCGCGCGCATGCACAGGTGCGAGGCGATCAACGCAGCGACCTCGGCCGGCCTGATTGGGCCTGCCCGCGTGACGAACTGCACCCCGCCCTCTGGCGAGGCTTCGATCTGGTGCGGGTATTGCCGTTGAAACTCGCGCACCTGGGACGAGAAGATGGACTCGCCCATGAGCCGCTTGGAGGCGTACACCGTGTTTTTGGGATCGATCGGCTTGCGCTCGCGGGCCGCGGCCCCGATGACGGCGCCGCCGTCTGGTAGAAATGCCACCGCCGACGGAAGCAGGGCCACGCGCAACTCGCCCTCTTGGAGAGTCAGCACCTGAGCGTTCGTCGCGACCACGCTGTTGGTCGTGCCGAGATCGATGCCGAGGGAGAGACGCATGCAGGAAGCCTCGGTGTAGCTTAGTTCGCCCGTTGCATCAAAAAGTGCGCTCAGCTCGCGCTCGTTTTCTCCTCGTTTTGCTCGCGCACGGAGGCAGCGCGCGCTTCGCCGGCAGCGGTTTCTCGAGCTTTGTTCGCGGATTCGGTAACGCTCGCGGCCGACTCGAACAGCTCTCGCTCGGCGCCTGGGACCAACGCGGCCAGCACCTCGATATCGTCGATCAGCGAGGGCGAGGTCACGAAACCGAAGTCCACGTGCTGTGCGTAGGTCATCACCGTGATGTTGAGCCCGGCGCCTTCGGAGATGGGCCCGAGCGGGTAGGCACCCACCAGCTCCGCTCCGGCGAAATAGATGGGCACGCGTGGTCCGGGCACGTTGGAGATCATCAGGTTGAAGATGGGGCGGTGCAGCTCGGCCAGCCTGTACTTGGAGTAGATGCGCGCCGCGGTGGTGACCAAGCCGGGTGTGGCCAGCTCGGCCCAGCTGCGGATCAGGTCGCCGCCGAGCGCGTCGTGCTCTTGTTTGGCATTGCGCGTCACGGCGCGGATCGCGAGCAGGCGCTCGGCCGGGCTCTCGAGGTTGGTGGCCAGGGAAGTGACCATGGCGGAGACACGATTGCCCGTGGTCCCGCGCACGCGTGTGGCGATGGGACAGGCCGCGACCAGTGGAGCCAGTGGGAGCTCGCCACGCGCCTCGAGGTACGCGCGCAGTGCGCCTGCGCAGATGGCGAGCACCACCTCGTTGGCGCTGGCGCCGAACGCCTTGCGGATGACCTTGACCTCGGCGAGCGGCACGCGAGAAAAGGCGGCCGCGCGCTGGGCCGAGAGCGGCCCGTTCCAGCGTGTGCGTGGAGAGTCGAACACGGTGGCGCCGGCCTGATGCTCGGGGCTCTTGCGGCGCTCGTAGAAGTCCTTGACGGCGTTGGAGGTGCGCTTGAACATGCGCACGATCTCTTTGGGCCTGGCGATGCGGGCGAGCACCGCGTCGCGCAGCAGGTCGACCTCGGAGGGCACCGGCTCGTCGGGCACTTCTTCGCTCTTGGGCGGCGCCGTCTTGGGCTCCGCGTGCGGCGACGCGCTGAACAGCGCGGACAAGATCTGCGTGCCGGCGACGCCATCGGTGATGGCGTGGTGCACCTTGGCCACCAGCGCGAAGCGCCCGCCCTCGAGCCCCTCGATGACCCACGCCTCCCACAGCGGGCGCCCGCGATCGAGCGGCGTGCTCATGATGCGGCCCACCAGTGCGGCCAACTGCGCCTCGGTGCCGGGTGCCGGGCACACGATGCGACGCACGTGGTGCAGCGTGTCGAAGTGCGGCTCGTCGAGCCACACCGGGTGGTCGATCTGCATGGGCACCTCGACCAGCCGGCGCTGTAGCTGCGGCTGCGTGCGCACGCCCTGGTCGATGAAGCGGTGCACCCGCTCGTAGTCGTAGCCGTCGGGCATTTGTGCAGGATCGAGCACCGCGACCAGCGCCACGTGCATGTGCATGGTGGGTGTCTCGAGGTACAGAAAAGACGCGTCGAGCCCGGACAGTCGCTGCATGGATTCCTCGGTGAGACCTCAAGTTGCCAGTTCGTGCGACGAGGCGCTAGCGACCCGTAGGTGGAGACAGCGAGTTCGTTCGAAAGGTTAGCTCCCCGTGCGTGCGTCCGGTCCCACGAAGTGGGCCGAACCAGCGACCTTGCGCAAGTCTGGCCGAGCCCTGCAAAAAAGCGAGCGGTGGCGCCCCCAGGATCCCTCGCGTGGTGCGAGCAAAAGCAACAAGCGCTGCGTGAATGATGCGCGGATGGCGAGCTCCCACACGGTCGTTTCGCGCGCTTGACCCCATGCTGTACGTCGAGGGTCACCACGCATGAACAGCAACGTTCCGAGCCGCTTTCGCAACCCGGTCGACGATCCCGATCCCGTCCTCGCCAAGCGCTACCAGAGCCTCTTCGCGCGCCGGGCAGGCCCGCCGCTGCCTGCCCAGGTAGAGCTGCTCAAAGCTTCGTTGATGGTGGGAGACCCGTTGATGGATGCGTGGCTCGCCCGAGCCGACCAGCTGTCGCGCGAAGACAGCACGCGCATGATGGAGCAGGCGATCGTCGAAGGCATCGATCGTGTCGCCTCCGCCCCAGCCGAGCTCAGCGCTCTGTTTCGGCAGGTGGAGACCGTTCCGCTCTGGGTCGACCCACGCCGCCTCGTGCTGGGCGCAAGAGTCAGCAGACGCGCCGGCATCCTCGGCCACTTCGTGTTGGCCGACTTTGGACTGATGGGTGGCTATCGCTCCGCTGCGGTCGCCAAGACACTCATCCGCACCGGCAAGCTGCGCGACACGGCGACGGAACGACTGATCCAGACGGGGCGCTTCGTCACGGCGGTGACCGAGCCAGGCGACATGTTGCCGGGCAAGCCGGGCTACGCCTTCACCATTCGTGTGCGTATGGTGCACGCGCGGGTGCGCAGTGCGCTGTCAGCGTCGCCAGAGTGGAGCGACGAGCGCTGGGGTCTGCCCATCAACCAGTCAGATACGTTGGGCACCAACTTACTGTTCTCGATCGGCTTCATCGAAGGTTGTCGTCAGTGGGGACTCCGCTTCACAGATGAGGAGATCGATGCGGTGGTCCACTTGTGGCGCTACGTCGGTTATCTCATCGGCATCGACGAGCGTCTGTTGCCCGGTGACGCAGAGGCGGCCCGTCGTGCGCTCTACTTGGTCGGCACCAGTCAGCCCGACCCTGATGCAGACAGTGTCGAGCTCGCACGCGCGCTCTATCGTGTGCCGTTCTCGTTCGCGCACGGCTCGTTCACCAGACGTATCGTGCGCGCCGAGGTCGCGCTGCGCCTGAGTATGACGCGGCGCATTCTCGGCGACGAAGCCGTCGACCAGCTGGGGCTACCCAAGGGTCGAGCCAAGGCGCTGCTGCCTCCATTGATCGGACTCATCGCGGTCGTCGAGCGCGCGCGCGAGGTCTTCCCGTTTGGCGATGAGGTCGCCTTTCGGATCGGAAACTTTTTGATCGAGAGAGGAGAGGCCGTGCTCGACCGAGAGCTGCGAAAGCGTGAGGCGCGGGCCAAACAGGACGCGGCTTCTTCGCGTGGGACCGCTCTCCCTGTCGCCGCTCCTCTGGGCTGACGAGCCTTCCCGGCGGCGCGAGGTTATCCAACAAGCTCGCCGCTCTTCCCGCCCGACAAGCTCTCGTCCGCAACCCTACGATGGTCCGACCTCCGCATTTTTACCGTGCAAATGGTCGCTCTTGTGCCCCGTGAGCGCGATGGGTTAGGTGGAGGCGCGGTCTGCGGCGAGTGTCGCGGGCCCCCTATCCGGGTCGCGGAGGAGCCATGAAGGTAATGAGAGCGCTTTCCCCAACTTTTCACGCGCTGGGTCTCACCATGGCCCTGGTCATGGCAGCTTGCTCCGAAGACCCCGCAAGTCCATCGCCGAGTGGCGAAGGTGCGGACGACGATTCGGAACAGAGCGGAAAAAAAGACGCCGGCAAGGATGCGTCGCGCGCACCGTCAGCAGACGATGACGACACGGACGATACAGACGACAAGCCGGTCACTCCCAAAGATGCAGGCCGCTCGTCACCGACGCGCGATGCAGGCACGGGCAGCGTGACGGAGCCGAGTAAGACACCAGACGCGGGCAAGCCCAGCACCCCCGTCACCAACCCCAACGGACCGCCGCCCGCCGCTGGACCCGACGATGGAGATCCGGGGAAGCCCGTCGTCGCCCTGGCGGACGTTCCGTGCGCTTCCAAGGCGGGCTTTGGCCTCGGTACGGCCAACCTCAAGGTCTCGGGTCGCGACGTCATCCTCACGTACCCGTGCAACAAACACGAGGGCGCCAACGCCACCTTCATCTTGCTGCTCCACGGCACCAACTCGAACGAAGCCAGCAAGACCTACACGCACGGCTACTTTGCGGCGCACACGCTCGCCAGCTCGCACAACCTCATCATTGCCGAGCCCAAGTCCCGCGCCAGCCAGTGGGGCAACACCATGGAGAACCCTGCCGCGTCCGAAGACAAGCCGCACCTCCTCGAGGTCATCGACTACGTCTACAAAAACTTGGGCACCAAGTTCAACATCAACAGCCTCTGGGTCGCTGGCCACTCGTGGGGCGCCATGTACGCCAAACGTTTTGTCTGCGACGAGACCATCAAGGACAAAGCGCGCGGTGTCATCTCCATGTCTGGTGGCGCCACCCTGCCGGGAGGCCGCGGCTTTGGCACCAGCGGCAGTGACCTTACTCCCACCACCAACTGCGCCGACTACGTTGGCCAGATTCACACCGTCGGCGACATGGACTCGGTCACGGGCCTCCCCGATCAGACTGCCCCGGCCACCAAGCACGGCTGCGACGCCAAGCTCCCGGCCAAAGATCTCGGTGCCATGCAGATGGTCGAAGAGTGGCCCGGCTGCGACCCAGGTTGGGTCCACGAAGGCATCACCATGGGCGCGCACATGCACACCACGGCCATCAACGCAGACGTCGTCAAACACGTCATCGAGAAGGTCAAGGGCACCGAGAAGCGCTGAGCCCGACCCCACTCAGCGAGCCGGCGGTGTGGCCGGCTCGCCAGACGGCGAGGCTCCCTTCTTGTTGATCACGCGCAGATAGGGCTGGGCCTGATCCCAGCAGCGCGCAAAAAACGTGAGACCTCCAAAGATCACGAGCACGCGCATGAACGTCCGTTGGCGCGAAGAAGGCGGCATCAGGCCGCGAGCGTGATCTCTCCCAGAGGGCAGGGCAAAGCTGACCCGAGCGGCGGCGAGCCCACCTAGAGCGCGCTAGCGAGCCCACGCGGGTGTCCAGCGCACGCCTGCGTACGCGCTCCGCAGAGCGGCGGTCTGCGCCGTCGAGGTCTCGCGCGCCAACTTGCCGGACCGCGAACGTTCGCGCCCGTGCAGACCGGGCTCGCTCCCGAGTACACTACGCCCATGCCCGACGCCCACCGACGCGAGTCCAAGTTCGAGGCTGTCCACTGCACGATTGCCATCAGTCGCACGGCGCCCAACGTCGTCCTCGTCGTCATCACGGGCCGCGACGTAGGCGAGCTAGGCGATGCGCCCTTCCAAGAGCTGCAAAAAGACATCGCCAGGGCTCCGGTCGAGCTCTTCATCGATGCCCGAGCCACCTCGGGAGCCTCCGTCGCGGTCAGCCACGAGTGGGCCCAGTGGCTCCAGCGCCACCGCCAAAAGCTCCGTGCCATCCACATGCTCACCGGCTCCAAGTTCATCCAACTGACCGCCGACTTCGTCCGCCGCTTCGCCCAGCTAGGCGACGTCATGCGCATCTACACAGAGCCCAGTGCGTTCGAGGAGGCCCTCCTGGCGGCCGAGCGCCACGCGCGCTCTTGACAGCGTGAGGGGGGCGCGCCAAACCCCCGCGCTGGGTGGAGACACCCCGGGTCGTGAGGCCCGCGCGAGGATGGCGGAATGGCAGACGCGCCGGATTTAGGTTCCGGTACCGCAAGGTGTGCAGGTTCAAGTCCTGTTCCTCGCACTGGTGTGATGTCGCGGGGTTGGGCGCGGATCGGGACCGGACAGAGTTTCCGGTGATCGCGCGGAGTGCGACGGTATTCGCCATGCGTGCGCTTTAGGCGCGTCGGCAATAGCAACGATCTCGACGACTTGGCGGCTCGTCACGTCGAGAGGACTGCGACGGTATTCGCGGGCAGGGGGCAGCAGATCGCGCCCCGCGATGCGGGGACTAGGCTCGGCGCGTATGCGTGGCTCCGCCACAGCGCGGGAAGTTCTCGTTTGTCCATATCTTTTTTTTGAGATAGGTTGCCGCGATGGCTTGGCGTGTTGAGCTCTTGGACCGCCGCCTGGAGCGCGAGCTGGCGACACTCGCGCAAGACGTTCGACAGCGATTCCTGCGCATCGCTGAGCTGATTGAGCAGCACGGGATGATGGCGATGCAAGAGCCACACGTGAAGCATTTGGAAGGCAAACTGTGGGAGATGCGCATGAAGGGGCGTGATGGGATCGCACGAGCGATCTACGTGACCGCGTCGCGCGAGCGAGTGGTGGTCGTGCACGCGTTCGAGAAGAAGACGCAGAAGACTCCGGCACGGGCGCTCGAGATCGCGCGTGAGCGCGCGAAGGAGGTGAAGTGATGGCAATCTCTCTTGGGACGTTGAAGCGAAAGTGGCTGAAGGAGCCCGGCTTCAAAGAGGGGTACGACGCGTTGGCGCCGGAGTTTGCGGTCGCGAGCTTGCTGATCGATGCGCGCACACGGGCGAAGCTGTCGCAGGCGGAGCTCGCGAAGAAGATGGGGACCTCGCAGTCGACGATTGCGCGGCTGGAGAGCGGGTCGGCGAAGCCGAGTCTATCGACGTTGGAGCGGTTTGCGAAGGCTACGGGGATGCGGATGCGGGTGGTGTTCGAGCCGGCGAAGGCGCCGAAGAAGGGGCGCTCGCGGCGGGCGGCGTAACCTCGAGACGAGGGCAAGATGACCGACGAGAAGAAGGAAGCGCTTTCGAAGGACCTTGCCCCTGCGGTCCAGAAACTGGTTAGCGGAGACTGGCGCGAAGCCATCCCAATGCTAGCGGCGGTTGTTAGCACCACGCTATCCTTGCTCGCCTCGGTGAGGAATGCGTGTCCGACGACAGGATCGCGGAGGCGCTTTCCAAAAAAGCCGATCAGTACGTCCAAATGGTCGGGCACATGGCCCGCGTGGCAATGCCGGAAGTCGAGGAAGTACGCGCAACAGTTTTGCTGAAGATGGAGCAAGGTGATCTAAACGCAGCTCGCCAAATTTTAGGCGCGCTTAGGAAAGAGCTCCAAGTACGCCGCGCCCGGCTTTGCGGCGACGAAGCGGAACTGGTGTCGGAGGACGCTCAGATCGACCTGCTACAAGCGGTCGACGAATTCGCGTAAACCCACTGTCGATCGCTCGCGGATGACGGACCACGGAGACGCGAGTCTCTTCTCGAGGCCACTATGCCGCGCTCACGTCCACCCGAAGTTTGATCCCCGCCTCATCCAGCTGCGCCTGGAGCGCAAGCTTGACGAACTGCCCCTCGTGATACCCAAGCAGCCGCGCCCAGGCAGCCGCTCGCTCGACGCTGACCCCACGCCGCCCGAACTCGATATCGGACAGGTTGGTCCGCGCAATCCCCAGCTGCTTGGCGAACGCGGCGAGAGAGGCGTCTTCTCCCTCCCGGATGGAACGAAGCAGCCGACCGAATGACGGCTTTCCAACGAGCTTCTCCAAGAACGCGCTGGCCTTGACCGACCCCTTCGGCCGACTCTTCACGACGTCTGCTTTGAAAGCCTTCTTCTTCGCTACCATGGTGATACTCCCTTAGTAGTCATGCTTGTGCACTTCCTCAACGGACACGAACTCGAGCGCTCGGTCCGAGATGATGTAGATGGCGCGATACGCGCGGCTGAGGCGAATCGAGCGCTGACCGGCGCGCTTTCCCTTCAGCGATTCATCGTGATAGCCAGGAACCTTGCGAATCTCGTCGAGCCCGTACGCCTCGACCGCCAACGCCCAGTCGGCGAGCTTCTCGGCGACGTAGCGAGGCACTTTGCGGAGCTGCTTCTGCGCGCTCTCCGCGATTACCACCGAGCGAATCACGCTACAGTGTACTCATTGCGTGGGTACACGTCGAGCCTCCCGGTCGAGCAGGTGCGCCGCTTCACGAAGGAGCTCTACGGTTCGCGCCGCATCGCCGGTTCGCAGCGACACGAGCGCGCTTACGATCGCGGCCTCCACGTCCTCCGTGCCAACCGTCGCAGTGCGACGGAATTCCGTCTCTCCCTGGCTATTTCTGGCGCTTCCTGGCGACTCGCTTTCCAATAAATCCAATGCTTTAGCATCGGTGTTTCCACCTTTAGGTTCCGGTACCGCAAGGTGTGCAGGTTCAAGTCCTGTTCCTCGCACTGGTGTGATGTCGCGGGGTTGGGCGCGGATCGGTACCGGACACGGGTTCCGGTGATCGCGCGGAGTGCGACGGTATTCGCCATGCGAGCGCTTTGGGGGCGTCGGCGATAGCGACGATCTCGATGACTTGGCGGCTCGTCACCTCGAGAGGACTGCGACGGTATTCGCGGGCAGGGTGCAGCAGATCGCGCCCCGCGATGCGGGGACGACGCTCGGCGTCGTATGCGTGGCTCCGCCACAGCGCGGGAAGTGCCCGTTGTGACTATCTCTTTTTTGAGATATGGCGTCGCGATGGCTTGGCGTGTTGAGATCTTGGACCGCCGGGTGGAGTGCGAGCTAGCGTCACTCGCTCAAGACGTTCGACAGCGAAGAAGACGCAGAAGACGCCGGCACGAGCGCTCGAGATCGCGCGTGACCGCGTGAGCGCGCGAAGGAGGTGAAGTGATGGCAATCTCTCTTGGGACGTTGAAGCGAAAGTGGCTGAAGGAGCCCGGCTTCAAAGAGGGTTACGACGCGTTGGCGCCGGAGTTCGCGGTCGCGAGCTTGCTGATCGATGCGCGCACACGGGCGAAGCTGTCGCAGGCGGAGCTCGCGAAGAAGATGGGGACCTCGCAGTCGACGATTGCGAGGTTGGAGAGTGGGGCGGCCAAGCCGAGTCTGTCCACGTTGGAGCGGTTTGCGAAGGCTACGGGGATGCGGATGCGGGTGGTGTTCGAGCCGGCGAAGGTTTCGAAGAGGAGGGGCGGACGGGTCGTATAGCTGGCAAGGCGGCCCATGCGCATATCGCAAAGGGGCTGCATCGCTGCTAAATCTGCCGCATGGACAACGCCGCTTCAGACCAGCGGATGAAGGTCGTCGTCGGAGGCAGCTTCTCGGCGACTGGTCACGGAACCTTGTTGAGCGCCACAGCCTCCTCCCCAGAGACCGACCAGCAGATTGGTTTGCTGCTGCACTAGGGGCCGCAGCATGTTCTTGACGTGCGGGGTGACTGGCTAGTAAAAGATACGTTCCTAACAAGCTGCGCTAGGAACACGCGCGTTACCACGCCGACGACCCAGGAAAGAGCGCGTCACTTTGCGGAAGCCCGCGATGGTCAAACGAACGACAGGGCGGTACGAACGAACAACAGCCGGAAGCGAGCAGGTTGCCGCGTTCATTCCGCATCCGCTCCCGCCGCGTGACCCGCCACTCGCGCTGGACGCACAGCTCGGTGAGCGTGTGCGTCTCGCCGAGCAGGCGCTAGTCAGGCTCGAACTCGCCGGGGAAATGGTTCCGTCGCTCGACTGGTTCATCTATGCGTTCGTGCGCAAGGAGGCTGTGCTCTCTTCGCAGATCGAGGGAACACAGGCCACGCTCGTGGACCTTCTGGTCTTCGAAGCGCAGGAGGGAATGGCGGACAGCGCCGCTCCGAACGCCGATGTGGAGGAGGTGTGCAACTATCTCGACGCCTTGGCCTACACCCGTGCGCAGCTGGCCAGTCCGAAGGGCCTGCCACTCTCCATGAGGCTACTGAACGAGACGCATCGTCGGCTCATGCGCGGTGTGCGCGGCGCCGAGAAGCGCCCGGGGGAGGTGCGCAAGAGTCAGAACTGGATCGGCGGTAGTCGCCCCGCAAACGCGCTTTATGTTCCGCCCCCGCCGCATGTACTCGGGGAGCTGCTCGGAGCATTCGAGAAGTACCTGCACACCGACGACCGGCTTCCAGCCGTTCTGCGCGCCGGGTTACTACACGTTCAATTCGAGACGATTCATCCGTATCTCGACGGCAATGGCCGTATCGGCCGGCTGCTCATCATGCTGTCGCTAGAGCAGTCGAAGCTACTCACGCGGCCCCTCCTGTACCTGAGCCTTTTTTTCAAACGTCACCGCGCCGAGTACTATCGTAGGCTCAATGCGGTTCGCATCGACGGTGATTGGGAGGGATGGCTGGATTTCTTCCTCGACGGCGTGGCCACCATCGCAGATGAGGCGGTAGAGTCTGCGCGCGAGCTGTTCGCACTCGTAAGTGCCGATCGAACGCGAGTCTTGACGGAGGACGGGATGTCCGTCGCAGGCTTGCGCCTGTTCGAGCTCCTGCCAAGGCACCCGATTCTGAACATTGCGGCGGCCATGAGATTGATGAAGACGACCAAGCCTACAGCCGGCCGCGCTGTCGAGCTGCTCGTGGGCGCGGGCGTGCTAGTCGAAGCGACAGGCAAGAGGCGCGACCGTTCGTTCCTCTATCAGAAGTACCTAGATCAGCTGCGGGTCGGCACGGAACTCGAACAGCGACTGCCGAGCACGAGAAGGTCGGCACAGGACAGCAAGCCGTCGCTCGCTCGGACGAAGAAGGCTCACAAGGCGCGACGCTAGCGATGAACCGCGCTCTCTGGCGGCATCAGACTGGAGTTGCCCCGGTTTGGTGGACGCCCGAAAACGCGCAACAGTGCGCGTAGAGAGTGAACACCCATGGCCAGGCGCAAGCGAAGAGTTTTCACGGACGAGTTCAAGGCCGACACGGTCCGGCTGTGCCGGGCGGGCGATCGAAGCATCGCCCAGATTTCCAAGGACCTGGACGTAGGCGAGACGGCGCTGCGCAAGTGGATGGACCTAGCGAAGGCTGACGTGCGCGTTGAAGCGGCCCGAAGCTGGCGCTGACGGCGGCGGAGCGCGACGAGCTGAGCGAGCTGCGCAAGCGCGTGAAGCGGCTCGAGATGGAACGAGAAAAAGCCACGGCCTTCTTTGCCAAGGAGAACGGATGAGATTCGCATTCGTCCTCGCAGAGAAGGCCGTTTGGCCCGTGAGCGTGATGTGCGAGGTGCTGCGCGTATCTCGCAGCGGTTACGACGCCTGGAGGGACCGCCCTGCCAGTGCGCACGACCAGGCGGATGCTGAGCTGATGGTGGATATCAAAGCCGCTCACGAGGCTGGCAGGGGCGTCTACGGCAGTCCGCGTGTGCACCGGTGGCTGCGCAATAACGGTACGCGCGTCAGCAGGAAGCGCGTCAGCAGGCTCATGAAGGATGGTGGTATCGCGGGCAAACGGCGCAAGAAGTTCTGCAAGACGACCGACTCGAAGCACCCCGACCCCATCGCGCCCAATACTCGAGTGGGTGCCGCGTTCAAGAGCCGTGCGCCGCCGTCGTGATGGACTCACGGGTCTCGGCGACTTCGCGGACTTGGAACGCCTGCTCGCTCGCACGGTGGCGCGGTGAGCGAGCGCGTCTCTGACGAGCGTAAGACTGAGCTTCTGCGCATGCGCTACGTGGAGGGTCTCTCGACTCGCGCGATCGCAAAGAAGCTCGGAATGGCGCGTCGGACGGTACGCGCCCTGCTTGGCGAGCAGCGCGCCCCGACGCCACGACAGCCGCCTGCGCCGCGCGAGTCGATCGTGGCGCCGTTCGAGGCGGAGATCCGCGCGCGGCTCGCGAGCGACCGCGACCTGCGCGCACCGGCGCTGCTCGAGCACCTGCGTCTGCTCGGCTACCGCGGCGGCATCTCCGTGCTGCGCGAGCGTATGCGGCAGCTACGCCCGCGGCCCCACATCGAGGTCTTCTCGAGCTTCACAAACCTGCGGCCCGCCGAACGCATGGAGGTGGACTGGGCACACTTTGGATATAT
>JBEGTL010000003.1:0-48250 GCA_041179425.1 Pseudomonadota bacterium | reverse complement strand
CGACGGGTCTACGCGCAGGGACGCTGTCGTGCCCGAGCTGCCTCGGGCGCAGACAGAGCCCGTTGCGCACGGACCTTACCTCTATCGGCCGACCTGGGTGCAGAGCCCGCTGCCCGCGAGCTTGCCGCGCGAGGGCCACAGGTCCTGGGCTCTGCTCTCGGATGGGTGTGATCTGTGCCGTGAGCTAGCCGCGCTTGCCCGGCGCGAGGACGTGCAGTTGCTCGAGCTGCGCTGTGTTCGCAGCGCCGATCGCGAGCCCACCGAGAGCTCGCTCGACCCGACTCGAAACGATCACATCGAAGCCTTGTTTCGCAGGCTGGCCGCGGTCTCTTCGGGCCCGGTGACGCTGCTTCGCTGTCAGGCCGGTAGCCGCGCGAACGAGCCTGCGCAGGCGCTTGACGGAGTGCTGGCGGAGCCCGCGGCGCTGGCGCAAGGCCTCACCGGCTCCGGTTGTCAGGCCGCGATCGAGTGGGTGTACATCACCGCGCACGCGCAGCCCGTGCTGGGCGTGGAACGCATCGCAGCGGACCTCGCCTGCACCGCGACTGCGGTTCTGGTGTTGCCGCGCGAGCTGCCCAACTTGCGTGCGCGCTGGCTCGACGTAGATCGCTCGGACTGCCCGCTCGCAGCCGCTCGAAGCGCCGCGGCCATCGCGGACGAACTCGCGCGCGAGGCTGACTTCCAGCCCGTCGCCTTCCGGCACGGCCGACGTTGGCAGCGAGAGTATCGGCGCATCGCACCGGCGGCCGAGCCGGCGGCTCTGCGTTCGAAAGGGCGCTACGTGATCACAGGTGGGCTCGGGCGTATGGGTCTGTCGCTCGCTGAGCACTTGGTGAGCGAATACGGAGCGCGCGTTGCGCTCGTCCACAGAACCGAGCTTCCGCCCAGAGCGCGCTTTGGCGAGCTCGCGTCGGACACCGCCGAGGTGGCCAGCATCGCGCAAATCGTCAGTACGCTGCTCAAGCTGGAGGAGCGCGGTGCTGAGCTCGAGCTAGTGCGCGCCGACGTCAGCTGTTCGGAGCAGATGTCTGCGTTGTTCGCGCGGCTCGAGGACACCTGGGGCGCGGTCGATGGCGTCTTTCACCTCGCGGCCACCTTCGAGGAGCGGACCTTCGGCATGCTGCACGATGCGACGCCCAGCACTGCGGACGCGAACTCTGGCCCCAAGCTCCGCGGTGCACAGGTGCTGGCCGCGCTCACCGCGCGCCACGCCGTGGGCTTCTGCTGTCTGGCGTCGTCGGTCTCATCGGAGTTCGGCGGGCTCGGCAACTTCGGCTACGCGTCGTCCAATCGCGCACTGGACGTGATGGCTCATCGCTTCGACGGCGAGCACGGGACACGCTGGGTCAGCGTCGCCCTTGACTACTACCGTCCGCAGGCGGCCGAGGACGGGCGCGCCGACCCGCGCGAGCGCAAGGGCGCTCTACAGCGTCTACTGTCCGAGGGTGTGCTGCGCGGTCGCGACTTGCTCGTGATCTTCGAGCGTGCGCTTGCCCTTCGTGCCGTGCCGAATGTAGTCGCGTGCGCACTGCCGATCGAGCGGCACGTCACCCGCTTCGAAAAGAGCCTCGCGACGCGACGGGAAAAGACCACGCGTCCTGACCTGACCAGCGCGTACCGTGGGCCGCAGCTGCCCGTCGAGAGCCAGCTGGTTGAGATCTGGGAAGAGTTGCTGGGCGTCTCCCCGATCGGCGTACGCGATGACTTCTTCGAGCTTGGTGGAGACTCGCTGCTTGCTATGCGACTGGTTCAACTGTGCCGCGATCGGCTTGGACTCCGTACGACTGTCAAGTCGCTGCTCGGCAGCCCGTCGATCGAGCGGTTCGTGAAGCTCGTCGACGCAAGCGACGAAGGTGTCGAGATGTTCGCCCTCAAGTCTCCTGCGACGGCGAGACATACCTTGGTTTGCGTGCCTTACGCTGGCGGGACCGAGCTCGCATTCAAGCCGCTGGCTGCCGAGCTACCGGAGGACTTCGAGGTGCTGGTCGTGCCTCCGCTGCGCAACGTGCGTGAGCGCGAACGCATGCTCGAGAAAGTCCTCGCCGAGCTGATGCACGTCCAGAGCCCGCTCTACATCTACGGGCATTGTGGAGGCTCGTCGGTGGCTGTGGAGCTCGCGCGGCGGCTCGAACTGGAGGGGCGTCCTGCGGCATGCGTGTTTGCGGCAGCGTTCCTGCCACCGCTCGAGGGCGTCACCATCTCCGACGCGGCGCTCGGCACCATGGCGGGCGGGGGGGACCTTGCGACTTTCATGAGGTCACTCGGCGGACTGCCTGAGATCGCCACCGAGGCCGACGCACTCGAAGCCGCCGCCAACATGCACGAGGATGGCGTGCGGCTCGGTGAGCTCTTCGAGCACTTTCGCGAGCTAGCTGCTCCCCGGCCACTGGCGACCCCGCTAGTCTGCCTGTTCGGTTCCGCAGACCCTCTCACAGCAGGCTGGGAGCAGCGTGTCTCGCACTGGCAGCGCTACTTTCGAGACTCTCGGAGCGTGACTTTCCTAGACCGTGGCCACTACTTCGTGCACTCCGAGCCGGAGCTCGTGGCGGACGTGCTCCGGCGCGTGCTCACGCCTGACCGCGAACATGCGATGAGCGCGGCGACGGATGGGCCAAGAGGGCGCACCACCATGGAGGCCGCAGATGATTCGCACTGAAGCTTGGGTCATCCATCCTCTCGATGACGACCGCGAGGCCGAGCTCCAGCTCGAGACGCTCGAGCTTTCCGACCTGCAGCCCGATGAGATCCTCGCCGCGCCGATCTACGGATGCTGGGAGGGAAACATGTCGCACGCGCTGCGACGCAAGCCCGTCGACATCTGTCGTCTGCGCATGGAAGCTACCGTCGTGCTCGGCAATGCCGGTGTCGTGCGTGTACTCGAAGTAGGCTCCCATGTGCAGGACCTGCGCGAGGGCGACGCGTGCGCACTGATCCCGGTCGGCTCGTCGGACGCGCATGGCTTTTTGACCCGGGTGTTCGGATACGACGCGCGTGGGAGCGTCGGCATGCTTGCCAAGCGCACCAAGCTCAAGCGCGAGCAGCTGTATCGCATCCCGCAGCCGTCACGGCACTCGCTTGCGCAGTGGGCGGCAATCTCGATTCGCTATCTGACTGCCTACGACAACTGGAAGGTAGCGATCGCATGCTATCGGGCGCAGATGTCCGTGGCCGACGATCCCAAGCCCTGGGTCTGGGGCTGGGGCGGCGGAGTCTCTCTCGCTGAGCTGCAGCTCGCGGCGAGCTTCGGCTGTCGGGTCGCGATGATCGCATCGACCGATGCACGCCTGGCACAGATCGCGGCAGCCGGGATTGCGCCGGTGGATCGTCGCAACTTTCCGGACCTGTGCTTCGACGCCGCGCGGTTCGCGAGTGACCCGAGCTACAGTCTTCGCTACATGCGCAGTGAGGGAGTATTCCTGCGCGCCGTTCGCGAGCACACGGGCGA
This sequence comes from Pseudomonadota bacterium, assembly GCA_041179425.1. Classification (GTDB taxonomy): domain Bacteria; phylum Myxococcota_A; class Polyangia; order Polyangiales; family DASUME01; genus DASUME01. The sequence continues at coordinate 44,805 of JBEGTL010000003.1, read as the reverse complement.
GGGTAGGGTTGGAATTTTCATCGACAACGTTGGCGCGCCGGTGCTGCGCGCCACCCTGCGTGCGCTCGGCCGTCAGGGCGTGGTCACCAGCTCGGGCTGGGATCAGGGTGGTACGATGGTGACCAGTCGAATCGAGGCGTGCATGAACCGCCACTCCTTCGTCCACACACATGGCGTTCGTCACTCGGTGGCCGTCGAGGCCTGTGACTACATGGCAGGCTCTGACTGGATGCCGCCCTGCGGCCAGCCCACCTGGCACTGGCATGACATCCCCGACCTCGCGCGTCGCTTCACCAGCAACGCTCTGGACACTTACTTCCCGATCTTCGAGATCAACCCGGATCTAGCTTAGCTCCCTGGAGTCAATCATGAACGACAACACTCAGACCATTAAAACGGTGATCGCCACCAAGCTGCGCGTCCCGGCGGACTTTCTCAGCGACGACTTCAAGCTGGACGAGCTCGGGCTAGATTCGCTCAGCTCTGCCGAGGTCGTGCTTGGCGTCGAGAAGCACTTCGGGGTGCGGCTAGACCTCACGCAGTCCGAACAGCCGTTCACGCGTGACACCACCCTGCGCGAATTCGTCGCGCTGCTGGTCGGACTCTTGGAGCGCACACGATGTGGCCAATGAGTGCGTCGCCAGCAGCCAGCGCGGAGCCCAGCGCGCTCCTGACGGTGGACACTCGGACGGTGGACACTCGCCGCATCGAGCTCGCGGAGCCGCCCAGGTACGATGTGGAGCACTGGGAGGCTCACGGCGCGCTGCCGACTGACGTCTGGTCCGAGCTCGAGTGCGCGGGTGAGTCGGTCGAGCCCGCCACCCCGGCTGCCCAGCTGCTCTCCTCGCTGGACGGAGGCCGATCGCTGGGTGCGGTTGTCGCGCTCGCGACCCTGCGCGCCGCCCGCGAGCTTCAGCGAGCGAGCGGACTGCGCTCGGCCCTGACCACGCTACCCGCACCGTGGTTCGAGCTCGCCTCGGACCTGGCCGTCAGTCTGTCTGCAAATGGCACGAGGCAGCTCACCGGAACCGTCCATGGAGTCGTTTCTGGCGCCCATGTTTCTACTCTGCTCTTGCGTGTCTCGGCGACCGAGCTGTGTCAGGTACCGCTTGATGCGCAGGGAGTATCTCGGCGTCCAGGGCTGGACATGGGCCTCGGCGCTGCCGGGCTTTGCTCGATCGCGTTCGATCGCGTGCTGATAGCGCCCTCGCAGAGCGCGTACCTCGACCCGGTAGCACTAGCTTCGTTGACCGAGCAGCACCGCCTTCGCGCTGCTCATGCTCTGATCGCCTGGTCGCGGCAGCTACTCGCTGCGACCTTCGACTTTCTCGGATCGAGACCATTCCGCGGCAGTGTGCTCGCGACACAGCAGGTCATACGCCATCGCATCGCGGACCTCTGCTCGTGCCAAACAACACTCGAGTCACAGCTGCGTGCCGCCGCCGTGGATTCGCCGGGACGAGCGCTGCGTGTGCTGATGCTGTGCGCCAACGTGCATGACTCGCTTCCCGAGTTCGTCAAAGACTGCCAGCAGCTCCACGGCGGGCGCGGCTTCTTGAGCGAGCATGACGCAGCCCGCGCGTACCGCGACTGCCGCAGCCTCTGTCGTCTGTTCGGGAGCAAGCACATTCTGTGCGCGGAGATCGAGCGACAGCTCGGCGGCTTGCTTCCCGAGGCCGGTCTGCCGCGAGGAAGCTGCTCGTTTGCGACTCCGGAGCACGTGGACTTCCGTGCGCGGGCGCGCCGGGTGATAGCGACCGCGCTGCCGCGGGCGAGCGCCGGCGAGCAAGAAAGCCTGTCTGACTTTCGACACGTGCACCAGCGCTTCGCGCGCGAGCAACTGACCACCTCGATGGTGCCGCTCGAGCACGGCGGGCCGGGCCGCGACCTCAGCTACAGCGTTGCGCTGATCGAGGAGCTCATGTCGAAGGCGTCGGCCAGTGCGGCCGTCAGCCTGTTGGTGGCGGCCGGAGCGGTCTTTTCGCTCGTTGCCAACCACGGAACGCCGCTGCTCCGTGAGCATCTTCTGCCGCGCATCCTGTCTGGCTCCGCAGTGATCGCCTTTGGAATCACGGAGCCCGGTGGTGGCTCCGATCTCACCGGCGCCATGCAGACGGTCGCCCACGAGGACGGCTCCGACTATGTCGTCGATGGCCGAAAGGTCTTCATCACCAACGCGCCGGTCGCGGACTTCGCTCTGGTGCTCGCTCGCTCGAGTGCGGACGGCCAGCCGTTTCAAGCTTGCCTGTTGTTGGTGCCCTCGGACGCGCCAGGTGTGACTGCTTCGGCTCCGTACGACAAGCTCGGCCTGCGCGGCTCGCCCACCGGCACGCTCGACTTCCGCAGCGTGCGCGTTCCCAAGCACAACCTCATCGGACGCGCCGGGCTCGGCCTGAGCTACTTTGCCGATGCCACGCTCCACGAGCGCGTGCTGATCGCCGCCGGCTCCCTCGAGCTGGCGAGCAGCTGCTTGCTCCGCGTGCTGCGCGTGCTCGAACGAGCGCCCGAGCTCGCCAGCGCACACACGCCCAGGCTGCTCGGCGAGCTGGCGCGGGTCGAGGGTAGACGGGCCCTCGCCTACCACGTCATCGAGAAAACGACGCGCGGCGAGCTCGAACGCACCGACGCAGCAATGCTCAAGTATGCCGCTTGCGAGACAGCGCAGCGAGCGATCGAAGTGGCCGCCGACGCTCTGGAGTGTCTGCCAGTCTCCACGGAGACCACCGTGCACGTCACACGTGCGTTGCGTGACTCGCGCATCTTCTCGGTGTTCGCCGGAACTTCGGAAATGATGCGCGACACCTACGCGGCAAGCTTGCTGCCACGAATCCGCATGGGAGTCTGGGGCCGAGATGTCTGAGCCAGCTCACTTTCTCGAAGCGATTCGCGAGCACGCGGTGCGCGACAATCCCGCGGAACTCAAGCTGGGACGCGACGCTCCTACCTTGAGCTATCGCGCGCTCTGGAGCCTGGTCGTGCAGAAGTCGGAGGCCCTGAGGGCCGACGGGTTTACCTGCGGTCAGCGCGCGGCCATCTCGATGTCTAACACGCTCGATTGCGTGATCTCGACGCTGGGCGTCCTGCATGCAGGCGGCACGGTCCTCCCTCTCTATTACAGGCCAGACCTGCGCGCCGTGGGCAAAGACTTCGAGCGAATCGTCTCCATCCTACGCGCCAGCCGCGCACCTTACTTGCTGACGCATCGCAGTGAGTTCGAATGCCACGAGCGTGCCGCTGCCGAGGCTGCCACGAGCACCCGCGTGCTCGCTCTCGAGACGAGTCACCAGCCCAGTGGTCTCGACCCGGCCGCTGACCGCTGTCAAATGCCCGAGGGGCGAGCTGCAATCATCCAGTTCTCCGCAGGCAGCACGGCCGAGCCGAAGGGCCTGTGTCTGCGTCACGAGCAGCTGAGCGCCAACGCCCGCGGATTCTGTCTCGGCATCGACTGGACGGCCCAAGACCGTGTCTACTCGTGGCTCCCGCTTTTTCACGACATGGGTCTGGTGGCTGCCGTGCTCACCTCGCTGCGCGTCGGCGCCGGCCTGACGCTCGGGACGCCGCAGGCGTTCATCATGGATCCGATCGGCTGGCTCAGACAGATGAGCACACAGCGCTCGACGATCAGCATGGCACCGCAGTTCGCCTACGACCTCGTGCTGGCCAAGGCGAGACTCTCCGCCGCGCCGTGCGCAGGTTTCGACCTGTCGGCGCTGCGCACCAGCATCAACGGCGCGGAGATCGTCGATGCGGCTGCATGCGATGCCTTCGAGCGGTTCTTCGCCGCGTATGGCCTCCGGAAGCACGTGATCCAGCCTGGCTACGGCCTGGCGGAGAACTGCGTGGCAGTGGCCGTGCGGCCGCCCGGGACCCCGCGACTGGTCCGCAACTTCGATCGCGCCGAGCTACGAAACGGGCGTGTCGCACTGCGAGAGGCGAGCTCCGACGAGACGGTTTCGCGCGCAGGCAATGGGTTTGCCGTCGCTGGCACTCGCTTCGTCGTCTTGGACGAGGACGGGCGGACGCTCGGCGAGAACGAAGTCGGCGAGGTCGCGATCAGCGGCGATGCAAGCGCTCGCGCGTCACTGCGCAGCGACGGGGAGCTGATCGGACTGCCCGATCCCCTGAGAACTGGCGACCTGGGAGTCGTGCATGCCGGCGAGCTGTTCATCGTGGGCCGCGTCAAGGAGATGGTAAAGCGGGGCGGCGAGGCCTTCTCCCCCACCGACGTCGAGCACTGCGTGCGGAGCCACATTCCAGAGCTTCTGCTCAACGCAGCGTTTGGCTACCACGATTCCCAGACCGGCACGGAAGAGGTCGTAGTAGTTGCAGAGTCGCGCGACTGGCGGCGGTCGGACCGCGTGGCGGAGCTCTCGGCGCGCATCCGCGTCGCGGTGCTCAGCGTCTTTCGGCTACCGCTCCAAGAAGTAGTGATCGTGCGTCCGCGAACGATCACACGCACGACGAGCGGCAAGATCCGACGCATCGCGCTGCGCGATGACTACCTTGCGGGTGCGCTCAGCTCGACACGAGTCCCCCACGCAGGTTCGGGTGGATAGCTCGGCCCCAGCATCTCCATCAGAGTGGGCGGCACGTGTCGAGGCATGGCAAGCGAGTGGTCTTGAGCTGAAGGAGTTCTGCGAGACGCAAGATTACTCGGCGAAGAGTCTGCAGTGGTGGTCGAGCGAGCTAGCTAGCTAGCTAGCAGGGCGATCACGAGCTCAGTATTTCCGGCCGAGCTCGAACCGACGCAGTGCGGTTTTCGCGAGCTGTACACGTACCACTACCGCGTGCTCTCGTCTGACCAGACGGCACAGAGGTAACGCGGTCGTCGCGTCCATACCGTCTTTCGCTGCAACTTTTGGCGCCGCTGACGTGTCTCCCTGGGCATGGACACGGATGAACAAACGAGTGAGCGGCTGCTGAGGCTGCTCGAACCCTTGCACCACCAGGCGGTGCTGACTGCGCGGCGCCTGTCGCGGAGCCGCGCGGATGGCGACGACCTGTTTCAAGACGCCGTCTTGCGCGCGTTCGACCGGCTGGGCACGTTGCGCGAGGAGGCGCGCTTCCGCTCCTGGTTCTTCGCGATCCTGCTGCGTCTGCACCGGCAGCGCCACCGGCGCGACTTTTGGCGTCGGCTGCTTCCGTTGGATCAGGTCGCGGAACCCGCGGTGGAGCCCGCGTTTGCGGACGAGGGCGCGCAGCGTATGGCCCGCGCGCTGGCGACGCTGAACGCGAAGGAACGCGAAGCGCTGGTGCTGTCCGACCTGTCCGAGTTTCGCCTCGACGAGATCGCCGCGCTGCAGGGCGACTCGCTGGCGGCGATCAAGTCACGCGTTGTGCGTGCGCGCGCTCGATTGCGAGCCCGCTACCTGAGGGATGCGGCCGCACGGGGACCGCTCGCACTGAAGGAGGAGCTGCCATGAACATCGAATTGCTGATCGCTTCGGACCATCGACGGCTGGCTGCGGAGACCGCAGACGCCATGCCTTCGCTCGCACACACGAGGCAGCTACTGCACGCGCGAGGTCAACCTCGTGCACGAGCTCGGACTGCGCTGGCCACCGTGTTCGCGTTCGCGGTGCTTGTGTTCTGCACCGGCGTTGGCTGGAGTAAGGTCTACGCGGTCGCCCGCGATGCCGTGTTCCGCGTGGTCGTCGAGCTGGCTGGCAAGACCGACCACCAAGCCGCAGGCGAGATCCGTCAGCAGCTCGGCGATCAAGGCTGGACCCCGAACGAAGTCTCGGTAGAACGCACGAAGCAAGAGACTCGCATCGAGCTCAGCGCCGACGACACGGCCGGCCACCACATCGAGCTCCGCCACCGCGCACCAGGGATGGCGAACGGACCCGTCGAACTCGCACCGCTGCCGCTGGACCAGCTGCGCGAACCAGGCATGAGCGACGCCGAGCTACGCGATAAGATCTTGCGGCAGCTGCGCGCCCGCGGCATCGAGAGCGCTGAAGTGCTGGTCGAGGGAGACCATGTGAGGGTGCTGATCGCGCCTCCTTTGGGCGTCCAGCTCGGCCCGGTGCGCACGCTGCGTTGAGAGGGGCGACGTGCGGCCCCCCTTCGGGTACCATCGTACGGATGACGGCTAGTGTCCCCAACTACAAGGGGACGGGCTTCGTGCCCGTGATCGCGTCCCTGAAGGCCCATCCGCGTGGCGCGCGCGAGGTGCCGCCTGCGCTCCAGCACTACTTGGACCGTCAGATTCTGTCGACCGACTGGTATCCAGAGCGGGACTTCATGGCTCTGACGGAGTGCTTGGCTCGTATCCTCGAGCGGGACGGGATGAGAGACGTGTGGACGTACTTTGGCAAGGTGGCGGCCGAACGAGACCTGAAGGGGACACAACAACAAGTCCCCGCTGCAAGGCGCATCGCAAAGGCAGGCATCTACCGTAGCTTTGCGCAGGACGAGGAGATCGGCGTCAGCCCGTTCCTCGCGCGGATGACCATGCTTTGGAGCCTCTACCACGACAGCGGACGCATGGTGGTGGGTCGTTCGCCGGACAGCGACCGTGTGGCTCTCTGTCGCGTGTACGAGTACCAGTTCATGACACCACACTTCACCGAGCTGCTGACGGCGTACTGGAGCGAGTACGTGAACATGCTGAGCGTCCGGGCCGCGCTCTGCTTCAAACGTGCGGTGGGCGGTGCGGAGCCCTTCAGTGAGTGGGACCTTACTGTCGAGCGCACCCCGGAGAACCTGCTGGCGCTGGCCGCGTTGCCGGTCTTGTCGTGACGTCGCGTCACTCCGGGCGCGGCGCGCGAGGAAAGGCGGTTTCGCTACGTCGGGGACGATGCTTCCGTTTGACGGGTGCGATAGTCAGGGCCGAGCTCGACGGTGCGCGCGGGGACCGGCAACACGACGCCGCGCAAGTCGAGTGCGCGCTTGACTGCAATCATCGCCTGGGAGCGAGAGCGTCGATAGTGGAGCTCGTCCGCGGCCGATAGCCAGACCAGCACCTGCGCTTTGATGGTGCTCTCGGTGAACTCCTCGAAAAACACCTCCACCGGCTCGTCCGCGAGCCTGCCGGGCAGCTCTGCGAGAGAGGAGACCATCGTGTCTTGTACGCTCTCGAGATCTTCGTCGTAGTCGATGCCGATCGCGAACTCGAGCCGTCGACTCGGTGTGCGTGTGTAGTTGACGATGGCGTTCTGAAAGATCTCACGGTTTGGGATCAAGACCGAACGCCCGTCGACGGTCTCCACCTCTGTGTCGCGCATCGACATGGTGACCACGCGTCCCGAGTGCGAGCCCACCTCGACGAGGTCGCCCACGTTGAAAGGCCGCATCATCGCCATCATGAATCCCGAGATGAAGTTGGACGCGATGTCCTGAAAGGCGAAGCCGAGCGCCAGGCCCGCAACACCTACCCCCGCCAGCAGCGAGGTGACCGTCTTGTCGAGCTGCAGCAGCTCGAGCGAGAACGAAACTGCGATCACCATGACCAACGCTCGCGCCATGGTTGCCGCCAGGTTCGCGACCGGCGGATTGCGCGTCAGTCGGGCCAGCGCGCTCGCCGACAACTTTCCCGTCCAGCGGGACAGTGGCACCGCGAGCGTGACCGCGCAGAGCGCGACCAGCAGGTTGGGCAACATGATCGCCAACGACTCGACCCAACCGGTCAGCTTGTGGGAGATCTTCTCGAGCAGATTCGCGAGCTGCAGCATGGGGGTGCACTAACACACTCCGCAGCGCGCGCGGGTCTCCGGGGTGGGAGCGCTGTCCGATCTCTGCGTCAGGGCAGCTGGGGACCGCTTGCAGAGCGGCCCTGTTTTGTGGCGAGTTGGGACTCCGACTCTGAGTGTCTTGCGCTCCAAGATGAACCGTCAGATGTCGATCGTGTTCGCGGTGTGTCGGCGGGACAATGGATCGCGCTGCCGTACTAGTCGGGACTGGCGTGACCACGCGTCGCGAGCACAACCTGGTGCACGGCTGCCTCTTCGAGCTCGACCCGGTGAACGGCCGCCTCTTCGAGCTCGGCCTGGTGGACAGCTGCTTCATCGCGCGCTCCCCCCCGGACGACGCGACCGTGCGAGTGTCTGGCGCGCCAGCCGGGACTGGGGATACCATCGAGCGATGGGCGGATGGTGGGGCGCGCTGTGGTTGAGCTTGGGACTTCTGGCGACGGTGGGGACGGAGTCGACGTGGGCGCAAGCGGCAGAGCCCGCCGGCAGCATGAGTGAAGCGAGAGCGCTGTTCATGGCCGGGAGGGTGGCGTTCGACGAGGGGCGGTACGAGGCGGCGCTCAAACACTTCTCAGCCTCGTACGAGCAGAGCCAGCGGCCGGCGCTGCTGTACAACATCGCGCAGTGCTACGACCGCATGCGGCGCGACGAAGACGCGCTGGCGGCTTTCGAGCGTTACCTGGCAGTCGAGGCCGACCCCGAGCAACGCGCCTCGGTAGAAGCGCGCGTGCGGGCGTTGCGTGCCGCCGTCGCCGCGCGCGAGCCGGCCGCCCCTCTCCCTGGCTCGCGCGCGGAACGACCGGGCGCTGCGACGCCTGCCACGCAAGCCGAAGAAGGGGGGGCTTCGACGTCCGATGCCGTGGCGAGCGGGCCCGCGCTGGGCACGTCCGCCCCGTCTACCGAGGCAGAGCGTGACCCACCGCGCTGGTGGCTGCGTGGCGGCGCCGTGTCGGTTGCAAGCGGCGTGGTGGTCTCCCTGACGGGTGGGGCGCTCATGGTGCTGGGCAGCTTGCGTGGGCGCGACGTCGAACAAGCGGAGGTGGGCGCGAGCTACCGCCGCCTCGAGAGCGATCTCGACCGCGCCGAGCGGCTGTGGGGGAGGGGACAGGTCTTGGTGGGTCTGGGTGCGACTGCCATCGTCGGCGGGCTCGTGTGGAGTCTGCTCGATCGGCGAGAAAAGCGGCCCTCGCGTCGACTGACGTGGTTGCCCTCTGTCGGACTGGTCGGTCGGTTTTGATGCGCCGTGTCTCCTCCGTGGCTCTGACCTTGGTGGTCGGCGCGTGTTCGCTCGGAGCCGAGCTGCCCGACGGTCGGATCCGCTGCAACGAGCCGAGCGACTGCCCGAGCCACTGGACTTGCCGGGTGAGCGCTTCGAACGATCCGCCCGTGACGGGTCTCTGTTACCGCGCGGCCATCGATGCCGGGGCTCCGGCCCTCGCGTCGAGAGAGGGCGACGCCGCCTTCGATGCCGCGGATGGGGCCCGCGATGCCGAACACGCGAGCACCGATCCCGGCGCCACACCCGATGCCGCCGAGCAAGCCGTGACCGACGCGGCGACGTTCTTGGATGCAAGCGCGGCCCTGGTCGACGCAGAGACGCCAGCGGACGCGAGCTCCGTCGCTCCCGACGCGGCACCGGTCGTGCCGGACGCGAGCACGGGCCCGAAGCCGCGGGTGGACGCACTGAGCTTGCGCCCGCGCTACCTGAATCCCGCGCAACAAGCGAGCGTCGCCTGCATCGCAGCGGACCCGACCAGCTCGCCCCTCAGCTTCTTGTGGAGCGCCGACCAGGGCCGCTTCGACAGTCCGACCGCAAGCAGCACCGCGTTCACGGCTGCCCGCGTCGGGCTCGTCCACGTCAGCTGCGAGGCCCGCAATGCTCAGGGCGGCAGTGCGCTCAAGATGGACGAGCTTCGTGTCTACCCTTCGGGGTGGCTGACGCTGCTTCGCTTCTCGCTCGACGCGACGGACCTGAGTGGACACCACAACGATGGTACGGTCGTTCAGGGCTCCTACGGCGTCGACCGCAGCGGCGCCAGCGCAGCGGCGATCGAGCTGAGCGGTACCGGCAACATCTCCTTGCCCAACGAGAGTGCCTTCGACCTCGCTGCCTTCAGTTTTGTGGCCACACTCCGCCCGACGCCTGGACACGGCGGCACGATTGTCAGCAAGGGAGACGACGCCTTTGGCGCCTTCGCCATCTTTCTGTATCCAGACAACGACCCAGGTTTGCCGGGGAGGCTCCAATATTTTCAGGCGACGAGCGCCGGGCCCTCGTCTTTTCTGCTCGGCAGCTACGCCGCACGCGGCAACACGTTTTTTCAGCTCGCCGTCACGCGCAGCCAGCCCGGTGAGCTGCAGGCGTACGTCGACGGTGTGGCCGTGTACCGCCAAACGAACGTGCCACCCGCGCTGCTCAACGATGCGCCGGTGGTGCTCGGTGCCGGCCCTCTGGGTGCGTATTGGGGCACCCTCGACGAAGTGCAGATCTACGATCGTGTCCTCGACGCGAGCGAGGTCAGCGCGCTGACGGGGCTACCGTAGTACGGCGTCTTCTGATGAGAGCGATGAGGTCCCAGCGACCCTGACCGCGCCGCCGCTCGTTTCTTAGACTCGCCGGCAAATGTGCTAGGGAGGTGTCGTCAGCTGGTGCACCCCACGTGATCCTCAAAGACCGCAGCGACCTCCGACCCCTGTTCTTCAACGGCGTGTACTTCGCGTCGTTGCTGGCCGCATGGCTGTACGTGCCACTCAACCTGTGGGCGCTGCCGCCGCTCGTGCTGCTCTGTGTGACGGCCTTTCAGGGCGCCGTGCAGACGCACAACGCCATTCACAGCCCGGTGTTCAAGCAGCGTTGGCTCAACAAGGTCTACCAGGTCGTCCTCACCTGCGTGTACGGGCACCCGGTCAGCGCCTACGTGCCCGGGCACAACCTGAGCCACCACCGCTTCACGCAGTCGCGCCGCGACGTCATGCGCACCACCAAGACGCGCTTTCGTTGGCACCTGCTCAACGGGCTGTTCTTCATGCTCTCGGTCGCGCCAGGCATCATGCGCGCGGACTCCGAGTACATTTGGGTCATGCGCAAGCGCCACCCGCGCTGGTTTCGGCAAGGCATCACCGAGCTCGCGGTGCTGCTGAGCATTCAGGTCGCGTTGTTCGTGCTCGACTGGAAGCGCGCCCTGTTGTTCTGGCTGCTGCCGCATCTCTACGCGCAGTGGGGAATCGTCACCATCAACCTGCTGCAGCACGACGGCTGCGACGCCGACAGCGAGTACAACCACTCGCGCAATTTCGTCGGCCGCGCGGTCAACTGGCTCGCGTTCAACAACGGCTTTCACGGCATCCATCACGACATCCCTGGCCTGCACTGGAGCAAGCTGCCGGCCGCACACGCTGCGCGCTATGCGGGCCACATTCATCCAGCGCTCGACTGCCCGTCGCTGCTCGCGTACTTGTGGACCACCTTTTTTTTGAATCAGCGGCTCCGCTACGACGGCACGCCGGTGGTGCTGCCGACCGAGGGCCCGGACGAGTCGTGGCTGCCTGAGCCCAAGGCCACGCTGCTCGACCTCGGCGCGGAGACTCTCGACCCCACCGCATCGTGAAGAGGTGAGCTACGTGAACGGGGTTTCTCCGAACTCGGACCAGGCGCCATCCGTGGCCGCGCCGCCTTCTTTTGCGTCGGTCCTGAAGTCGCGCGAAGTAGAAGACCCAATCAACCTCTGGGTGCATCGGCCGCTCGCCTACGCGTTCGTGCGCGCGGTGTACCGCACCTCCATCACGCCCAACCAGGTCACGTTCCTGGCCATGAGCCTCGGTCTGACGGCCGCGGGCTGTTGGGTCTGGGGCAGCCCGCGCGCGATGCTGGTGGGCGGGGCGCTGCTCTGGATCAGCGCGATCATGGACGGCGCCGACGGCATCTTGGCGCGCGCCAAAAAGATGAGCTCGGCATTTGGTCGCGCGCTCGACGGCGTCGCCGACATGGTGGTCGGTTTTACCAGCAGCCTCGCCGCGGTCTGGCACATGTCGCAACAAGGCCGATTCGAGCTGCCGGTGATTCTGTTCGCAGGCATCGTCGGCGTGGTCTGCGCAGTCTTCCACTTCAACTTGTACGACGCCTACAAAGAGCTGTTTTTGCGGGCGACGCGCCTCGGCGCGGGCGGCGAGAGCCACAGCGTCGAGGAGATCAGCGAGCTGAACAAGACGTCGCTGGTCAACTCCGCCGCCTGGTACACGCGCTTCGCGATGGCCTTCTACGAAGACTACCTGGGCAAACAAGAGCGCTTTACCGAGCGCACCAATCCATGGGGCGCGCGCTTGCTGAAAGCTCGCTGGAGCGTAGATGCCGAGGCCTCGGAGCTGTATCGCCAGCACAATGCGGCGCCGATGCGGCTCTGGATCAGCATCTCGCTCGCGCCGCACTCTTACTTGTTCGCGATTGCGGGCATGCTCGACATGCTGCTGCCCTACATGGTCTTGCGCCTCACGCTGTTCAACGCGGTTGCGTTGGTCGCGCTCCTGCTGCAGCGCCGTGCGTCGCGCAAGACACTTGCCGCGTACACGGAGCGCGGTCTGGTGCGCTGAACCGCTGCGCTCGACTCGGCGAGGCGCCCCTCAGGGGGTCGCGCTCTCGGCGTTGATCGTCGTGTTGTTGTTATTGTTGTTGCGGCCGGGCGCATGGTGCGCGGGAGCGGACAGGCGCTCGCTCAGCGGGGCCGCACCGGTGACCCAGCGGGCGCGGTCGTACTCGTTGAGGTTCTTGTTCATGACCACCTGGAAGCAGGCGGCCGTTCCTTGGGTGCCCGCCGTGACTGCCCAAGCCAAGAAGAAGTTCCAGATGCGGTACCAACGCTCGCCGTACGCAGACAGGATGACGTCTTTGTTGCGCGCCCAGTTTTGATGCCACTTCTTGATGGTGTAGCAGTAGTGGATGCTGATGTTTTCGATGGTGTTGATCTCCCAGTTGGCCTTCTCGCAGGCGGAGATCATGTCGGCCACGGGCAAGCTCGCGTCGGCACCCGGGAAGATGTACTTGGCCATGAATAGACCCCACACGAGGTCTTCTTGATGGGCTGCGCGACGTAGGCCCGTCCACTGCAGCAAGAACACGCCCTCGTCTACCAAGAGCTCGCGGATCTTGGTGTAGAAGGTCTTGAGGTTTTTGACGCCGACGTGCTCGACCATCTCGAGCGAGACGATCTTGTCGAAGCTCCCGGCGGGGATCGCACGATAGTCGAGGCACAGCACTTCAGCCTTGCCCTCCAGGCCGGCTTCGCGAATGCGCGCGTTGGCGTAGGCGGCCTGGTTCTCACTGAGGGTGACCCCGGTAGCCTTCACCCCGTAGTGCTTGGCCGCGTGCATCACCAGCGTGCCCCAGCCGCAACCGACGTCGAGCAACGTCTCGCCGGGCTTGAGCGCCAGCTTGCGGCAGACAAGGTCAAGCTTTTGATCTTGACCTTGCTCGAGGCTCTGGCTCGCATCCTTGAAGAAGCCGGAGGTGTAGACCATGCGCGGGCCGAGGAATGCGGCGAAGAAGTCGTCGCCGCGGTCGTAGTGGCTGCGCACCAGCTTGGTGTCGTCCTTTTGGGTATGGACGAGCGTCTCGGGTAAGAACTTGGTGACGAAGTAGCGGACATTCTCGGGCGTGAAGTCGTGACTCACGAAGTTGTGGCGGTGCGCGAGCATGTCGAAGATGTCACCGCGAAAGTCGACTGCGCCGTCGAAGTAGGCTTCGAACAGGGTCGAGATCGGAATCTTCTTGTTCGTGTACCGAGCCGCAAGCTTTGGATCCTTGAACAGCACGTAGTCACTCAGGCCCTTGATCGTCATAGTTCTCCTCAATCGCACACTGCTACGTAACGCTGCCGCGGTCTTACACCAATACGTTGTTTCGTGGGCTGTTTTGAGCGCGGCATCGAAGCGTGTCGCTGTGCGGGCCTTCGACGATGCGGTACGGGCAGGTGGCGATCGCGTTGTTGCGAGCGCGTGTGAAATGAGAAATGGCCTGTGCTGGACGTTCGCCGTGACGCCGACGGCCGCCACGGCAGCACGAATGGTCACGCCTCGCCTCCGTAGCGCTGTCTTTGATAGTAGACAAGCCCCGGAGCGGTCCAGGTCAGGCACCCCCTTCCGTGCTCGTGGCTCGAGCGCGTTTGCGAGCTACCTCGCGCACGCGGGGCGGAAGAACGCAGTGCCCTTGAATTGCTCGTGAAAATCGCAAAACGAAGATGGAAAGGCGAAAGGATTGGCTTCCGCTCGGAGAGATACGCTCGGCCTGACCCGGTGAGCCGCGGGTGCACGACCGATCCGGTCGAAGGTGGCCTTGAGTGCCTCGCGGCGGAACTGGCGGAGGAGCGAGAAGATGGAAATACGAACCCCGCGCTGGCTGCTGCTCTTGAGCGCACTGACCCTTCCAAGCGGCTTGGGCTGCGCTAGCGATGGGCCCCCAAAGACAGGCGAAGACGACGGTAAGGTTTCCACGGACGAGGGTGAAGACGACGACGAAGGCGAAGACCAAGACCAGCCGCCGCCCGCTACAGCCAAGGACGCGGGGGGAAAGACTCCGGCCATAGACGCAGGGGCGAACCCGAAGCCGACCGGGACCGACGCCGGTGCGGGCAAAGACAAAGACGCCGGTGCGGGCAGCGGCTCGGACGCAGCCGCTTCGGGCGAAAAGGATGGGGGAGGCGCAAGCCTGGCGGACAGCGCGGTCAGCCAGGGGACGGGCGCCGGCGCGGGCAGCTGTGGTCCCGAGGTCACGGCTTCCGCCGCGGAGCTCGGCGACACCAAGAAGCTTGGCCCATGGAAGCCGATGCACGTGGAAAAGACAGGACCCTCCGGAGCGAGCTGGGTCTACTACCCGGAGGGGCTCGGTAAGGATGGGCTGAAACATCCCGTCTTCCAGTGGGGACCGGGCGCCGGCACCGGTCCTTCCAACTACCTCGACCATCTCAACCTTCTTGCGTCTTACGGGTTCGTGGTCGTCAGCCAACCCTCCACCAACAGCGGTAAAGCAGCGCTCGATTGGATCCTCAAGCAGAACGAAACCCAGGGCAGCATGTGGTTTGGCAAGCTCGACCCCGACCGTGTGGCTCGCGGCGGACACTCGATGGGCGCGCTGCAATCGATGTCGGAATCCGACGACGACCGACTCAAGCTGACTGTTCTGGTCTGCGGTGGCGCGGGTGGCGGCGGTGGAGCCGCAAAGATCGACTACCCCTCCATCTTTCTCGGTGGCACGGGCGAGAGCGGAACGCGCAACTTCGTTGCAGACTACGGCGAAGTCAAAGGGCCGTCGGTCTTCGTTACCCACACCATGGCCGATCACATCTCCTGCGCGAGAGACAACATGGGCCCGTGGGTCGCGATGATGCGCTGGCACTTGTGCGGCGAAGAATCGAAATGGAAGAAGGAGTTCATGGAGGGCGGCACGTACTGCAAGGCCCCATGGGAGGCTTGCAAATCGAAGAGCCTTTGAGCTACGGAGCGGCCGCGCCGCACTCGGCTCGGGACCGTACGTAAGACAGGCGCTCGTCTGCCCAAACCCTCGGATTCGTCCGGGGGCTTTTTTGTCTGCGCGGCAAACGAAGTGACAAACGGCCGTGGGTGGTCGAAAAAAAGATGCTGGACTGAGCGGCGCAGTCGCTCGGAGGGTATCCATCCCGCGGAGGCGGCTCGGCGATGCCGCCGGTGGATCAGGCGCCGACTATTGCTGCGCGTGCTACCATCGGCGGGGTTTGCCTGGGACGGATGTACCCGGGCAGCAGCGCGCGCCGCTCGCTGCAGACTGCGGAGCGCAGCACGCCACCTGCGCCAAACAGCTGCCGTACGAAGGCCTCGCGACAAACGAGCGGGTCGATGCCCCTGGGGGCTACTGCATGCAGAGTTGTGCGCTCGACAGGGAGTGCGGCGAAGGCGCGCAGTGCATCAACTACGGGACCGCTGGCGGCCTGTGCCTGGCCAGCTGCACCAGCGATGCGCCTTGTCGCGCTGGGTACGCGTGCTTCGCGCATGCTCGCGACAACGACGAGACTGCTTCCGTGGCCGGCTCCTGACGGTCGGTCGAGCGCGAAGAATCACTCAGATGAAGACCTGCGGTACGCAGCCGAAGGCGATGTCTAGCCCACCGCCCTGGGAGACCGCCTCGCAAGCGGCGGGGCACAGGCTGATGACGCTCGGCTTGTCTTCGTCGTCGTAGAACCAGCCGACCTTGTCGCCGCACTGGTTCTTGGCGGTTGCCTTGGGGAACTCGCGATCGACTTTGTCGATCGAGTACACCACCTGCACGAGGGCGGGATCGAAGTCGGCGCTGGTGGCGTCGGCAAGCGGGTAGTCGCAGGGAAGCGGCACCGCCGCGATGACCGCACTCGTGAGGCGATCGAACACCGTCGTGAAGTCGCTCGAGCAGATGGAGATCTTTTCGCCCATGGTCGCGTCGGCCAGCGAGTAGTACTGCGCGCCGACCGCGGTCGCCGTGCACACGACGGGGATGGGTCCGATACAAAGGGGGTTGCCCTCGGAGCCGGGGACCGCGCACGGGATGCCGTCTTTGCTCTCGGAGGCGATCGCATGCTGCGTGAAGTCGTGCCCGAGGTTGGTCGTCATCTGCTGCTGGAACCTCGCGAACGGGACGATGTCCTCGTCGTCCGTGATCATGACGAACTGTGTTGCCGCACCGGGCCGCATGAAGTCTTGGTACATGGGGTAGGTCGCCAGCGTCACGTTGTAGAGCTGCTTGCTGTCGACGTTGGCCATCACGAAGCGATAGCGCGTCTTGTCAGCCTCCAAGCTCGTCCCTGCGGCCAGGTTGCGGTTGGTGATGACGGTTACGTGCGTGTCGGCTCGAGAGCTCTCGAACTGCCGCATGAACCCCTCGATATTCATCTGCACCTGCATCGTGACCGACGCCATGCTGGCCGACGTGTCGATGACGAAGATGATATCCACGCCGCCCTGCGCAACCGGAGCTTCTTTGCGAATGCCGGCGCACTTGTCCTCGCCGTCGTCGGGTACGACGGGCTTCGTCGTCGTCGGCTTTTTGCCGTCGTCGTCCGTGTTGGCCCGGGCATCGGCACGCGGCTTGGAAGCATCCTTGACGACTCCCGCGTCCGCCTCCGTAGCGTCATCGGTCGACTCGCTGTCTTTGCTCGTCGCTCTCGTGCTGTCGGCCGAGCAGCCGGAGAGTCCGAAGCCGACGAGAGCTGCCGCGATGAACAATTGGGTGACGGTGCGTCGGGCCGGGCCGACAAAAACCAGCTTCTTCATGCGCAATCTCCGTCCTAGTCAAAGAAGTGAGGGACTAGGACGATAGGGGTGCGCGGAGAAAACCGTCAACGCACGCAAACGTCTATACCTTCTCCTCAAGCATCGCGATGACACCCCTGGATGCGGATAGACCGCTCAGACTGCGTGATTCTCGTGCTACCGCTTGCGTGCATAGAGCGAGGAACTTGGGACCTAGCCGCGCTTTTTGTGCGCGCGGAAGGAATGTTCCTTCCGCTACAACTCTGCAAAGGGTAGTGGGGACGACCTGCACGTGGCGACAGGCTACTTGCCGATCACGGTGGTGTTGTCTCGACTTAGACGGAAGAAGAAGTCGTCGCTGCCCAGGGTGCCAGGCGTCAGGCCGAGCACAGTGTCGTCGGTTACACGACGGAAGTAGTCCGTGATGCCGAGAGTCTCGTATTTGAGCGGGACCGAGGGCGACAGGCCGTTCCAAGCGACGATACTCAGCGCGGCGCGACACGTTCCACCCGTATCTACGTCGCGATACGCAGACCGGCCGTCTGTTTGCCTCGCTCACCATGAAGGGCGCGCACGCCGACGGCAGCGGCGCGGTGATCGCATGGAGCGACGACGACGGCGACAGCTGGAGCCACACCGTCGTCGGCGAGCGTTCCTGGGACTGGGGCAAGGTGTTCACCGGCCCTGCCACGTGTGACCTCACGCGCAGCGAGCTCGAGCGCAGCGGCTATCCCAACGTCGTCTACTACTGCGCCACCGGTCCTACGCTGATCGTCGGCCCCAACCAGCTCCACTATCGCTCCACCGATGGCGGCAAGAGCTGGGAGCGCGTGGGCGACGGCTTTCCGCTCGAGCGCACGCGCGCGCTGGCGGCGGGATATCCGCAAGGTGGCGTGGTGGATTCGTTGGGGGGCTTCTTTCGCACCTGGGCGGGGAGTTCGTTGCACTTCTTGCCGGTGCTCGACAAGAGCAACATCAACGTCAACGTGCTGCGCAGCTTCGACGAAGGGGAGAGCTTCAGCAATGTGACGCTGCCCAACAGCTACTCGTCGTTGCTCGAGCCCACCATTGCCATCGACAGTCAGGACACCCTCTACCTGGCTGCTGTGGCTGCCCGACCCAATGGGTTTTCTCGTGATGGGTGAGGACGAGGAGGGCGCCGTCGTCGCAGAGCTGCCCGCGTATGCCGTCGCCCGCGCACTCAGCTTGCGCCAGGCCACGCACGCGCACGCGCTCGAGCTCGGCACCACCGCGCTATCCGTGGATGGGGCACCGAAAGCGCAAGTCTCGGGCTGGTCGCTGGATACGCGCTCGATCTCCGGCGTCTGACCCTCGGCGCGGGTAGCGGCGTGTATCGCGGCACCCTGACCAATCAGCGTGTGCGCTCGACCTCGACCGCGTACGAGGCGAGTCTCACGGCCTCGCACCCGTGGGACGTGCGGTGGGTGACCCTCGCGCTCGGGCTCGGCGCAGGGGTGCTGCTCAACCGGCAGGAGTTCGAGACGCAGGGCAGCGCACCCAGCCGGACGTCGACCGAGCCGTTTGCCTTCGTGCTGGCGAGCGTCACCCATGAGCTCACCACCCGGATGTTTTTGCGACTCGAAGCGCGTGCGTTGTGCCACTTTGCGAGAGTACAGGAGCGAGCGACGAGCGCGCCGAACCTGGACGTCGCGATCAGAGGCCGGGGAACGCTCCTGCTCGGCGCGTTCCCCGATGCGCACTGAGGCCAAGCCTTCGAGCTGCTGCCCTACCAGCGCTTGTACGGGAGGAACTTGCCGCTCATGGTGATCACCACGCGGTCGCCCTTCGGGTCTTCTTGTTTCTGCACGTCCATCGTGAAGTCGACCGCACTGACGATCCCATCGCCGAACTTCTCCTGCACCACGTCCTTCAGGCCGCAGCCGAACACGGCGATGATCTCGTAGAAGCGATACAGGAACGGGTCGGTCGGTACCTGGTTCGGTCCGGTGCTGTTGCCCTTGAGCCGATACTCGGTCAGCGCGCTGAGGGGGATGCCGAGCTCGAGCGTCTCATCGAGCTTGCGTGCGATCTCTGGCGTGGCCGACGCCTCGCCGTAGAACAGCGTGGCGAGCCACACCTCCGACATCCCAACCGCCTTGCTCAGCGCGGTCCAGGTCAGACCCTTCTCCTTCTTTTTGTCGAGTAGCTTTCGAGAGAGTTCACTCAGCGCCATCGCCGTTCTCCTTTGTCGAGGGCGTCCTGCCGTGCGATCGGGGAGTTCGGTCGCCGAACACGGGAAGGGCACCTATCCGTGCTGGTTGCACCTTGGCCCAACAGCCGTGTCAGCTCTGTTTCGGCGCTGGAACTTCCGGAGGGTCCTCCTCCTGCACGACGCAGCGGCCAAGTGCTCGTGGCCGAAGATGTTCCATGTGCGTCCGTCGCGGGCGCTGACGTTTTTGCCCAGCTAACCTTACTCTGCGTCGAAGGCGTCGAACGCTTCGTCTTCCCAATCGTCCGCGCCATCGGCGACCGAGCTGGCGATCTTGGACATGCAGCGCTCCGCCATCGCGGTGATCAAGAACGACGGGTTGGCCGCCGCGGAAGCGTTGGGCAGGATCGAGCCGTCCACTGCATACAGGTGCTTGTAGCCCTTGAGCTTGCAGTGCTTGTTGGTCGCGAGGCCGAGCGGCACGCCGCCGAGCGGATGCAGGGTGCGGCGCTGGCTTGCGGCCGCGTTCTTCAGCGCGGGGTAGAGCTGTGCGCCGGGTAGCGACTCCCAGCCGGCGACCACGCGGTTGTACACGTTGTCTGCACCGCCGACGGGCCAGTCGAGCACGACCGTATCGCTCGGTGCGTCGTAGTGGAACGTGCCCTTCGCGGTCGGGATGCCGACGCCGATCGAGAAGATGGCCTTGGTGAACGGAGCGAGGCTCGGGATGCCGGGCACACGCTGCGGCAGGTTCTCGAGCGCGACGGGGTTTCCGGGCTCGCGGAAGTCGTTGATGCGGACGCCGGCCAGACCGCCCTGTCCGATCGGGTTCGTCTCCGCAGTCATGCGCAGGAGCGCAGTGTTGCCATTGGTGCTGAAGCGCGTCCCGACGTCGGCGGCCAGCCTCGGCAGGGCGCCGGTCTCGCGTGCGCGTACCAGCAGCTTGGTCGTGCCGAGCGAGCCCGCGGCCATGACCAAGTTGGGCGTGGTCAGGTCGAGCGTCTCGAGTGTGTTGTACGCTTCGTCGGTGCGCACGACGCTGACGACGTAGAGCTTGGCCTTGGTGTCGAAGCGGATGCCCGTCACGGTGTGCAGCGGCTTGACCGTCACGCGGCCCGTCGCCTCGGCGCGACCGAGGTAGCTCTGCGGGGTATCGAGCGACTTGCGTGCCGCGCTGTTGTTTCCCCACCACGCTTCGCCAGCAGTGACCGAGGGGACGCGCGCGCCGGTAAGCTCCTGCTGTACCTTGGACCAATCGGCGATTACGGGCGGAAGCGCGACGCCGGTCATCGTATTGGGATCGTAGGCGTCGACGCTCGGGATCCCGGCAGCCGCCGCGTGCTGGAGCGTCAGCGCGGTCGCGCGGTACTGCGGAGTGCTCAACAGCGAGCTCGGCGGGGGCTCGGCACCCAGCACGCCCTTGGCGAGCCCAAAAAACTTCTTGTTCAGGTCTTTCCAGACCTTGGCCATATAGGGAAGCTCGGCAGCCGGATAGGCCACGTTCCACGCGAGCTCGGTGGGCGCGAACGTCACGCCGTTGTTGACGAGCGAACCGCCGCCCACGCCGGCTGCGACCACCGCGGCGACGTTGTTGAGCTTGAGTGCGGGCGACAGGTCGCGGTGTGTCTCGGGCGTGCTGTCGACGGACTCGAGGATGCCCGTGGTTCGGCTGCAGCCGGTCGGCACGTTCTGCGCGGCGAGCAGCGTCAGGTAGAGGTTGCCGGCGCAGCGGTCGTTGAGCCACGTGCTGTTGTCGGCAGCAGGGTTGGGTGCCGGTGCGGGATTGCCGATGTTTGCAGCCACTGCTTCCATGGTTGCAAACGGGGCCTGAGTCTTCCCATCTGCCTGCACTCTCCAGCGGCGCCCACGCTCGAGCACGAGCGTGTCGACACCTTTCTCTGCGAGCCGCAGTGCTGCGACAGAGCCGCCGTAACCGCTTCCGATGACGATCGCCTTGGCAGAGTAAGGCTGCGCCACGAGCAGGTTGTTGTCCGGCGCATCCACATGCTCAGGGAGCTGCTGTTCATCGAGCTCTTGCTGCTCCGCGCAGCCGAGCGCCGTAAGGCCGATGGCAGTCAAAAAAGACCAGTATCGAAGTGCTGTCAAGTTACGTCTCCTGTTGGGTCTCATGGGAGATGCTTGCAGCACTGCTGACATAAGCAGAGGCAAGAGTGTCTCCGAGCTTCGCAGCGCGACGCGCGCGCGAATCGCAAGGCGTGGGTACTCGTCGCTCGCAATCGCGTCCAACTCTGGACCCGAAGTTGCGCGATGCAGATAAGACGTAGACCTCGCGCGACTCGCGCGTCGCGTGCTGCGCACCAAAGGTCAGGCGCTGCAAAGCTTGGTCGTGCCATCGACGTGTCTGCAGACCCCGCGAACCGAAACTCGCCGCGCTCTCGCTCTCGGTGCGCACTACCTTCGTTGCGCGCACCATCCGCCCGAGCACGAGCGGCGGGGTCGGGTAGCCCTCGTGCGCTTGTCCGCCAAACGTTCGCAGCATCACTCCGGCAAAAGACGAGGTTTAGGGTAGAGATCGCCGCCGCGGACGTACTCCTGCTCGGAGGATCACCGTGACGCCTGTCGTGCGAGCGACTTCTTGCCCGCAAGTGGGACTGCTGTTGGTGCGTATGGCACAGGTCGTGATGGGGCTCTCGCTCGTCTGGCTCACTGCCATCGCCGGTGCCCGCGCGCAGCTCACCGTGAGGCTGCTCCATGAGTCGGCAGGCGAGAGCGAGTGGGCGCCGCGCGGGCTGCTCGTCGCGAGCGACGGCAAGCTCTACGGAGCCTGTGCCGGCGATGGAGCGAAGGCCTCCGTGTACTCTCTGAGTGTCTGTGACTCGTTCACGCCGCTGATGACGTTCGAGAACGGTAGGCGTCTGCAACACGGCCTCAGCGAAGGGAGTCCGGGGACCTTTTACGGCGTCCTGTACGGTGCGGAGACAGCCGGGGTCGGTACCCGAGGATCCCTCTTTAGTCTGACGACGACGGGCCGCTACCAAGTTCGCCATGCGTTCGGCGGCGACGACGGTTCCAATCCGTCAGGTCCTCCCGCGGTCGACTCCGCTTTCGCCGTATATGGTGTCACTGCGTACGGCGGGCCGGGCCGCGACGGTCGCACCGGCTTCGGCACTGTGTACCGGCGCGACGCTGCCGGGACGCTGACCACGATCTTCGACTTTTCGCGCACGGATGGCGCGCAGACAGGGATCCATCCCGCCTCTCGGCTCGTGCGCACGACGGACGGCACCATCTACGGGACGACCTCGCTCGGAGGGCCGCGAGGTGGAGGAACCATCTTTCGACTGCGTCCGGAGGGAGCGACCTACACCTTCGCGCTCGTCGCGGCGTTGGGTGGGAGTGACTTCGCACCCGGTGCGACGCCGCACGACCTCTTGCTCGCGCGCGATGGGAACCTGTATGGAAGGGCCTTCGGGGGGCAGGGCGTGATCTTTCGCGTCACGCCTCAGGGCGAGCTGAGCGTGCTTCATGCGCTGCAGGGAGCAGACGGCGATCTGGGCAGCGCGCCCGCGCTTCCCCTTCCGCTTCCTTCGGGTTCGCTCCTCGAGGGAGCCGACGGAGCACTCTACGGGGTCGCCTACGGGGGTGGTGAATCGTCGCAGGGCACGTTCTATTCGCTGACGCTGGACGGCTCGTACACGGTGCTCCACGCGTTCAGCGGGCAGCGCGAAGGCGGGCACCCGACGAGCGTCGCAGAGGCGAGCGACGGCCGCTTCTTCGGCGGGGTCGAGAGCGGCGGCAGCCGCGGTCACGGCGGCATCTACGAGCTTGCACCGGCCAGCTTCGATCGCACTTCGCTCGTTTGCACGACTTCGGTCTTCATGCCGGCTACGGACGCGAGCCCTCCGACGAGGCGGTCGCTCGACGGCGGCGACGGTGCGGTGATGCCGACGCCACGCTCCGATACGAGCAACTCGTTGGACGCGGGTAGCGCGCAGGGCTCAGCCGCGAGCGCCGCCCCAGATAGCTCGAGCGCGTCCGCCGGACCGACTACCGTCGCGACTACCGCTGCGGCGAGCGAGGACAAGACCGGCGGCGAAGGGGGCTGCAGCCTCACTCCGACAAAAGACAGCGCCGAACTCCCAGCTCACGCGGTCTGCGCGCTGCTCGCAACGCTCGCTCTCGCCCGACGCAAACGAACGCGTGCGGGCTGAGCGTCAGCACTCCTTTTGCTGCTTCGGAAGGATCGGCGCGACGTAGAGCGGGAACGTCACGATGGGCACGTCGCCCGCGACGAGTGTGACCGTGATCTTCGTCGGGTCGATCGATCCGTCGACCTGAAACAACAGCTGCCTGATGTCGCGGAAGCGCATCTCCAGGGCGAACTCCTTGGGGTGCTGGAGCGCTGCGTCGAGCTTTGCAGGACCGTTGCGATCGAACGCGAGCCGCTCGGCCGTGACGCGCGAGATCTCACCAGTGACGCTGTGCGCGCTGGCACTGCTGGCGACGAGGTACGGCTCGCGTGCCTCCTCGTCTTGCGCGACGGCGAGCACGCGAGCGCGAACTTTTTTGTCGAGCGGCTGATCGGACTTGGCGATGGTGTCGAACACACGTTCGACGAACTTGCTCGGGGAGGGAAAGACGGTCGGTGCTGCGTAGGAGACCTCCATTCCCAGTGCGACCCTGACCCCATCCGTAGGGTCGACTTGGAGGCTGACTTTACCCTCGCGACGGTGCGAGTTGAGGATCGGAACTGCAAAAAAGCGTTCGTTGGCCATGGCAGTTGCTCCTAGGAAAGGACCCAGCATTGCAGCGGAAACGACGTGATGTAGTCTTTGGACGCGAGCAGTAGTTCGCTCTGCACGAAGCCACCGTTGGTCGGCACGTAGTTGCCACCAAGAGCAACGAGCCTCGCCTGGCCGCCGCCGTCCCTCACGTAGAAGTAGCCGTCGGCCTCGCCGCCTCCATTGCTGTCTACGAACTGGCAGCAACGTCCAGGGTTGTCGACATAGAAAGGATCGCCATTGGGGGTCGCGTGCGCCATAAAATCTCCTTCTCTCTCTCTTACTCGGGGGTGGTCACTGCATACAGCGCAATCGGTGGTCCCGTGAGGGACTTGTAGTCAGGGGGAAACTGGACTGGAAACTCTCCGTACTTCGCGTCGGCAGAGATCCAGGGCAGCGGCGCGCCGGGCTCGCTCTTGAACTGCGTGAACGTCGGCACTTGCACAGCGATCATGAACGCTGTGTCCGTCGGGAGAGCGATGCCCGGGACCGGCACTTCGACAGCCACTACGTCTTCGCGCGCTGTGATCAACGGCGTCGCACTGTCTACGCTGGCGACGGGCATGGCTGCATGCAGCAAGTCGAGAGACGTTCCACGCTGATGGTAGATCGCGAGCTGGATCCCGAGGCTCGCCACTTTCGCGTCGATCAGCGCTCCGAGCGCACGGAGCTTGCGGTCGCCCACCGGGAGGGGAACGAGCGTGGCGTAGACCTTCGACGGCTCGAGCGCAGCGGCCGAGGTCGCGAGCTCCAGGCTCGCTGGGCTGCGGATGTGCGCCACGCAGCCGTCCCGCTCGCTGCAGAAGCCGTAGCGACAAGCTTCACATTGCTGGCAGTGTGCCGCGGTGAACCGCTCCGTCTCGCAGCCGCCCTCACGCAGCGGTCGCCCGTCGCAGTTCGCGTAGCGCTCTTCGCAGGTCGACTCGCACACGCCGTTGCGGCACACGACGCGCACGTGGTCTTTGCTGCACAGCGCCGTGTAGTCCGGATCGGAGAGCGGCGCAGTGGTCGAGGCGTAGTCGAAGTGTGTGCACTCGCCGGGCGTCGCCGGAAAGTCGCAGCGCGAGCACTCGCTCGTGCAGTCCGCGGTGCTGCACGGGATGTTTCCGGCCACCGTTGCAGGGGCGACGTTGCCGAGCGCAACGAGACAGCTCGCACCCGGCGCGTGCTTGCTCTCGGCAGGAATGGTCTGAATGGGCCGGCACTCGCCATCGCGCGGGTCGCAGGTATACCCGTCAGCACACCTTGGTCGGTTCGCGCAGGCCTTGCCCAAGAGCAGACTCAGGACCTCCGTGTCTTCAACAAACGCAGCGTCGGCGCTGCGCTCGACGGTGGGGACGAGCTCGTTGTGGTCGTTGCGGCGATAGGCGCGGAGCCGCAAGTGCGCCACGCTGGAGCTGCCCGGTCGCACACCGAACGAGCCCAGTGTCTGCGTTGCGTCTGCAGCAGGCGCGCAGCCGTCGCGCACCTCGTACCACTCCGTCTCGTGCACGTGACCGCTCGTGTCGAGCGACTCGGCAGCGATCACGCTCACGTCTTGGAGAGGCATGTTGGTGAGCAGGTACACCTCGAGCCCCCGAACCGGCGGGGCCTCATCACATCCGGTCAGGAGCACAAAGAGCGAGAACGCGAAGGCCGCGCAGTGCGATTGGCCGCTCATGGGCTGTCGAGCACCGAGTCGCTCGTGCCGCCGTAGGTGCGGGGGCTCCCTCGGTTTCGGTTCCGGAGCCCTAACCCTAGTCCGATCGCAGCGCCGACCACGGCGACGCTGGTCAGCGCGATCGCCCATCCACGCAGGCGGTGGTTTTCGCCGGGCGCACGCTCGACCGAAGCAAGTGCGGGCAAACCAAGCGCTGGCAGCGGCGTGAGCGTGACGTGAATATGGATCTGCTGGTTGCCTCGCACGGTCACGCGCCGGCTCGCCGAGGCCCGGCCGTCGGCGCGAAACTCCAGCGTGTGCTCGCCCACCTCCAACGTCACGGCGGTCGCTGGACTCACGAGCGGCACGCCGTCGACGCTCACGCTCGCCGACTCTGGCTGCACGTCGACGTGTACCTCACCCACGTACACACGCGCGCGCGCACGGATCTCCTCGACCTCCGCGCGTAGATCGTCTGTCAGAGGCCGGACTCTCGAGCTCAGCGCGTCCGTCAGGTAGCGGACACACTCGCCGTAGTTGCGCAGCTCGAACTCGACCTTTCCAAGGCCCCGCAAGCTCCGCGCGTTGGGGTAGATCTCGTGCGCCGCGCGGAAGTGCTCGCGCGCCTCGAGGAAATAGCCCCGCTCGTGCTCGGCCACCGCGAGATCGACCGCCCGCAAGTACGCCTCCGGGGGCGACTCTTCGCTCGCGGTCGAGTCGACCGCCAGCTTTGTCCCGCCCCCGTCGTCAGCCCTCGACGTGGTCGCGTGCCCCAGCCCCCCGAGCAGCAGCACCACGACCGCCATCCGCAACCGAGCCCGCACGTCGACGACCCACATATCGCTACGCCCTCACTGAGATCGAGACAATCGTCCATACGTGCGAGGTCCCCCAATCTTCCTTGGATCCGCGCGCGTGGTGAGTTCTCGCGCATTGGTTGCGAGCGCTCTAGCCGCCGCTGGGCCCATCCGTACTTCGCTTGCGCCGCGCCGGAACGACCTTGGGCTTGGCTGCCTTTTTTAGCGTCGCGCGTCTGCAAGAACGGGCCGAGTCCGTTCATGACCTCGGCATACCAGCACATAGGACACTTGCGCGAGTCGTCATCGAGTAAGCGCGCCAGCGCGTACGAGTCGAGAGAAGAGCCGCCGACGTGGAGCGGATGCCGCTCCCAAAAGACGCGCGCGCCCCTCGACTCCAACGAACAGAAGCAGGGAGTGGTGCACCGCGCGCGCGAAGTCGTTGGGCACCATGGGTACATCCGCGTGCATGGCCCATTGTACGTGCGGCCCGGGTGCTGTCTCGTCGATTGACCGGTTGCCTAGTGGCGAATGAACAGCTCTTCCTCCACGTACCGGCCTCGCGCAGCGCGCAGAATCATCGCGGGTCGTCCGACTTCGTCTTTCCACAGCTGCGCTGCGTACACTCTTGTTCCCGCTCCGACGTCTGCGTCAGCAGTGCAGGTTCCGCCGGAAAACCCGGCCACGTTTACGTCGTAAAACCAGATGATTCCGTCGGCGACGCGTACCGTGCCTGCTTCGCTGCGGGAGGCCGCGATGCCGCAGCCTCCGATCGCGCTCCCCCCTGCATAGATCGACGTGTACTGACCATCCGCGTAGATCGCGTAGTTGTGGGTCGGAGCATCCGGTGCCGAGACCTTCCAGCTCCCGACGAGATCAGCGAGCTGTAGTGCCGGTTCGGACGTTGCGTCTCTCGTCGCTGGCTTCAGACGCAAGTTTACGTTTTCGACAGGCGGACGAAGCACGGTGGCCACCACGCCGTTCATCGCGAAGGAGTCAAGCTCGTCGCCGGCGTCGACCGCTCCATTGCCGTTGACGTCGCGAACCGCATCCAGGATGTAGCGACCGTCGGGGAGCCCGTCGAAACGATACGTGGCGAGAGCCCCGGTCCCGAGCGGGACGCGGAGCGACGACGAACGAGCGGAGTCACAGCCATCTGCGGTCTCGTTGATGAAGCATGCCAGCAAGAGCGTGTCGTCCGTCGAGCCGATCGAGTTAGCGCTGCCCAGCGCGTAGAGATGCCCCGACAGCGTCCCGCCGCCGCCGGATCCAATACTCGCGTAGGGCTTGGTGTTGGGCGCCGTGGGCGGCTCCTCCGTGGGCAGCTGCGCAGGTGTCGTCGGTTGTGGACCCAGGGGTGGCTGCGCTGGCTGCGCCGGGCTCTGATCAACTGGGATGCTGGTCGGGACCGGGACGACGGTCACACTCCCTGTATCCGCGCGCGCAACACCCCCGTCTCGGTCCTGCGCGCTTGACGGTTCGCGGGGCACGGGCGCGACCGCTGCGTCGGGGAGGGGGCCGTCGCTCGGCGAAGCGTCTGGTCCGCTTGTCGGGCCGACTACGGACGGACCTGTGGACTGCGTGTCCTGTGGTTCACTTCTCTGATTGTCGTCGCATCCGCAGAGACCCGCGACCGCGCTGAGCAGCGCGCAGGTCTTGGCAAGTGAGTTGGGCATCGCTCTCCTCTTGCCTCGCCATACGCTGCCGCACCGCGATGTCTTGCGTGTGTTAGCGATTCGTTAGTGTGGAGGCGTTGGCTGGTCTGCCGCGTCAGCGCGCTGTGCCGACCCGGTCGGCGCGCTTGTCGACCTTCCTGACAGTCGCCGCGGGGAGCACCGCACGCAGAGCGGACACCAACAGGCGCACCCGCGGGAGGGTACGCAGCTCGGGATGTGCGAGCACCCAGATGGCGGTTGCGTGCTCGGTCGGCACGTCGGCGAGACGTCGCAGGGCGCGGTCGGCATCGCCCAAGACACACGGTAAGGCGCCCAGGCCAAGGCCCTGGCGGACGAGCTGCAGCACATCGAGCGTGGACAGCCCGCGGGCCGCGATGCGGCGCGGACCGTACTGCTGATCGAGCCACTGGAAGGCAGGCTTTTGGGCGAGGCGACGGTC
This sequence comes from Pseudomonadota bacterium, assembly GCA_041179425.1. Taxonomy (GTDB): domain Bacteria; phylum Myxococcota_A; class Polyangia; order Polyangiales; family DASUME01; genus DASUME01. The sequence goes on along the minus strand of JBEGTL010000003.1, from coordinate 16,402 downwards.
CCAGTCGACCCAGCGGCTCTCGGCCGAGCCAACGTCTCTTCCGTACGTCGCGATGTACGCGCTCGTTGCGTAGATGGCGGCCGGGAGGACCCCGACGCGCTGGCCTATCAGGTGGGGTGGCGGCGCGTCGGCAATCCGTATGGCCACGTGCACACCCAGGCCATCGACTTCGGAGAGCGCGTCGTGGGTGAGTAGGTTGATCTCGATCTCGGGGTGTTTGCTGGACAGTGTGGCGATGGCTTGGACCGCGAGCGGCGCGAGCGACCCAGGGACGCTGAGCTGCACCACGCCGCCGACGCGGCGATCGTGCAGTGCGATCTTGCGGGCCAGCGCATCGAACTCGCCCTGCACGCGCTCACCACTCTCTGCGAGCTGACGGCCGGCGGCAGTCAACGCAAGCCGATGGGTGGTGCGGTCGACCAGGCGCACACCCACGCCTTGCTCGAGCGCGGCGAGCCGGCGCGACACGGTCGATGCGTCGACCCGCAGCACGCGGGCAGCGCCGCGGATCGAGCCGCTACGGACGATCTCGAGGAACAGCTGGGCATCGCCCCAAGGAAGATTGGCCATTGCAGGGATGCAACACTGGCATGCAACAGTGTCCCTGTCCGCCCGCCCGGTCGTTGGCCAAGCTGCAGCACGAAAGGCGACAAGAACCATGCAGCGCTTTCAGCACAAGGTAGCCGTGATCACGGGCGGCAGCTCGGGGATTGGATTTGCGACCGCGCGGGCTCTGCTGCGCGAGGGAGCGGAGGTCGTGCTGTTTGCGACCCGTGCCGAGGGGCTCGCGGCGGCCAAAGCGGAGCTCGGCGCACGCGTACACACGGTCGCGGGGGACGTGACCCAGGCGTCGGATCTCGACCGCTTGTTTGCCTTCGTGCGCGAGCGCCTCGGTCGTATCGACGTGCTGTTCGTCAATGCTGGCATCGCGGAGTTCGTGGCGGTCGAAGAGGTGAGCGAGCAGCACTTCGAGCGGCTGTTCGACGTGAACGTGCAGGGTGCCTTCTTCACGATGCAAAAGGCGCTGCCGCTGCTGGGGCCGGGCAGCGCGGTGGTGCTCAATACCTCGGTGGCAAATCGTGTCGGGGCGCGGCGCACTTCCGTGTACGCAGCGACCAAGGCCGCGCTGCGTTCATTCGCCCGCACCTTCTCGGCGGAGCTGGTGCCGCGCGGCGTGCGCGTCAACGCGGTCTCCCCGGGTCCCACCGAGTCGGCCATCCACGGCAAGTACGCCAAGGACATGACACCTGAGCAGCTTGCAGAGATGACGCAGGAGACCATGCGTCGACTGCCGCTCTCGCGGCTCGCCCGCGCCGAGGAGGTCGCGAGCGCGGTGCTGTACCTGGCGTCGTCGGATGCGGCGTTCGTGCTCGGGCAGGAGCTCGTCGTCGACGGAGGCATCTCCGCTTTGTGAGGCATCGAAGCCTCGATGTCGCGTCGTTCGCGCACACGCATGCGGCCTTGCAGCGTCGTCATTCGCTGGTTCATTGGTGGGCGCGCGTTACTGTGAGCGCATGACAAACACTCTCATCACGGGCGCCAACAAGGGCCTCGGCTTCGAAACTGCCCGTCGCCTGCTTGCCCTGGGTCACACTGTTTACCTGGGCGCGCGTGATCCAGAGAAGGGCAAGGCCGCCGCAACGCGCCTGGGTGCGCAGTTCGTGCAGCTCGACGTCACCGACGACAGCTCCGTCAAAGCCGCAGCCGCGTGGCTACAGAAGCAACCCGGTGGCCTCGATGTGTTGATCAACAATGCGGGGATCGCGGGCGGACGCATCGCTCCGCCAGACGCGACGGCGGATGATGTGCGCGCCGTCTACGAGACCAATGTGTTCGGCATCGTGCGCGTCACCCACGCCATGCTTCCGCTGCTGCGGGGCTCCAAGAACGCGGTGATCGTCAACGTGGCGAGCGGGCTCGGGTCGTTTGGGCTGGTGCACGACCAGACCCGCATCGAGTCCAAGGTGCCGGCGCTCGCGTACTGCTCGTCGAAGTCTGCCGTCACCATGCTCACCATTCAATATGCGCGGACGCTGCCAGAGATGCGGGTCAACGTCGTCGACCCCGGGTACACCGCGACGGATCTCAACCAAAACTCCGGCCATCAGACGGTCGAGCAGGGGACCGATGCCATCGTCAGGCTCGCGACCCTCGGCAAGGACGGACCCACAGGCACGTTTCAGGACGCAGCTGGCATCGTGCCCTGGTGACGGGCGCACGCGTGCATCGCTGAAGCAACATTGTGACGGGCCGGGGAGGGCGCCGTCTTTCTGTGCCTCCGAGCAAGCTGCGTAGTTTTTGTCGTTCGCAGCGCTTTTTGCGGCGACGTGGTGAACCGAGTTCGCGCTCCTACGACTGTCAGCGGGAGTCGTCTCCCGTCGCCGGCCACCGGCACGTTTCTCGCGACTCGGAAAGCGCCGTCCTCGATGACTTACCCTCTTGTCTCCCCTCCATGTTCTCTTGGGTTGTCCGCACCGCGTCGACCTCGCGTCCTGCCTTGGCTGCTCGCGTCGACCTTGCTGGCGGCGTGCACCGACGGTAGCGGTGGTGCGACGACGGTCGTCGACCCGCACACGGCGGACGACGCCAGTCTCGACTCGGCGGGTCCTTCGCCCAGCCTGCCCGACGCGGGAAGCGGCGACACCGCGACCCCAGTCGTCGATGCGGGGCAGACTGCACCTCCCACCAAAGATGCAGGTTCGGGTCCCGTCGCGGATTCGGGCGTCCTTCCACGATCGGCGGATGCAAGCGCCGACGCTGGCGTAGTCGTGAGCGCAGAGGGCAGCGCGGACGCGGGTTCCATCACGATCGCGGACGCCGGAGACGGCCCTGACGGGTCGATCGCTGCCGCCTCGATCTACGACAACGACGCCAGGTGGTTGTGCCGTCCTGGACTGCCCAACAATCCTTGTGAACAGACGATCAAAGTCACCGACGTGCTCGCGGACGGCGGTACGACCGTGTCAGAGCTACCCAAGACTCCAGACGGCGTGTTGGCGGATTGTTTCTACCTCTACCCAACTGTCGATCCGGGACTCTTGGCGCCGCCGCGCAACCTCGACTTCGACCAGATCGACATGACCTCGGTGCGCGACATCTTTGCGGGACAGGGCGTGCCCTTTCGCGAGGCTTGTGCCGTGTGGGCGCCGGTCTACCGGCAGACCTCGCTCACCTCGTTCGAGCAACCCGACACACGCGAGAAAGGTCTCGCGACTGCATTTCGCGACGTCGAAGCGGCGTTCGACTACTACCTCGGGCATGCAGCGCGGGACCGCCCCATCGTCCTGCTTGCTCACTCTCAGGGCGCCATCTTGACGTCGCGACTGCTCAAGCAGCGTTTCGAGGGACACCCCGAGCTCCTTCGTCGGTTGGTGGTCGCCGTGCTCGCAGGTCCGCTCGGTGGCTTCGTCGTGCCGGAGGGCAAGCTCGTGGGCGGCACGCTCCAAGAGATTCCGTTGTGCTCCGCCGAGGCGCAGAATGGGTGCGCACTGACCTACGCGACCTTCACCGCGAAGCTCCCACCCAACACAGACTACGGACGCGTGAATGGCGGCGTCGAGGCTGGCTTCGACACCGGGTGCACCACGCCGCCGGGCGGGCCTGCGGCGCAGCCGGCGCGCATGAAGGGCACGTTGTTCGCGTCGATCACCGGCCCGCTCGGGGCGCTCGCGCCGCAGTTCGACTTCGGACGCCTACGCGTGCGCACGCAGCTCGCCCGCTACGCCGACTTCTACACCGCGAGCTGCGAAAAGAGCGTGCGTGGGCTCGGCTATCTGAAGGTGAGCGCAGAACCGCTGCCTGGAGACGTGCGGGTCGACCCGGTGTTGTACGACAGTGCAACGTTGAGCTCGGCCGAGCTGGGTCTGCACGCGCTCGACTACGCATTCGTGTCAGGAGACTTGTTGTCGACCGTGAAGACAAGACTCGCGGCACACGGTAAGTAAGCTCGTGCGCGCCTCGGGGCGCGCTGGGCGACGGACTTTTGTGGGCGGGGTCGGGAGGTGCGCGTGAACCGTGGTGGTCGAGACCCGCTGGCTGTCTTCTTCGCAACGGCACCCCAGGGGCACCCGCATCGTTTTGACCCCGAGGTAGAGCTCGCACGAAGACGTCTGCTCGCTCGCGTGCTCCAGCAGACGGGGCAGGTGTCCGTGCGTCTGGGCCGCTTCGATGTCGTAGGCCGCATCGGCAGTGGCGGGATGGGGACGGTCTTCGAGGCGATCGACACCACCACGCGTGGCGTCGTCGCACTGAAGATCATCGAAGACGCCTCCGAGCAAGCGCTGACGCGGCTGCAGCGCGAGTTTCGGGCGCTGTGCGATCTCAGCCATCCGCACCTGGTCACCATGGACGAGCTTCACGTGGAGCGGGAGATTCCCTTCTTCACGATGGAGTTGATCCGCGGCCCGTCGCTTTCGTTGCTGCTCGCAGCACGGCACGCGCTGAGCGTCCGCTTTGTCGTCCGCTGTTTGCTGCAGCTGACGTCGGCGCTGTCGACGCTGCACCGACGAGGCGTCTTGCACGGCGACCTCAAGCCTTCCAATCTCCTCGTGGCACGTGGCGGTCGGTTGGTGGTCGTCGACTTCGGCGTCGCACGCGTGCTGCGCGACATTCCGCACGGCGGCGAGTCCGGGACGCCTGCCTATCTCGCCCCCGAGCGCCTTCGTGGGGAGGCGCCTACGCACGCGGCAGATTGGTACGCGGTAGGCGCAGTGCTGCAAGAGCTACTCCGGGCCGTGTCCACGCCCAAGCACGAGACGGCACGCGCGTTGCTCGAAGGTCTCTGCCGCCTCTCTCTCCGCCTGCGGGCAGACGTGCCGAGCGAGCGTTGTGGTGCGTCGGCAATCTTCGACGTGTTGGGCGCCACGCCTCAACAACGTCTCCCTGATTGGTCGGCTGAAGAGCTGCGTTTTACCGGGCGAGAGCAAGAGCTCGAGCGGATGAGAGGCGCATTGGCCTGTGCTCGCGGGCGCCCCGTGGTGTGTACGGTCAGCGGCGACGCAGGCATCGGCAAGACGGCGCTGGTCGAGTCCTTTTTGGCGCTGCCAGAGCTCGCCACCGCGCTCACGCTACGCGGCCGATGTTACGCGACAGAGTGTCTCCCCTATCGAGGCGTCGATGGTCTGATCGAGGATCTGGCTCGTTTTTTTGGGAGTCTCTCCGAGGACGTGCGGGCCGCGCTCGCTGGCACCGAGACCGAGGCGCTGCTCCAGGTGTTTCCACGCCTACGACAATCGGGGCTGAGCCCGGCCGTTGTACGAGACGGCGCCTCGACGCCGCGTCAGGTGCGGCGCCGCGCGTTCGAGCAGCTGTTTGGTCTGCTGGCCGCGATTGCACGAGAGCGTCCGCTGGTCGTCTTCCTCGACGACTTGCAGTGGGCCGACGCAGACGGGGCAGCGCTGCTTTCGCTGCTCGTCTCAGACGGGCCGCCCGCCATGCTGTTGTTGGCCAGCTTTCGTAGCGACGCCGAGGGACCCGGCGTCGAGGCGCTCGCGTCGGCGGCACACGCGCCCACCGAGATCATCCTCGGCCCACTCGACGCAGAGGTTTGTTACCGACTGGCCAGCGCGACGCGACGCGGCGAGCTCGACCGCACGTGGGCGGACGGACTGCTGCGCGAGTCTGGTGGCAGTCCCCTCCTCCTCTTGGCGCTGCTCCACACGGAGCGTGCGCCAGGCGACCAAGCGCGAAGCTACGCGGAGCTGATGACACAGGTGGTCGACACGTTGGACGAGTCCGCGCGCGAGCTGCTGATGCTCGTCGTGCTCGCGGGTCGTCCGGTCAGCCTCGAGCTACTCAGCACTGCAGCGCAACACGCCGCAGAAGTGCGTCTCTGTCTAGCGTCTCTGCGTGCTCGGCGCCTGGTGCGAACCATCCTGCGCGACGACACGACCTACCTCGTGCCGCACCACGACCGGGTGCGAGAGCTCGTGCAGCAAAAGCTCGATGCAACGGCGCGACGCGGTCTGCACGCGCGGCTAGTGCGCGCGGCACACGTGCTTTCGCTCGACGATTCAGAGTTTTTTGCCCACCACTACTTTTGTGCCGGTGCGTGGCTGGAGGCCGGGGACCACGCGGAGCGGGCGGGCGATCGCGCTCGTGCAACCATGGCCCTGGGCCGCGCGAGTGAGCTGTATCGACGTGCCCTCGCGTGCGCCGCGCCGCGTCGCCCGGTCGGTCTGGTCGAGAAGCTCGCGGACGTGGCAGCCGCAGCGGGTGACCTTACGCGCGCGGGCCCGCTCTACCTCGAGGCCGCCGCGGCCAAGCCTGCGGACAGCTGGGAGCTACGGCTGCGCGCTGCCGAGATCTTTCTGCAGCGAGGGGCCGAACAAGAAGGCATGCGTCTGCTCCGACCCGCGATGCGCAAGGCCCGCGTTCCTGTTCCGGCCAGCGTGCTGCACGCCCTCTGGGTAGGGGGCGTCAGCCTCGCGCGCAGCCACCGAGCGAGTCAGTCGGTCGATGCCGGCTCTGAGGCAGCCGACGATCCAAGAACGGAGCTTGCGTTCCGGGCCGGACATCTCATCTGTCTGCACGACCCGAAGGGTGCAGCGTTGATCCTCTGGAGCGCTGCGCGTGCGCTGCAGCACGGCTCCGCAGCGCAGCGTGGCCGCGCGCTCGCCTCGCTGGCGTTTGTCCACGCCTACCTCGGCCTAACATCGATCGCCGAACAAGATGCGCTCGTGCGGCGCTCCTTGGCGTTGACAACCAGCGATCCACTGGCGCACGTGGCGGCACTTGCCAGCAAAGCCCTGATCGCCTTTGGGCGCTGTCAGTGTGGTGAGGCACTGCGGACCGTTGGCACGATCCGTTCGCTGACTGTCGACCAGCATCTGGACGCGCGTTGGTTGCTCGGCTAGGTGAGCTCGCTCGAAGCTTCGGTGTGCGTGCTCGCGGGTGACTTTTGCCGCATCGCTGCGTTCGGCGCAGAAGCGGAGCGAGAGGCGCGCGAGCTGGGCAACCGCACGGTGCTCGCGCAGCTACAGAGCGCGCTCGCGTGGGCCGCGCTCGTGGCTGGCGATGGGGAAGCGATGCGCCGCTACACGCACGCTGCGCTCGCCGAGTGGCGTGCACCCAGGCTCTCGCCCATCTACGGCATCGCCGTCTGGGGCGAGTGCAACCGGCTACTCTACCAAGGCGACGCGCAGGCTGCGCACGCCTTGATGCGGGCAGAGGCGCCGCGCTTTGTCCGTTCGGGCCTCGCGCGCACGCAGATGTGGTCGACCTCGCTCAGCCTGCTGTGGGGCTCGGTGGAGCTCGCGAACGCGCGCGAACCAAACGACCGTCACGTTCGTGCCGCAGAGAAGTTTGCCGCACGTCTCGAACGTCACGACCTGCCCGTTGCACAGACGTGTGCGGTCCTGCTGCGCGCCGGACTCGCGATGCGTGCCGGTCAGACGACGTTGGCCGAACAGGCCTACCAACGCGCCAAGCGCGGCTTTGCGTCGCTCGGGATGCGTGGCTACGCGGCGGTTGCGGCGCACCGTGCGGCCCAGCTCGGGCCCGGGCCGGCCGATGAGCCCATGCTCCGCTGGTTCACGGATCAGTTTGCGAGGGCGACGATGGTGCGCCGCCTGTAAAAAGCGTCGATGCCAGCACGCAGGATGCGGGGCCACGGGCTTCGTCGACAATGGCGTGCTCGAGCTCCTGTTCAAGCCCATGTACTCCGCGTACGTGGAGGGACACGAGGCAACGCTGCCGGTGACGTTCAGGTACCCGCCGTTCCGCAAGAAGGGCGCGACGTTCAGCTCGTCCGATCCGACCATCGCAACGGTCGTCGACACTCCCGAGGGCGCGCTGATCACCGTGAAGAGAGCGGGAACCGTCGTCATCCGTGCCGCGCTCGAAGGGGACACTGGCTCCGCGAAGCTGATCATCAACGGCTTTACCGAAGCACAGTGGAAGATCGGCGAGGCGCGCTACCTCGGGCGCGAGCCTGCCGTCGTCGCGCCCGATGGCGGCGTGGTGACGGTGCTCCGGATCGCCGAGCCCAACGCCCGCAATCCCGATGGGTCGTGCATGACTTGTCACTCGGCAGACGCGCCCCTCCTCAAGGTCGAAGACACGCCCGCGCAGACGGCGGGATACTCCGACCAGGAGCTGATCACCATCTTCACGATGGGCGCCCTGCCTACGTGGGTCGAGAAGGCGACCCAGCCCGTGCAGTTCATCTGGGGTGCGAACCACGCCTGGACGGTGACTGAAGAGGAGCAGCAGGGTCTCCTGGCGTACCTGCGCACCAAGGCGCCCAAGGCGGTGCTGCGCGGAACGAACCGCAGCGACGAGCCGCTTGCCCTCGAACAAAAAAACGATCGAGGTGGCTTGTTCGTACGAGGCCCACTTCTTCTCGGCGTGCCAGAAAGGGTAAGGGTAGTCGCCTGCATCGAGGCCGTTGCGAAAGCGCACCGGCACACGCAGCGCGCGGTACTTGCCGGCGTCTTCGACGCGCGCCGGACTCTCGAACATCAACGTCGAGAGGTACAGCCTGCGCCACACGCGTGGGTTGAGGTTGGTCAGCGTCGCCTGCTCGGGGACCTCTGCGAGCGCGAGCCCCGCCGGCTGCGCACCCCACAGCAGCGGCTCGGCGATCACGTCGCGAAAGGCGTCGAACTTGGTGAGGCCGTCGGCGCAGCGTTCGCGTGCGGGCGCGTCGTTGGGCGCGACCGACGGGCAGATGGAGATCAGCTGGGCAGCCAGCGTCAGCAACGTGTCGTCGTCGACGGCGGCACCGGCACCGGCCTCTCTGGGCACGGCAGCGAAGGCATCGAGGAGCGACGACAGGCTCGCATCGAGTGTGGAGACGATGGCGGCGTCTGCCTTGTCGACCGTCGCCGCGTCTACCTTGCCGATCGGACTGTCTGGAGCGCTGACTGCGCTATCCCAGCGCGCGAGCGGAATGGACGCGTCGTCCTGCGTGCACGCAGCGAGCAGCAGCACAAAAAAAGCAACGGCGGAGCACAGGCGATGGCACGAGCTCCCACACGCGTTGGACCGCATCTCTCCTCTTGTCTGCCTCGTCTACCATAGGAGACGCGGGTCTCTTGTGGTAACTGCGTCTCCTACGCAAGGCAGATCTGGGCGCGTGCGGCACCGGTCCTTCGTTGCACTATAACGGGGCCCGGCCGCGCTTTTCTGCGTGCCGGAGGTCTCCGATGACGGTGGTGGTGACGGGCGCGACGGGACACGTGGGCAACACGCTGGTGCGTGCCCTCCTCGAGCGCGGAGACGCCGTGCGTGCGGTGATCTACGGCAGCGACGAGCGCGCGCTGGCCGGGCTGCCCGTGGAGCGCGTGTACGCCGACACGCGCGATGTTGCCGCCGTGCGCCGCGCGCTCGCCGGCGCCGACCTGGTCTATCACCTGGCGGCCGTCATCTCGATCGACGAGGCGGGCGACCGCTTGGTGCGCGCCGTCAACGTCGATGGCACCCGCAACGTCGCACAGGCGTGCCTCGCAGAAGGGGTGCGGCGCCTCGTGCACATGAGCTCCGTGCACGCGCTCGCGGCCGAGCAGACCACGGGCCCGATCGACGAGACGTGTCCGCTGATCGAGCGGACGGATGCGCTCGCGTACGATCGCTCCAAGGCCGACGGCGAGCGCGCGGTGTTGAAGGCGGTAGAGGACGGACTCGACGCCGTGATCGTGAGCCCGGCGGCGGTGCTTGGGCCAAATGACTACGGGCCGTCGCTGCTGGCCGACAGTGTTCTCAAGCTCCAGCGCAGTCCGTTCGCGACCGAGGGGGCGTACAACTGGGTCGATGTTCGCGATGTCGTGGCCGGGACCGTGGCGGCGGCCGAGCGTGGGCGCCGCGGCGAGCGCTACCTGTTGTCGGGCGAGCGCCTGACGGTGCGCGCCCTCGCCGAGCTGTTGGCAGACCAAGCAGGGGGGCGACGCCCGCGCGCGACCATCCCCGTGCGTGCGCTCGCGTGGGCCCTGCCTTGGGTCTCCACGTACGCGCGGTGGACCAAGCGGCGGCCGCTGTACACCGCGCACGCGCTGCGCATCCTGGTCAGCCCGTGCGACTTCGTGCACCACAAGGCGCGCCGTGAGCTTGGCTTCTCGCCGCGTCCGATGGCGGACACGGTGGTCGATGCACTGCGTTTTTACCGCGAGGCCGGCTACGTATGAATGAACTTTCCTTCTATACAACGCTGTTGTGGGGCTCGTTCGGGCTGGCCTTGGTCACGGCGGTCTACCTGATGTTCGTGACTGCTCCCTATGGTCGACACGCGCGAGCCGGCTACGGCCCGAGCATCAGCAACGTGGTGGGCTGGGTGTTGATGGAGGCGCCCGCGGCACTCGTCCCGCTCGTGATGCTCTCGCTCGGGGAGCGCCACGACGTGGTCACGCTGATCATGGTGGCGATCTGGGAAGCGCACTACGTGCAGCGTGCGTTCGTCTATCCAGCGCTCATCAAGGGGCGCGGGGCCCGCATGCCGCTCGGTGTCGCGTGCAGTGGCGCGACCTTCAACGTGCTGAACGGCTACCTCAACTTTCGCTTCCTGACGCACTTTGGCCCCGGCTACGCGTCCTCGTGGCTGGTCGACCCGCGTTTCCTCGCGGGCGTCGCGCTGTTCGCGACGGGCTACCTCGTCAATCGTCACGCCGACCGTGTGCTGCGCGGGCTGCGCGCGCCGGGTGAGACTGGCTACAAGATCCCGCGAGGCGGTCTGTACCGATTCATCTCGTGCCCGAATTATTTTGGTGAGCTCATCGAGTGGTGTGGCTGGGCCATCCTGACTTGGTCGCTCCCGGGGTTGTTCTTTGCGCTGTTTACGGCCGCCAACCTCGTGCCGCGCGCCGTCTCCCACCACCGCGACTACCTGCGGCGCTTCGCGGACTATCCGTCCGAGCGCCGCGCGATCATTCCGTTCTTGTTCTGACGTAGACGACACACGTCGCGCGTCGTGACGCTCTGCGTTGGCGTTGGTTCGCACACGGGGCCGTGTGGGTGGGGGCGCTTTACTTACGCGGCGCGCTCGCAGTAAGTTGCCCCTCCTCAGTGAGCAGAACCCTTCTTCGGTTGTGCCCACGCGTGACGTTGATGTCGCTCGCGTTGGTCGCGTTTGCGACTGCCTGCGAAGCTCACGATCGTGTCCTGCCCTATCTGGGCGGACACGACTCGGTGCCGCAGGCAGACTCTGGCAAGAAGCCTCGGCCTAGTGATGCGGACGTCACTTTCGGCAATGACGCGTCGGTCGAGCCGGGCGGCGGAGATGAGCCGACCGATGAGCCCGAGGTCGACCCCCCCGGCGAAGAGGCCGGCGGGCCCGTGGCCAGCGTCGACGACGACGGTGGTGCGCCCGTCGAGCGCGACGACGCTGGGGCACCGAACAACGACGTGAGCGAACCGCTCGGCGCGAGCGACCCCGAGTGCGACATGAGCGGCTTGTGGATGGTGAAGCAGCTGACGCGCAGCGAGGCCCTGGGTCTTGGGCAGTTCGCCAACTACTACTACTACTACTACTACTACTTCTTCGAGCTCGCGCAGAGCGGCGAAGACGTCATCGTGGTCTCGCAGATGGACTGCGACATCCAGGTCGAGGGCTCGGTCTCGGTCACCATCACCGAGGCCACGCGCCGCACCCTGATGAAACACAACAGCCAGCAGAGCCGACGCGCGACCATGCGTCGGCAAGACGACACGCACTGCGCGCTCGCGTTCGAGCGCTTTTGGAGCGTGCGCGGTGCAGACGAAGCTCGCTTTGTGCCCATGCCGCGCTCTTCCAAAGAGACCATCGCAGAGGTGCGTGCGCGACTGCCGCTGCCCACTGCGCAAGCCCGCACCGGGGCCGAAGACTGGGAAGACGACGGTCAGCTCGGGATTGCGTGGCAGATCAACGGCATCGCCAGCGGCACCCGCAACACGGTGCAGCGCGACTACACCGAGTGGTTCACGGACGCAACGCACGCCGTCAAGCCCGACCTGCCACCCACGACTTCGTGCCCTGGATCGCAGGGCTAGGCCTCAACTACGACGTGCTGCACACAGGGCACACCCAGCTGTCCGTGGTCTTGTCGACCACCTACGAGCGATGGTCTCAGTACGTCAACCGTCAGAGCGAGCGGCCACTGCCTGGCTACGCGTTCAAGGACGTGTGGGCCGGCACGGCAGGCCTACGCGCGATGCGCGACGACAGCCTCGGCTTTTTGTTCGACGTCACGTACCACCCGACCCCCGTGCCGCTGCAGACGGGTCGCACCAACTACGTCGACAACAACCGTTTTGGCTTCGTGCTGGGCACCAGCTACGACATGCCCGTGCCCAGCTGGAAGCTCGCGTTCCGTTTTGGCGCGCAGGCGCAGCTGCACGTGCTGCAGAAGCGTAGCCAAACCAAACGTTCGCCGAGTCGGGCCGACCGCACGGCGAGCGACGTACGAGACGAGTGGGACGACGCCACGGTGGACATCCGCACCAATGCGGTGGCTCCGGAGGCTACTGGCCTGCAGACCAACAACCCTGGCTATCCTGGCTTTTCGTCGCAGGGTGTGGTCCTGGGCGGCACCCTGAGTACTGCACTGCTCTATTGAAGCGAGGCCGATGGCCCACAAGCGCTAGCCGGAGTGCCCCGTGGGCGGACGATTGTACGGCTCGCTGGTTGACGCTCGTGCGATCTGCTCTTCACACTCGGGACATCCGTTCTTCGATCGCTGGACCATGGCCTACCGCTTTCCCTTCTCTCCTTTTCCCGACGGCTGGTACTTCGTCTGCTACTCGCACGAGTTGCCGCGCGGAAAGCTCTTCAACAAGACCTTCATGGGTCGCGACATCATCGCGTTTCGTGGTGCCGATGGTCGCGTCTGTGTGGCCGACGCGTTTTGCCCGCATCTCGGTGCGCACCTGGCCAAAGGCGGCGGCTGCATCGAAGGCGACGCTGTGCGCTGTCCCTTTCATGGCTTTCGGTTCGACCAGACCGGCGCGTGCGTCAGTACGCCGTACGGCGAGCCGCCCAAGGCAGCCCGGCTCAAGACCTGGCACGTCGACGAGTTCGCTGGCTTCGTCATGGCGTTTTACGACGATGCCGGGCGGGCCCCGACCTGGCGTGTCGACGAGTGCGACATCGCCGGCTTTGGGGAGCTCAAGACCCAGCACTACTGGCTGCGCAGCCACCCGCAGGAGACCACCGAGAACGGCGTCGACCCGGCACACCTGACGGTCGTGCACGGCTACAAAGACGTGCGCGAGCTGGTCCCGCTCACCGTCCGTGGGCCGCACCTCACCGGCGCCTATCAGATGCGGCGCAGCGCAGGTCTGCTCGACGCGCTCAACCTCAAGCTGGACAGTCAGTTCGTGGTGCACGTGTGGGGGCTCGGCTACTCGCGCGTCGAAGTGGTGGTCCCGCACTACGGCATCGAGGTGCGGCAGTGGATCTTCAGCACGCCGGCGGACGGCGAGCACGTCGACCTGCACATCGCGCTGCGCATGAAGCCCATCGCGTTTCCCGAGCGCATCGTGCCGGGGCTCGACAAGCTCCCGCGCGCCATGCTCACCGCCCTCGCGCACGCCATGATCATGCGCGTGTTCGAGAACGACATCGAACAAGACTTCGAGATCTGGACCCACAAGGGCTACGTCTCTCCGCCTGCGCTCAGCCGCGACGACGGGCCTATCGGCCTGTACCGACGCTACTGCAAGCAGTTTTACCCAGAGCTGCGCGCGCGCGAAGCAGGCGAGTAGGTGGTTAAGCGCCGCCCTAGAAACAAAACGCGATGACGGCGAGCACCGCGACGTAGACCGCGAGTGGCGCGGCCGAGACCCAAGTCGGACGACCGGGTGTGCGCAAGACGGCCGCCTTACGATGGATGAGGCGACCGATCCACACCAGGATCCCCACGATGCCGAGCCAGATGAAGCCGGACAGGTTGCCCAGCACCTCGAGCCACCACGCCACCTCGGAACGGAACAGCGGGCTCGGTGGGACGGTCCCGTTGACGAGGAATCTGGCGACTTCTCGGCGCCCTTTCGGGCTTTGGATGAGTTTGCTGTGGCCGCCCGCGAACCACTGCACGTCGGTGACGAACGAGGGCGCCCCGTCGAAGCCCCACACGCCCGCCGCGCCAAGCTCGGCGTACTGGAAGTACACCCAGTCGTAGGCGCCAGGGAAGACGCCGACGATGCCATCCTCCCCTGAGCGGTAGTTGGCCACGCGATCGATCTGTTTTCGGGAAGCGAGAAGTTCCCAGTTGAACTTCTCGGGCAGCACCGAGCCCACCAGCGCAAAACGCTGCAGCGAGATCGAGCCGATCTGTTTCATGGCGTTGGCCACGATGTACGTGCCGTTGCTGTGGGCAAGCGCCGAGCGGCTCAACAAGTTGGGATGGCAGGCCTCGAACTCGGTGTACTTGTCGACGAAGTAGTGCAGACGCTGCTGGCGCTCGAAGCCGAATAGGAACGGCACCATCGGAAACCACGGGTAGTCCACCCTCTCCACCACAGCCTGAGGTTGTGGACTCGCGCCAGTGTCTCTCTCGTCGGCCAACAACTTCTCTTCTTGTGCCTGCGTCTTGAACGCGCCCGTCCACGCGCCGGTCGTTCCCATGCCGTGCACGGCGAAGACGACGTGGGTAGGCCGTTCGTCCACGCCGCTCAAGCAGCTCGACTTCTCGTTGTCGGGGAAGATGCCGGGCGGTCCGCGGCCTGCGATCTCCGCAAGGATGGTGGTCGCGCGCTGCTTGCCTAGCTCGCCTTGAAGATCGAGCACGCCGCCGTGGTCGGTGCGAGGGATCTCGACCGCGCGAAAGCCGTGCGTGTCCTCGAGGTCTGCGCTGTCTTGATTCGTCAGGACGACGTCGAGTGCACCACGCAGCTGGACGACGTCCGGGATGAGCTTCGTTCCGTTGTTCCGCGCGAGCTCTTGGTTGTGGAGCTCGCGCATCTTGCGCAACCAGCGCAGGCGGAGGTTTGCGATGAACGGTGCGCCGCGGCGCAGCTGGTCGTATAGGCCGCCAACGTGAAGCGAGGGCAGCACCCACGATCCAACTTCGACCAATGCGCGTTGCAGTGGCTCCCTGGCGATGCTCGTGGTCCAGCCGCGGTTCAGCGAGGCGAGCAGCACGATGCGGCTGACCTTTTTGTCCCAGCCGGCGTTGTGCTCGATGCTGAGCAGGTAGGCCTCGCGCAGCAACATGCCGCCTAGACTGTGGCCGACGAGAACGATCTCGCTCACGCCGTTCTTCGCCGCAAGCTCGATGGCGCCGCGCAGGTGGCCGACGATCAGGTCGGGGTCGGTGTTCACGTAGAAGGCGCTGTTGTACCCAGGCGCCAGCACACGCGCGTTCTTCAGCGAAGGGTCACGGGCCATCGCTTGGATCAGTGGCTCGACGGACTGTCGTCCGGCCATGCCGTGCAACAGCACGACGAGTGGTCCGTGGCCCGTGCCCAGCACCTCGCCGGGCGTCAGGACGTCTTCTGGGCTCGGAGTGAGTGCCCAGCCGAGCGGAAAGCGGAGGATGAACGCCGCAAGCAGGCATGCACCGACGATGCGTAGCGTCTTGCCGCGACGCACGTGACCCACGCCGACACGCGCGACGGGAGGTGGACGTGTAGACGGTGCGAGCGATCCAGTCTGCAAAGGAATCCTCCAACGGCCGTGGTACCGCGGCGAGAGTCGGTAGCTTCCCCCGGCTCTGCTGTCTTGGTGTGATCTGACGGTCGCAGAAAATCTGACCCACTCACTCTTTTTGGGCAGGAAGTCCTCGTGAGTACGTACAAACGCCCGACTGCGGACCTCGGCCGAGCCCAGCGCGGACTCGGGCGAGACGTGTCGGAGCGTTCACGCGAGTGCCTTGGGGGGTTCATGCGAAGCTGGGGTCTGCTTTGTTTACTGTTGTCGTTGGGTCTGTCGCTGCCGGTGGCACGTGCACAAGAGACGGTGGGGCCGACAACCACGGAGGCACCGCCTCCGCCCGCGCCGCAGGCATCGAGTGCAGCCGCGTCTGAGCCGCTGCCGAAGACGGCGAACGAGACCGAGACGACGACGCAGGCGCACGCCATGCTGCTCCCCGCGAGCGACGAACCGAACGCAAAACAACTCGACCAAGTGCGTGAGCTGTACGACGTCGCGAGGAAGGCGCTCGGCGCAGAGCACGTCATCTTGTCCGCCACCGCTTACCTCGGAAAGCGCTGCGCAAAGGGCTGGTTCAAAGGCTGCGACAAGGACCTGCACGCAGGTGTCGCCGGCTTGATCAGCGTGCCACTCCTGGGCGCAGGGGGAGGCCATGGCGGTGACTGGTATCCAGTTCTGCAGACCGAAGACGGGGCCCGCGCCTTCGCCCGCTTTCAGCGCCAAGTGCAAGAGTACGTCGCGCTGGCAGACGGGATCGACTCGCTGTCCGAACCCAAGGCACGCGAGCTTGCGCGGGCGCTCGAGAAGGCTGCCAAGGCGCTGATCGATCAGGCTGCCGACGAC
>JBEGTL010000002.1:0-50571 GCA_041179425.1 Pseudomonadota bacterium | reverse complement strand
TCGCCGTCGGACAGCGATGCACCAGCGTAGCCGGCGGGCGCCCAGGAGCTGCCAGCGCGGCTCTCCGCGACCCACCAATCGGAGCAGCCCAGCACTTCTGCCAGGCTGTCCTCGTCCCCGAAGCAGGTCTTGTCCAGGCGTTTGATGAGCTCGAGGTCGGCGGTTCTGCGGATGCGGATGGCGGGCGGCATCCTGGAGAGTAACAGAACCGCCCGCCACTACGGCGCCGCGAGTTATTCCGCGGAGTTATCCAGGTGCAGGCCGATGAGGAATAGCACGTTACACCGGAAGTGGTCCCAGTGGTGCATTCCGCTGTGCTTCCCGTCCGCTGTGGGCTTGCTGGCGGCGTCCTCGGCGCCGGCCGGCACATCGTACCCATGTCCCGCGCTCAGGGCGTAGGCGTGGCGTAGAGCGGCGCTGAAGTAGCGGTCCTCCCCTTCCGGGACCTCGCGCCAGCTGTCACGCGCGTACTTGAGCACGCCGTACTCGAGGATGCCGACGACGCCCGCCAGCGACTCGACGACGCGGTCGCGGCACGAGAAGACGTAGGCGTTCAGGAGGTCCTCCAGCTCGCCGCTGGTGCGGTAGGCGAACAGCGCCTCCACCGAGGCCGCCAGGGCGTCCTGGAAGTTGGGCGTTGCCACCATCCCGTCCTCGTTGTGCTCTGAGTAGAGCCAGGACTCCTGCTGAAGAACGGTCTCCACCGCCTCCGCCGGCAGGATGGTGTAGTCAGCCTTGCCAGCGTCCGCCTTGCGGCCGTGATAGGTGTCCAGCGGGATGGCGCCGAAGCCCTCGCGGATGGGCGGTGGGTTGATGGTGGGCGTCCGGTCGATGCGCGTCAGGTCATGGTGTTGGACCTGTTGCGACACGCCATCCCAGCGGTCGTCGCCCTCGATGGCCTCGACCAGGACGTTGCCGTTCTCCAGGAACCTCTCCACCACCGCGATGATGGCTCCGTTGTTCGGCTTGAACGCGCCGTGGGCGGGAGTCTGGGAGACGCGCACGCGGTCGCCGACAGCGACTGCAAGCTGCGTGGACGGGCGACCTACCAAGCCGTCGACCTCCGCGGTCAGGTACCAGGTCTCGATGCCGTTGACCAGAATCTTGTACGGCAGCCCGCCGTCGAAGCCGCCCTCATCCACCTCGGTGATGGTCCCGATGCAACCGCCGACGTTATCGTCATTTAGGTCGGTAGCGTCGTCCGCAAGTTTCACTATGTCGCCTTCTTTGAACATGCTCTTCTCCTCTTGGCAGACGTCACAGCCCGGCCAGCCCCAGCAGCTTGGTACGTGCATCTCTGAGAGTCTCTACCAGCGCTCGCGATACCGCAAGCTCAATCCATCAGGCAGCGTTCGCGTAGAACTACCCCTCTACTACCACCACCATCTGCCTCTTGCCGTCTCTGTGGAGAACCACGTGGGCATGAAGCCAGGTTGTGGGTCTACGATTGTATCCCATGTCCAGCGAACCTGTCACTCCCGTTTGAAACACTCCATCTCGGATTCCCGGAGTGTGAGAGTGGCCGATAGTAACCTTACACCCGAGCTTGGTGTAGGCCAAGATGGAGCCGCGAGAGCCTGACACGCCATCGTCGCCGTGGAAGCCGCCCTCTACTGAGGCCAGCTTGAAGCTGTCGCTCCGTTTCAGGAAGCGGACGCGTGCGCCCACGCCGCGCTGGCGCATCGCGCGCTCGTACGGGTTGGCCCACTCGCCGGTGCGGTCGAACTCGGTGTAGAGGTCGGACCACATGCGGTGGTAGGTAGGCGCGTTGCCAACGTCGTTCTCGACGTCGAACTCGCGCAGCCAGCGCATCAGGTGCTCGTGGTGATTGCTCTCGACCACCACCACGTCGCGTTGCACGGCCCAGCGCAGCACGCGCTGGTAGAAGGCAGCGTTGGCATCGAGCTCTGCGTCCACGGTGTGGAAACGGCGCTCGTAGCGCTCCTGAGGGGAGCGGCGGTGGTGCGAGCGCGCATCGAAGTCGAGCACGTCATGCACCACCAAGTGGTCGGGTTGCATCAGGCCAACCAGCTGTTCGAGAGCGCGCAACGAGCGCTCGTCATCCTGGCCAACGTGGATGTCTCCCGCGGTGACGCTCAGGGCGTTGTCGTTCTCCACTGCGCCCGTGGGCGTGTAGAACGTGTCGAGGTCGGAGAACGAGCCGTCGCTGTTCGCCGTGACGTTGCGGATGAAGAACTTGCCGTTCCGTTTGACCTCGACCACCACCGCGCCGATGACGTGGTGCTTCTTGGCCTTCAAGCCAGCGCGCGAGCGGCTGTACTTCGCCACCGTGCACGCGCTCGTCGACCACAGTACGCGGGGCGTGAGGTGCTCCGTGGGCACCACCTGCATCGCGCGTTTGACGTGGCCCACGATGGCGCTGCTCGACTTGCAGAAGACCTCCAGGCCTGAGGTCGGGTTGCTGGCGGTCGGCTGGATGGGGAGGTTCGCGAACAGCGTGAGCTGCGGCCCGAGCTTGATTTCATCGTTCGTCAGGTACGGGACCACCTGCGCGGCGTAGGTCTCGTCGCGCAGCTTCTTGGCGGAGCCGCGCTTCGCGGTGGGGTTCTTGTACTTCGCCGCGACGATGAGGAGCTCGGCACCGTTGTGCTTCGCGTACTGTTTCATCGAGGCGAAGAACCCGGGGTGCACGCGCGTGTCGTTCACCGCGCAGCTGATAATATATCGTTTGGTCACTTGGGCTCCTTCTCCTGCTTCAAATCCTTGGCCGGCACGCGCGCATAGACCACTACCACCGCATCACCGTTTGGTTCGGTGAGTTGGTAGTAGCCTTGCGAGCCATCCGGCAACCTCACGAGGCTTCCGGGTTCTATCACGGGCGTTCGACGAACCCGTTGGGGAAGCGGGCGGCCAGCTTCGCAACGTTGAGGTCGGCGATTTCCTCGACCGTGGTACCCGCGCATTCCGCGAGACGGTTGATGATGATGATGATGCTCAGCAGGTCCTCGGTGAGGCTGGGGAGGTTGAGCTCCTTGCCGTGCCACTCGGATTTCTTCACCACGTCGGCGACGCGAGCCGCGTGCACGCTGAGCATGAGGCCCAGCTTGAACTCGTCTGCTTCGTCCACGCAGACCTGAGCGACCCTCGTGGGCCACTCGAGACACGCGGCGTCCATCATCAGAGCGTCCATCGGGAACCCGATGCGGTCGAGGAAGATGGAGGTGTACCAGAGCGCGTCGCCGAGCTCCAGCTTGAGGTCGGCCACGTTCTTCTCGCAGCGCTCGTAGAAGTCTGCGCGGTTCTCGTCGCTCTCGAAGCCTTTCTCTACGTAGCCTTTGTGCTCTCTGTAGTGCACGTCGACCAATAGGAGTTGGTCGTTCACCTCTCCGGTCTCGCCGGTTAGCCCGAGCGCCAGGACGGCGATGGGGGTCTGAATGCCGTTTTTGTAGCTAAGTGGGCGAATAGTCTCGATGTATTGCTCGGGTCCCATGTGCTATCCTCGGTTGTACTGTACAGGTGTTCAGGTGAAACTTCCGCCCGCGCGCCGGGCGCGCTTTGCTCAGGCGGTCTTGCGGCGGCTGTCACCCAGGGCTCGGGCGAACTGCAGCGCCACGCTGGCGACCGGCGGCGCCTTGAAGGGCACCGTGCACTTGATGGTCTGCACCGGGATGACGTCGAACGGCGTGGTGGCCGTGTACGCGAAGCGGCCCAGCAACTTTGGGTGCGAGATGGTCTTGGTCACGACCTCGGGCTTGATGCGCGAGGCAGCGAGCGCGATGGCTTTCTTGGCGCGGCGGCGCATGCCGCTCTGAGTGTTGCCATTGAGCGCGGTACGCACGCGCTCGCCGGTGGTGTTGAGCTCTTGGCGCGACAGTAGAATGCGCTCAAGCGCCTCCACGTCACGAACCGCCCTGCGCGCAATCTTCTTCAGCTGTGCTCCCACGTCATCCTCCTGTTGATGGCTTCTGAGGGGGTCGCCTCGGTGTTTGTCGCTTGCTGTCTGCAGACAGCGGCCTAGAGAGCTGCAGCTGCCCACCGAGGCGACCCCCTCAAAAGGCGAGCAGAGGTCAGCGGTACTCCGGCTCGTGCCGGTACCCTCGCCTGACTTGCTCGCGAAGAATCAGTATCCGAGCTTGGACTTGACGTCGGACTCGCCGACGACCTCGACCGGCTCGCCGCCCTCAAGGCGCAGGAAGAAGCCGGGGTTGCCATCGTACGGGATGAAGCCCGCGAGCTCTGCGGCCTCGATGAAGGGCTTCTTGGCGGCCGGCTTGCCTGGGAGCGCGGGCTTCTTGGCCTCTGGCTTATCTTCGGTCTTGGCAGCCGCGGGCGCAGCCTTGCCCTTCTCCGGCTCGGGCGCACGGTCACACGGGAAGATTTCGCCGAAGCCTCCCTCGGTGCCGTCGTCCTTCGTGTAGGTCTTCACGCGCACACGGACGAACCGGCCGTTGACGGGCGACGTGAAGGGCTCGCGGGTCTCCGGGTCGGAGTCCGGCGGGAAGGCGGCGTCCATCTGCTCCTGCGTGAGCTCGCCTGCCTCGTTGGCAGCAAGGCCGTAGATGGCTGCGGTTGCCTTCTGCACGGCAACCTCGTCAGCTGCCTGCGCCTGCTTCGCGGTGAAGAGCTTGCCGGTCTTCTTGTTCTTGCCACCCTTGGCGTCCTGGGGGTACTTGCACCAGTGGCACTCGCTGCCGACGCCCTTGGGGCCTTCGACGACCTTGAGGTCGATGTAGTAGGACTCGTTGAACCGCTCGTTCGAGGGGTTGAAGCGCGTGTCCATGACCTTGCAGATGTAGTCGCCCTTGCCGAGCTCGTGCACCTTGGGGGTTTTGTTGAAACTCTTGGACTCGGGGAGTTCTTCGGTCGATTTGACTACGATGGGCATGTCTTCGGTCTCCGGTAGTTGCTGTTTGGCTTTTGGCTTTGGTGAGTTCTAAGCTCTCATAGCTGCGCTCCCAGTGCAACTCAAAAACGTTGCTCCCAGCGAGCTCCGCCGCGCTGCCGCAGCTCGCCCGCAGAGGGCATCACAGTGTGCGCATACTTCAGCTTCTGGGGGCTGAGTGTCATGTCCTCGGCGAACGTCGCCTTCACGTCTCGAGCTCTCTCGAACGCGGCCAAGTGCTGATAGCATCCCAGGTAGATAAAGTTCCGCACTACCTTGGCCGGCTGCCCCATGCGGTGAGTGCGCGCCAGGGATTGCTCCCCCGGTATGCAAAGCCACAAGTTGTCCGAAAACAGATACTGCAGGTTCTTGCCGGTGCCGCACGCGTCGATGGAGGCGATGGCAGGGCCACCGGGGTGGTCCATAATAAGCACGCCCGTCTTGGAGTTCTTGCCGCCACCCGCGCCGTAGTACGGTATGCCCAGCTCCTTCGACAGCAGCTCGCCGAGCCCGATGTGCTTGACCCAGATGAGACCACGGTCGCCGTACTTGGAGAGCCAGTGCCGGCACGCGTCGACCACCTCGGCGCCGTCGCCCAGCCACTGGGGCTGCGATGGCGGCTCCTTGTTGCCGGTGGTCTCGAAGTACAGGCGCGCGCTGTTCTCCCAGCGCTGCAGCGTGGGCAGGCCGACCTCCTTGTAGAGGCCTTTCTTGATGGCGTTCTTGACGGTCTTCTCCGACGTCAGGCGGTGCTTGTTGTACTTGAGCGCGCGCCTGCACCACTTGTTCCAGCCGTTGCGGTCGAGCTTCCACTCCTGTGGCGGGTCCGGCACCCACTTGGACCAGAAGTTGTAGCCCATGGTGCTCAGGTGGCGGGCCACCGAGATGTCATCGGGCTGCTCGGTGCCGTCGGGCAGCACGCCCTCGTTCATCATCGCGGCATACGCAACAGCGGTGTCCGCGCAGTCGAGGCGGGGGTACAAGGGCTCGATGGTGAGCGGGACGTCCAGCGGTGCGTCGCGCGTGCCGATGACGCCAGGCGTCTCCAGGATGCGTCTCGCCACTAGGCGGCGCACGCGGTGCATCATCTCGTTCTGGTAGTCCGCATCCGCGTTGTAGACGTCGAGGTCTTCATCGTACAGCTCGCCGTAGCGCGCGAGCGCGCCGAGCTCCACGCGGCCGAAGCCCTCCTTGGCGTTGAGGTAGCCTCCCCACGCCTGCAGAGTCTTGTACGTGCCGCGCACGCTCGGGCGGGGCAGAGGGCTGTTCTCCTTGAGACACCAGTCCAGGATGTGCGCGGCGTCTTGGATGCCCTCGTTGAAGGGCGTGCCCGTGAACGCCAGGCAGATGGTGTCGGGCGCGCGGCGCATGCGGTGGTTCATGCGCTTGGTGACAGCAGCGCCGGTGTTCGAGGTGTTGTGCACCTCGTCGAAGATGACGACCTGAGGCTGCAGCTTGTCTAGCAGCGACGGCTTGGTGACGCGCCCGTGGTCGTCGAGCTCCTCTGCGTTCGCCTCGTTGGAGATTTCCTCGTACGAGACGACACGCAGCTGCAGCTCGGTGGGCCCGTGCCAGCACTGGCGGTACTTCTTGAACTCGCGCTTCACCGTCTTGCGCATGTCGCCAGGGATGACGTAGATGATGCGCGTGTAGCCAGCCGCCAGGTAGAGCGCGGCCATCAGGTAACACGTGAGCATCTTACCGCCGCCCACCACGATGGGGAAGAAGCCGCCCTTGCAGACCTTACCCTCGCGCAGGGCGAGCGCCTGCGTGGCCATCAACGGGCCCGGGTAGAGCTGCGCGATGGGCAACTTGGCGAGCTTGCCCGTCATGAACGCGGCGAGCTGCTCCGCTTCTGGGCTCTCGGGGTCAGGGACCTCCCGTCGAGCCATCGTCAGAATGCGGAGCAGCTCGGCCTCATCAGGCACCTCGGTGAGCTTCTCTTCGCGGGAAGCTTCTTCCGTGGCCGTGAACTCGTCACGTTTTTTTTTCAGCTTGCTGGAGACCTGAATGGGCACCAGCAGAGCTTACAGCGCCTGCGCGTACAGCACCAGATCTTTGATTCTCTCCGGGTCTTCCAACAGCAAGCCCAGGGCTGTGTTGCAGCCCGAGTGCAGAAGGCCGCGCACGCGACCTGTAGTGTGGCCTGGCATCAGATTTCGTCTGGTTCGAACGTCAACGTGATTCGGCACTTGAGCCGGGCCGCGAGCGCGCCCAGGTCGCGCACTGCGATGAGGTCGGTGTCCACGGCGTCCACGTGCTCGCGCACGGCGATGCGCTGCTGGATGGACTCCAGCTGCTTCTCGAACACACCGTCGAAGGCTCCGCTGCTGACCGGGTCAGCACCCTCGAGTCCAGCGAGCTCGCGCTCCATGGCCTCGACGCTCTCGTAGACGATACCCTCTGCCTCGAAGGAGGTGTCCACCTGAGCGTTGATGACCTCGGCTACGCTCTCGGGCGAAAGCACGCCCTGCAGCTGCAGCTCGGCTCGGCGCGCGCGGATGGCGGCCGTCACGCCCGCGGTGCGGGCCTTGGGCAGGTACGTGGCGCCGATGGCGTCCGCGATTTGGCGGAGGTCCACCAACGTCTTGCCCTCCAGGTCGTCGGGCTCCACCTCGGTCTGGGGAGGAGGCGTGTGCACGTTGCCGTTCGCCACGGCTTCCTCGGGGCTGCGCGCCGCGGGGAAGGGGTTGCCAGGGGGGTTGACGGTGCCGCTCTCCGGCACGCCCACGGGCGTCTTCTTGCCCATGTACTCGTCGACCAGCTGCTGGGCTTCGGCGTCCGTGAGGTCGTCTTCTGGGCCGGCAGACGTCACGGGCTTCGAGGGCAGCGCGGGCTTGACCGGCAGTGCCGGCAGGGCAGGCTTGCCAGGCAGCGAGGGGAGCGCCGGCTTGGGGTTGTCGGCCAGCGGCTGGCCGGTGCCGGTGTCGAAGCGATGCTCCGCGGTGGGCGTGAACCCGAGCGTGTCGGGCGCACGGCGGCCAGGCAGCGGGGGCAGACCGGGCTTGGTGGGTAGCGCAGGTTTCGTGGCCGCGGGCGCCGCCTGGCTGGCGAAGTTTGCGTTCATCTCTGCTTCGAACTCGTCCATGTCTGCTTGGCTCCTCAGTGTGATGCGCTTCGGCACGATGTGCGGCTTGCACCGCGCGAACGCGGGACACTCCTTGCCGTAACTAAAACATTGCTCGGTGTCTTTTGGCAAGGAGAAGACGAACGCTTCGCGCTCCTCATCCGTGCGCAGCTTGCGGTACTCGGCGCGCAGCGCGGTCGCGCGCGCAGCTTCGGAGTCCGCCTGCAGCATGACGCTCTCACAGTAGGCTCGGTCCATCTGAGTCCACACCTCGCGGGGGGACTCGCTGTCGAACTCACAGTAGACCCAGCGGCACCAGACTTCGCCGTCGCCCATGCCGGCGGCGTCGAGCGCCTGGAAGGCTTCGTACGCGTACATGTTCGCCGCGAAGTCCACACTCAGCTGCTCGGGGTACAGCATCCAATCGAAGCTGGACGTGAACTTGTAGTCGTGGATGACTATGATGTTCGTCATGCCCAGCGGCGCGGGGCGTCCGGCGGGCTTGCCGTACGCTCGCGCACAGCGACCTTTCGAGGTCACTTTGACGGGTGATGCGAGTGGGCCGGTGTGCTTCACCCAGCTGTAGGCAGCGTCGATGAAGCCGAACCACGAGGTGCCCTCACCCTCGGTGATGTCGAAGCGACACGGCACCTCCACCGCGGCGAAGCGCGGAGGCGGGGCGTACTTCATCATAGACAGCGGCTCCTTGGAGACGGGCATCGTGGCGCACTTACCCCAGCCCTCCATCTCGCCGTGGAGGTTGTTGCCTCGGGCCATCTTCTCTGACTGAGGCTCCTTGATGCCGAGCATGCGCGCGGCGCCCCAGCGCGCCATGCAGCCGCCGATTTCGGAGCGCTGCTTGGGGCTGTAGAGCGGCAGCCGGAACGGCGCCGTGAACTGGCCGCTGCGATTAGCCATGGTTGGTGGTCGCGACGGTGTGGAGCAGCGCGCGCACTTCGCTCTGAGCCAGCTGGATGGTGGGCTCTTCGGTCTCCCACGCCTCGTCTGCTTCGAGCGTGACGTCCAGATGCAGAGGCATCTCGAGCTTGCGGCTCACGTTGGCCGGACCGAACGCTCGCGACAGGAGCTCGTTGGTCTCGTCGATTTGGAAGAAGTTCTGCACGCTGGAGTTGGACTTCACTTTGGGCCTCTCTTCGATGACCAGCATCGTGCCCTTACGCTTCAGAGTAAAGAAGATTCGGCACGCAGCCACCATCGTGACGAACACGGCGATGAAGCAGAGCAGTCCGACGAACATGATGATGTTGGCTAGCATTCAGGTCTCCAGATGTAGGTGCGCAGGACGTGCTCAGCTTCGATGAAGGCTCGTAGGAACTCTTCCGGGTGCGTGAGCTCTTGGTCGATGATGCGCGTCGCCTCGGCGTACGCTGCCATGCCCGCATCCTGGGCGCCACCGTCGAACAGGCCGGCGGCCATCTCGAGTGCAACCAGACAACGGATGAACGAGCGGTTCATCGTTTGGGCCGTGCTGCGTGGGGGCCCTCTGACCCGCGTTTGACGAGCAGAGCTGCGTCGCGGTCGAGAGACTCTTGAGCGTTGATGGTGTGGAGCGCCGAGCGCAGGCCCGCCCTGTTGGGGTACGTGCCGGTAGCGCGGGCGTATGCAGCGCAGGCTGCGTCGAGAACTTTGGCTGGGATGTAGACCATGCCCCAGCGTGACGCAAAGGGGAGCGCCCCGTCAAGTGTTATCCTGACGGGGCGCTCAAGGGAGGAGCATGGAGGAGGGGAGCAGCACTCAGAGCTTATGTCGTGGTCGGTGCGCTGTCAAACAACTCGCCACGTTTTTTCACCGAGCTGTTCAGGTCGTTCCAGGACAGAGGCGCAACCGTGCCGAAGCAGTAGTGAATAGCCGGCTTCTCGCGTGGCTGCGGGTCGCGGGCGCGGCCATGGAACTGTTCGAGCGCGCGGGAGGCTGCGGCGTCGGTGCGTGCGGTGGACTCCTTCGCCGCGATGGTGTCGTCCGGTGTGGGCCGCGGTGTGTACAGGGAGCAGAACACGTCGCGGTCGCGCCAGTCATCACGTCCGCGCACCACCTCGTAGTGCGTGAGCGCCACGTCGCGGCCCTGTAAGAGGTGCGCGTACTCGCCCTTCAAGCCGTCGCTGATGGCCTTGTAGGTGCCGAGCAAGATGCGCCCGGTGGGCTCCAGCCGGAACAGCGCCTGCAGGTCGTCCGCCACGATGTCCCACTTGA
This sequence comes from Pseudomonadota bacterium, assembly GCA_041179425.1. Classification (GTDB taxonomy): domain Bacteria; phylum Myxococcota_A; class Polyangia; order Polyangiales; family DASUME01; genus DASUME01. The sequence continues at coordinate 40,450 of JBEGTL010000002.1, read as the reverse complement.
CGTCGCCGTCCTCGAACACCTGCCGGCGTGAGCCGTGCAGCGTGAACACCAGCGTGCGCTGCGCTGGCTGGGCGTCTTGCACGCGCAGCACGAGCTCGTCGACCAGCAGCGGGAACTCCTCGTAGCGCAGCGGGTCGGGCGTGGCGCTCAGGACGAAGCCGCCTTCCTCGCTGAGGATGCGCCAGGCGTCGCACTCGATTTCAGCGCGCCACACTCGCACGCGTCCGACGTCGGGCACCATGACGAGCGCGCTCCTGAGCGTGTCCCATCCCTTGGCGAGCTCAAGCACGGCGCGCGTGGCCGCAATCTCGAACTCCCAGCGCCTCAGGTCGTTCACGGTCAGGGACGGGGCGTGCAGCTGCCCGTGGTAGGCGATGGCGCCGTCCAGCAGTTCGCGCGGGGCGTCCACGTGGTCGCCGTCCTTCAAGCTCTGCGCGAGGCACTGGACGACATGCGCCTGGTCGGAGCGCAACAGCTGCCAGAACTCGTCGGGCGAGTCGAGCAGAGCGGACACCGCCTCGTGCGAGAGCTCGACGCGCTCTGCCCCCGGCGGCTCCTCGTCGCACACGATGAGGGCTCCACCGCCGTCGCCGTGCTCAAGGATGAGGTCGATGGCGCGGCGCGCGAGCGGGTAGGGCGCGAGCAGCACGTACTCCGACAGCTTGCGGCGGTTGTGCTCGATGGCTGGGCACGTGTTGTTGCGGAAGTGCACGCAGCTCGGGCACACCGTGCCGGCGAGCGAGGCGCCGTGCTTGAGCATCGCTACGACGTCAGGGCGCGCGCGGATGGAGCACTCGGGCGAGCCGGTGCGCGCCTCGGGCTGCACGAGCGAGTGCAGGTGCCGCACGGCGACGCCCGCCTCGATGAGGTCGCGGCGAATCTGACCGAGCAGCCCGTGGTCGAGCGACAGAATGATGGTGTACTCGCCGCGCTCCGCCCTCTCCTTGGCCAGCTGCCGCAGAGCATAGGTCTTGCCCACGCCCACGCTGACCTCGACCAGCCCGAGGCCCTGGAGTGCCATGCGCTGCTTCCTGAGGAAGGCGTAGAGCGCCTCGGCGGCCTCGGGCGCGGTGTACAGGCGGTCGGGGCGCTGGTCTACGAGCTGCGTCGAGAGCTTGTCGAGCGCCTTGTGGACTTCCTCGCCGTTGGCATCGTAGCCCCACGGCACGATGGGACGAGCGGCACCCCAGTCCATGAAGCCGTCGATCTGTTCGAGGCGGTACGCCAGCGCCTGGTCATCCACGCCGAAGGAGTGGCGCAGCTTCACTGCGGCTTGCAGCTTGCCGTACGCGTCCGCACCATCGAGAAGACCGGAAGCGATGTAGCCGGCGATGGTGGCGACGCCGCCTTTGAGCGTGTTGCGGATGGACGTGCCGGTGTGCTCGCCGATGTGCTCGCACAGGTCAGCGAGCGCGAGCTCCGCTTTGGTGCGCACGGGCTCGGGCCAGCTCTCGCGCGCTCGCGCCTTCACGACCAGGTTTGCGCGCTTCACGGCGGCGCGGCCGGTCTCGGGCAGAGAGTCGAGGGATGGCAGGAGCTCGGGGTAGAGCGGGCCGCCGCTGCGCACCAACAGGAAGGCGTCCTGCAGCCGCTCAGGCGGGCAGCGCGGCGTGTAGAAGAGCGTGTGGCCCCCCTTGGTCGCCGCGTCGGTCTTGAGCCCTAGCCAGGCGGCCAGGCGCGTCTTGGTGGGCTTCACCTGCGCTTCGAGCAGCGCTGCCGCCAGCGGGATGTGGATGCGCGCCTTCATGCGCTCGTCGGGGTCGTAGCTGTGCGTCGAGTGGCACAGGTAGGAGACCTGGTGCTCGTCGAGCTTGGCGCACGCGAGCTCCATCTGCTCGTCGGTGCACTCGTCGAGGTCGAGGCTGAGGATGGTCCAGCGCGCGCCAGGCAGCTCGTGCGCGCCAGCGCGGGGCTGGGTGTCACCGTCGGTCCAGTCGGCCTGGAAGGGGATGACCGCGCGGCCTTCCTTCTCGCCGGCCACGTGGGCGCCGATGTCGGTGACGAAGTCGGCCCAGCTGCCGGTGCGCTGTTGCGAGCGCGAGATGAGCTTGGAGCCTTTCCAGCCTGGAACAACGAGCCAGGCGAGGTCGGAGTGCTGCACGTCCCGAGATTACCCTTCTGCCTGCAGATAAGCAACAGGGCAGCCGACGCCGTCCACCTAGGGGGTCATTTCTCGACCGTATGTGGAAGCTAGAGGGCCTCGCCGCTGCGCGGCTCGGTATCGGTGGGGGCCCAGCGGGCCCCCCAGCGCCGCTGCGCGGCTCGGTATCGGTGTCAACTTTAATCGGCCCTCCATCCATATTCTATTACGTACGCGGCTTGCGGCCTCATAGCTATATAATAGGGATGGACCCCCGATAAAGGTGGACACTGGCGCCATCTGCGCCGTCAGCGCACACTGCTGGATGCTCATCGAAGAACCACACGTGCGCGTGAAACCGGGCCCCCTGAACTTCGAGGTGCCCGGCAAGCCGGTGGGCAAGGAGCGGCCGCGCTTCAGCATCCGCCGCAAGGGCAAGAAGATGTTCGTGCAGACCTTCACCCCAGAGAAGACTCTCGCGTACGAGAAGAAGGTCCGAGAGGCGTGCGAGCTGCCCGAGGACTGGCGCACCGATACTGACTACACGGTGCACATCTGGATTACGTTCGAGAACGGCGTGCACAGCGACATCGACAACGTGGCCAAGTCGGTGCTCGATGCACTGAACAAGCACGTGTGGGATGACGACAAGCAGGTCGCGAACCTGACGGTACAGCGGATGTACTCGTCGCGTGAGGAAGACGACGCGGGAGTGTTCGTCAGTATCCTCCCGCACGCGACTCGCACTTTGCCCGTGCAAAAGCCGAAAGTGAAGAGCAAGCTCAAGGCATGAGCGAAGCCATCGTAGGCCCCGTCCCCGCAGAGATGAAACAGCTGGCCATCGCACCAGTGGACAAGACGGCCCTCGCCGAGGAAGCCAAGCAGTGGGAGAGCTGCCTGCAAGCCTACGCGGACGTCCCGTGTGAAAGCGCGGACGAGTGCGAGTGGTGGATAGCGCAGCGCGACGCCTCCCATGAGCGCGTCAAGGCGCTCACCGAGGAGCCCAAGGAGTTGTGTGCGCCTCTCGAGCGCGAGGCGGAGACCATCCGCGCGCCTTTCCGCGACACGCGCAAGGCGGCTGAGGCCTTCAAGGCGCTCGCGAACGGCAAGGTCAACGCCTACACCTTGGCGTGCGACCGCAAGGCAGTGGAGGCCCGCCAGCTCGCGGCAGCGGCATCCGCAGCCGGCGACGACGACGCGACCATCGACGCGCTCGCCTCCATCCCCGACAAGTGGAAGTTTGCGGGCAACAGCACGCGCATCATCTGGGACGTCGAGTCGTTCGACGTGGAGGTCATGTCGACCAGCTCCCTGGCGCGCAGCCACCTGACTCTCAACGAGAAGAGCATCGCCCAAGTGCTTAAGATTGCCAACGAGAGCAACCAGACGCACCCGCCGTGTGTCCCCGGCGTCAAGTTTACCAAGGTGGCAATGAGCAAACCCACCGGAAGGAAGAGCAAGTGAAAGACCCCCAGCCAACCAAACACGGCGTCCTGGAATACAGCGACGTCGACTTCGCCGAGGTCAGCCGCAAGGGCTGCGTCGGTGAGTTCCGCATGAGCACGGAGGACGGCCAGTCGTTCGACGTCCCGTTCGTCTACGACGCGCGGACCGAACAGCTCGCACTGCACGGCGTCTCGGAGACCGAGCTCGCGTCGTTCCGCACCGAGTTCCTCACGGACGCCAAGGAGCGCTGCGCCGAGCATCGCGACCAGCTGCGCGACGGCGACGTGGCGCTCACCCCCAACACCTTCTTGTTCCACGCCTCCCAGGCGATGGGCCGGAGCAACTAACGTGAAACTACACTGGGGCTCGAAAGACGGTGGACCGGAGTCGAAGGTCTGGGTGTGGGGTCTCGAGTCGAAGCGCATCGGTAGCTTGCTGCTGCTGAAGGTCGGCGAGGTTTCGCGCGAAGCCTTCCACACTCACGCCTTCCACTCCATCTCACTGGTGCTCAAGGGAGGGCTCGAGGAGCTCGTCCTGCAGACCGTGTACCCGAACGGAGGGTTCGACACCGAGACCGTCTACTACCGCGCGGGCGACGTCGTCAAGACGCTCAAGTCGCGTTTCCATCAGGTGTTCGGCCGCGATGAGGAGAACTGGGTCCTCACGCTGCGCGGGCCATGGTCTCAGTTCTGGACGGAGTACCAGCCCGAGGATGCTCGGTTCTTCCAGTTTACCACCGGCCGCAAGGTCACTCTCATCGCAGGATGGGACGGCACCACGCTGTCCACGGAGTCAGAGCTGTGCTGACTCGTCTGATGCTGGCCATTGTGTTCGTGCTGTGCGCACTGGTGTACATCCCGGCCAAGGTGTTGCTGCTGCTCGCCTTCAACCTGCAGAAGCTGGCCTACTGGCTGGACCCTGAGACCGTGCCGAACCCTGAGGACGACCATGAATAAGATGCTGAAGTGGCGCCTCACCGAATACGCAGTGGCCGGAGTGATTGCTGTTGCGTTCTGGTCAGTGGTCTTGATATGGTTGGCTTGGATGGACGGAGCCCTGTAGCTCCTCCACAGGAGGGGCCTATGAGGACCAAGTTTCTACTGATGCTCGCGCTCTGTAGTGTGCAGTGCTTCCCCGTGCAGCCTGTCCACGCGGAGCGCGGGCTTCGCTGCATCTGCCACACCAAGTGTCGCATCGACCCCGCCGGCCACAGCATCTGCTCCACCGAGTGTCGGGGCAGCTGCGGATGACTGCCATCGACAACCGCGACATCGTGCGGCGCTTCATCGACGCGGATGAAGACGGTGACACCTTCTGGTACACCGAGCTGCTGGACCTCACTACCAACGGCTCCAGCCGCTTCAAGATGCTCAGGAGCTTCGAGCACAACAACCGCGCAGAGTTCGACGAGCAGTGCGACACCATCGCGCTGCTGTGCGAGCGCAACAACGTGCGCGCGCTGCGTCAGGTACTCAGAGCTTAGCGTGCTGCTTCAGCCAAGCGGCGACGATAGCATCGCGCTCGGGGATGGACTCGTCGCTCATGCCGAGCTCACGCACCTTGCGCTCCTGCGCGGGCGGCAGGCCCTGGAAGTGCGGCTCGTCGACCATGGGCTTGCCCTGCGCGTTGTGGAAGTCTGCGCCGGTGATGAGCCCGCGCGAGCGCACGGCGGCCACGAGCTTCGCGTAGAACTTGCACTTCTTCTCGCGGCAGCTCCACCCGTGGTCATCGCAGATGACGTCTGCGGCGAGCCCGTACAGGTGCGGCGATTGCACCTTGCCGGTGCCGCGCTTGGCGTTGCGCAGCGCCTCGGCTGGCGTCCGCAGACCGTCGAATAGGATGGGCTTGAATCCCTGCGCGGTCATGTCGTCGAGCACGGCCTGCACGTACGGCTGGAAGCTCGGGAGTAGCAGCGTGATTTCATCGGAACGAAAGCGGCTCATGCACTGAGCCTAGCAGGCTCTCAGAGGAACCAATGGAAGTGCTCCGCGCACCAACCGAGCAGCGGCAGTAGAGCGCCCGCTGCGCCAGCGATGGCGCCCAGCTTGAGCTTGGACTTCTCGAGCCCTTCGACCTTGGCCGCCAGCGGGGCTACGTGCGCCTCCACGGCTTCCTCTACGGCCTCGCGTACCACGAGACGCATGGACTCACGGAAGTGCTCGTCACGAGCCTTCTGCTGTTCCTCACGGTCGTCGATGCGCTCCACGAGGTACTTTACCTGTTCGCGGGTGCGCGCGACGTCGACCGCCACGGACATGAGAGAAGGCGCACGGTTCATGGGCGTAGACTCGTCGTCACGGTAGGACATTACACGTTCTCGTCAGCGTGGGTGGTCGTGTACGAGATGTCAATCCACGCGATGCGGTCGGTGTCGCCGGAGCCCGAGCCTTGCGACGGGACGAGCTCGATGACGTACTGCGTGAACTGGTCAGAAACCACCGGCGAGCTCACCGTGATGGTGCGCTGGCTGCCCGTGGTGCTGTTGAGCGTGGTCGAACCCTTGTTGGTGGTCGTGTTGTCGACGCTGTTGCCGACAGCGAGGTACAGGGTGACCGACGGGTCAGTGGACGCGGCCGCTGCCTTCGCGCCGACCAGCGACACCTGGGTCAGCGTGCAGCCACGCGGAATGGTGAACGACATGTTCGGGCGGAAGTATTGGCCGCCCAGGTCGTCGCCCCAGAAGTGGATGCCCTGCTTGTTCAGGTAGCCCTGTGGCTGGTGCACTCCTGCGTTGTTGTACGCGCCGGTGGAGAACGTGAGGGGGATGGCGCGCGTGACGGTGCGCGACGGCATGGTCAGCGTGCCGCCCAGCGTGGTGTTGCCGCTGATGAGGGCCGTTCCGTCGATGACAGCGAGGCCGTCCACGTTGAGGTCGGTGTCCACGTCCAGGCTGCCGATGACGTGCGCTGCGCCGCTGGCGGTCAGCGTGCCGGCGATGGTTGCGGTGCTCGACGTCGTGAAGGCGCCGTCCACGTGCACGGTGTTGTCGAAGTCCCAGGCGCGCGCTTCCAGGTCTGCCAGGAACTCGGAGTCGGCCGCTAGGCCCGCTAGGTAGGTCAGCCACTCCTTGATGGCCGTCCCCAATACCCAGTTCATGGTCTGAGCGATGGCGGCCGTGTTGCGGATGAAGCCGTTCTGAATGTCGCCCGAGCTCGGCGCTACCTTGGTGGCGGTGCCGTTGTCCGGTCCCGTCGCGTAGTTAGCGTTGGACGCCCAGTTGAAGTTCGAAACGGGTTTGGCCATGATGGACACTCTAGCATCAGAGTGCACCCGCCCAGTCTTCCCCCCACCCGTGGAGCGGCGCTGGTGCGCCTGGGCTCGACCAAATCATGGTGTCGTCGCTGTCCACCGGGACGAATGTGAGCCGGACGCCGGCCGGCTTTGCCTGACGCAGCATCCGCGCCATCGTCTCGGCAGACGCGCCAGCGAAGGTGGAGATGACATCGAACCGCACGGCCGCGGGGTACAGCTCGATGATGGTCGCCTGCATGTCGGGGTCGAGCGCCAGGAGTACAGCAATCATGTCCTCGACACGACCGTTGCTAAGATTCACCAGAATGCGCGCGCGCACCGCTGCGCGGAAGTTCTCATCGCCGCGGTCATCGCGCCGCTCGCCCACCACCAACCCGAGGAAGTCGAGCGCGGCACCGGTGGCGTTGTCGACGTCGAACGCGTTGTAGAGCTGCCACAGCACGTCCTCGACGTCCTGGACCTGGCCACCCACCACGCGCATGAGCGCCTTGTTGCGGGGCTTGCGGAAGAACTCGATGAGGTTCGCAGCCATCTGCTCGGCGTGCTGGCCGTTGTACGTGTACGTGCCCTCCGCATCAGCAGCGGCTAGCGCGGGAGCGGGCGTCTCTGGGAGGGTGTAAATCGCTTCAGCCATTACGCAATCCCCATGGCGTTCTTGTACAAGGGCAGCAGCTGCGCGTCGCTCAGGCGCGAGGCCCAGATGCTGACGTCCGCGAGGCCACCTGCCCAGAAGATATCCGGTGCCTCATCCTGGCACGCGATGCTCAGGAAAGCTTCGGAGCCGCCCGAGGTGCCGAGCCCCGGGGTAGTGTTCTCGTACGCAAGGTTTGCGCCGAACGTCCAGCGCCCGTCCGTGGTGTCGCGGCGCCAAGTCACCCAGCACCAGGTGTCCAGCGGCACGAGGCCAGCCGCGCTGTCGCGCTGGTTGCTGACGCCAGCCGTCGACTCCCAGAACACCTCCATGGCCCCCGATGACAGAATCGAACAGGTGAACAGCGTGTTCCGTGTGTTGCCCGCGCCAAAGATGCCGGACATGCAAGCGATGACGCCGGAGTTGCCCGTCGTCCGTTTCACGCGCGCGCTGATGGTCAGCGGGCCAGTGATTTGCAGGGCAGCCGTGAACGCAGGACGCTGCAGGCGCGTGGCGTTGCCGATGCCCGCGCCGCTCACGCCCACCACAGCCGTCTGGCCGCTGATGAGGTCGGGCGTCGCGCTGGGCGTGCCCTTGGTCAGGTGGTAGCCGTTGCCGCTGCGGTCCAGGTAGACGCGCGCGAGGTCTGCTCCGCCCTGCAGCGCGTACTGCGCGACTGGCGAGAGGACGGTGGGGGTCAGCGCCGGGTACAAGCCTGGTGCCGGCGGGCTGCCGCCTTGCTGCGTGGACTCCTTGACGCGGATGCGGAACTCCGCCGGCCACTTCGTGTTGCGCTTGATTTGCCAGGTGTACGGCCCTGCTACGTCCAGGTCGCTGTGCGTCGACTTGGCGTAGGCGAAGGAGAAGTCACCTCCCACGTCCGTGCCGTCCGCGGTGCCGTCCCACACGGTCTCGCGCAAGCCGTTACCCAGGTGCGGGTTGAACTCGATAGAGATGGACGTCACCAGCGAATCCGTGGTGAAGTCGATGGGCTCGCTGGTGTTGGTCAGCGGGCCCGGTGGGTCGATGAAGTAGATGCTCACGGGTGGCCTGCCTGGGGGACGCCCACGAGGACGATGCGCTCCAGCGCGATGCGCGCGAGCTCTCGCGAGCCGATGACGAAGTTCGCGTTGGCGGTCGGGCCTGGCGCGTCGTCGATGGTGACGTACGTGTCCTGCACGCCGCCGAGGTCCATGATGAGCTGGGTCAGCTTGGCCACGAGCACGTCGTAGCCGACCGATAGCTCGGTCTCGCCCCAGTCCACAAGCGCTTGTTTGACCACGTCGTCGCCCACGTACTTGCCGGCGATGTAGTTGACCTGCGCCGAGATGTAGATGAGCACGTCGTCGGGGAAGGTCCAGCCGATGGTGTGGGGGTTGCCCTGGGAGTCGAGCACGTCAACCGAATCGGTCAAGCCGTATGCCCGGATGCCCACCGGCTTGACCGCCAGGATGGCAGCGCCGATGATGACGTCGTCCGCGGCCGTTACCACCAAGGTCTCGAAGCTGTGTGGGTTGCGCCCGTCCACCACGTTGTCGGTGTCGTTCTCGATGACCGAGACGAAGTCGAACAGCGGCTCGCCGCGGGTGTTGAGGGCGCTCAGTAGGTCCGCGCGAATGGCGTCCGCGGTGGTCGATCCCTTCTTGGCGAGCTCCAGGTCTCGCCGGTTGCGGTACGCCGCGTTGCTCTCCGCGAGCGAGCCTACCAGAGCGTCGCTCGGGTTCGTGGCGCTATTGAAGCCGCCAGGGTTGTTGGCGACCACGGTCAGCGTGCCGGCGGCCGCCTGGGTAGGACCGGTGCTCTCGGCCGTGAACGCCACGCCCGTGACGGTGCCGCCAGCGGTCGTGACCCCGACGTCGTTCGAGAAGCGCGCGGTGGAGTCACCCACCTTGGAGACGATGAGGGACTGCGCGGCGTAGGTACCGGCGCTGAGACCCAGCGTCATCAGGACCTTGGACTTGGTGGCAGCGCGGCGGCGCGTGCCCGTGAGGGCTCCCAGCCGGTCTAGCGCGGCGCCCGTCGCCTGCGAAGGGTCCCAGCTAGCCCACAGCGATTGCATCGCCTCCCAGAGCTGGGCGAGCTGGCTGGCGGTGACGCCTTTGTACTCCCCAATGGGCGCGGTGGCCGACAGGTTGAGGGTGGGGCTCACGTCGGCGTGGATGCCGTCGTCAAGCTCCGTGTTTATTTCATCCAGGGACTTCGTCTCGAGCCCCGCGGTAGTCAAACCAGCCATGAGCTCAAGGTAGCACCCCAGGTCACGTCAGGGTGTAGGCGGCCTTCAGTTCGTGGCCGGAGTGGAACAGGGTGTGTGACAGCTCCACCACCACGATGCGGTAACCGCGGGCGTCGGCGCCGAACCTGGCCTCGACTGTGGTGCGACGCGTGAAGGCCTCGTCGAACAAGTAGTGGGCCTGCCCCTGTACGAAGGCGCGGCCGGAGTCCAAGAGCCCCTCGCCGCGCTCCGCCCGTCTCATGAAGGTCAGCTTCATGCGCTCCGCGATGGTCTCCGCCACGCGGTAGAAGTATATAGCGTCGCCGATATCCATATCGATGCAGCGCTGGCGCCAGCTGGCGCGCGTCTCGCCGGGGCACAGAGTGGGTGCCTCCTGCACGCACTGCTCCACCATCTTCCTCAGGTCTTCCATGATGGGCTGGTATCCGGACTGCGCGAGAGGGCTCTCCGCCGGGATGGTGACGCCGCGAGCTCCGCCCCAGGCGGCGGCGTGCGGGTTATAGGGCAGTGGCTCAGGCCAGATGGCGCTGCCCCCCTGTTGGTACGGGGGGTACACCATGCCTGTAGCTTGGTGCTCCTTGAAGGAGCTTGCTGGTGTCTTGGCGCGGGCCGCAGAGACGGCGGTGGACTCGCACTTGGCGCACGAGCGGGAGGTGGCGACGGCTGGCTTGTAGATGGCGCCCAGCTTGAGCTTGGTGAACAGGTCCATGCCCGAATCATCAACCCTCGATGACGCTCAGGTCAACCGTAAACGCGGCGTACTGCGTGCTGGAGAAGACCGTGCCATCGGTCAGCGTGGCCTTGAAGGTGACCGAGAGCAGACGGTCGCGGCCTATGCTGTAAGACAGCTGGTCGAGCGTTGCGATGCCCTCGCACCCCAGGATGACGTTGGTAAGGACAGCGCGAATGACCTTGTCGCTCGGGGCCTTGACCATGATGCGCTGGAACCACGGGGTGCCCTCGTTCAGGTCCAGGAACCACTCGCCCAGGAAGAAGTTGAACCTCACCGTCAGGCGCTGCGCGACCTGCGCGCCGAGTTCGCTGTCGGGGATGAGCACGGCGTCGCCGTCGTCCCCCAGGTACAGGTCACCCAGGTCAGGGTTGTTTAGGTCGGTCTTGATGACGCACTTGAGCTCCACGTTACGCTCCCAGCTTGAGGATGGTCGAACCGGTGCCGCCGGACACGGACAGCCCCACGCTGGCGGGGACGTCTGGGAACTTGGTGGCGAGCAGCGCGGCTACGTTCGAGGCCGGGCCCGGGGCAGTGGTCTTGAGCGTGGCGATGAGCGCGTCTACCTTCGACGCCAGCGCGGCCGCGTCAGTGGGCTCGGGGAACGGCGAGGTGTCCGGCACGAGCCCGGGGATGGCTACCGCGTGGGCCCAGTGGTGCGCGCGCGCGTCGTCGGGCGGCTGCGCGGAGCCCGCGCGCATCCAGGCGCTGGGGTCGAAGTCGAGCGCGACCAGCAGCACGGTGTCGCCCGGCTGGAGGGTGCCCTTCACCTGGATGCCACGGCCGACCAGCCAGCACACCTTCACGTCGGGGATGGTCGGCAGGGGCTCGGTCTCGTCGTCGTCGCCGTCCTCGATGGTGGGCACCAGCCGGTGGACGCCGGGGGTCACCGAGCACGTCTGGGAGTCCGCGTCGTAGCTGGTCACGGTGCCTGGTTGCGCAACGGCGAAGTTGCGCACCAGCGAGCCCATGGCCGCGAGGATGACGTCGCCGATGTCCGGGGTGTCTGAGGCGGCTAGAGGCATGCTGAAGTTTGACATGGACAGCAGCTCGCGTCCTGTGCCACTCTCGCCTCGTGGACAAGAACCTCGAAGTCGGCCTAGCGCACCACGACATCATGATGCTTGCGTTCCGCTTCGGGAACCACTCCAGGAGAGACACCCATGAGCTTCGGACCCAAGAGCAAGCAACGCAAGGCGCGCATCGCGCGCAGCATCAAGCACTTCGCCCAGAGCAAGCTCGGCTTGAAAGGCCGCTCTGACCTGGTCGAGTTCCTCACGGCGGCTGCGACGAGCGCGGCGGTCTCCCTTGCGCTGGAAGGTTCCAGCGGTGGCGGTGCGACGCTGGTTGCACTGGGTAGTGTGGAGCGCGCGCTTGCGAAGCGCGGAGTCAGCAAGACGACGCGCGAGGTGGTCCTGAGCGAGGTGCGTGCCGGCCTGCGCTCCGAGGCTCTACGCAGCGCGCAGTTCGAGTCGAACGTACCAGTCATCGCCGATGGTTGAACACGTGTAGGTCACCTTCTCGATGAGGAAGGTGCCCAGCACATCCTTGCTGCTCAGGAAGACGTAGTTGCCCACCACTAGGTCGGGGTTGAGCAGAGAGGTGGCGATGACCAAGCCAGCAGTGTCACGCTCGGGCGCCATTACTAGACCGCTGGCGTAGTCGAGCTTCACCGCCGCGCGCGTGCGGCCCTTGCCCACGTCCAGGAACAGCAGCGCTCCGTCCTGGATGGAGTAGCGCAGGCCAGCGCGGCGGATGATGCCGGCGAGCTCCTTCGAAGCGGAGCCGTCGAGCACGGTGCCGTGGGTGAACGTGGTGCGCGCGAGCGTGCCCTCCACCTGCAGAATGTTGCCGGTGCCGAGCCCGAGCGCGTCCGCGCACTTCTCCACGGCTACGCGCAGCGGCGTGCCCTTGGGGAAGGACTCGGAGATGCGGCTGGACAGCACGGAGCGCCCGCCGTCCTCACCTTCGATGCTCGTGGTCCAGGTTTTGTCGCCGTCCACGGAGGACAGCGCGCGGCGCAAGTCGCCACGGAAGATGAGGTGCTTGCCCGTATCCTTGTATCCGGCCAGGATTTCGACGCGCAGGTTGCCCGTCTTGATGGACTTCGTGGTCTTGGTTGCCTTCGAGCCCGCGGTGCTGGATTTGGACTTCTTCGGGTCGTAGATGTTCACCGACTCGAGTAGGTGCCGGTGGTCCGCACTCAGGTTGTAAATCTTGAGCGAGCACTTGTTGGGCGCAGGCTTGAGTGACTTCTCGACCTCCCATTCCATGTCGAGCTCGGTGACGTCGAGGCCCATGGGGCGGCCTTCGCGTGAGACGATGACCTGCCAGTCGCGCTGGAACAGCTCCTTGCGGAACGGTGAGTCGATGGTCACGGTCCGACCTCGTCCGCCGGCACGTAGACCAGCGCAACGGTGCCCTGCAGGTCCGACAGCGAGCCGCCGCTGCAGAGGTCCAGATAGCCGGGCTCGCGGTCATCGTCCTTCACGGAGATGACCCAGAGCTCGCCCGGGGGCGTGCGCGCGTCGTAGCGCACCTGTCCCAGCAGCTCCGAGCCGACGGTGAGCTGGCGCGGCTGGAAGATGGCGACGCCGCTCTCGTCGAGCAGCCCCAGAAACCAACCGCCGCGCATGTTCCAGCGCAGCACGAGCTCGTACTCCACTCCGTCGAGCACGCGACTCTGCGTCATGCTCGGAACGTTTTTGGTAATCGGAATCATTTGCGGCACATCAGCCTCCCGTCAAGCTAGGGGTGCCACGCGCCTTGGTGCGCTGCAACTGCACGCCCAAGCTGGCCTTGTCGTCGAACTTGAACGGCTCCGCCTGCTTGCCCTGAGCGGCTTCCTTCTCAGCGCGCTTCTGCGCCGGCTTCGGCTGCTTGAGCTGGACGAACACCTTCTGAGTCTTGGCGGTGCGGAGCTCCTGCAGCGAGAGCGAGAACTCCACGCTGTTGGTGCCGTCGCGCGGGGCCCCCACCTGGGAGATGAGCATGCGCGGGTAGTAGCGCAGCTCGCTGTGCACCTCGCACGGGACGCCGGTCCTGCAGAGGACCTCGAAGATTTCGAACACCTTTCGCACACGCTGCAGCGGGGGCAGCTTGAGCACGTTGGCCTGCAGCGTGACGAAATCTTCGCCGCGCTCGCCGGGGATGGCTATGGGCGCTACGAACGGGCGCGTGCCGCCGAGCGTGGGAGCGCTCAGGCCGCCGATGAGCGGGATGCCATTGGGCAGCGTGAGGGGTGGGTAGCCGCCGGACACGTTGGCGTAGGACAGCTGGCGCGACGTCTTGCCCACGATGGGGATGGTGCCGTAGAAGCCCGCCAGCGGGGCCGGGGAGGTGCCCGTGAGCGTGACCCGGTTGATGGGCGAGTCGGTCACGCGCACGCGCAGGGTGAGCCGCTGCAGCTCGGGCCTGACGTGGTCGGAGATGTTCGCGCCTTCCTCGACGGGGTGCGACGACACCGCGGCCGAGATGGTGTGCTCCTCGCCGGTCAGGATGTCGAAGTCGACCACGCTGAAGAGCCCCGTGTTGGGGTCCGTGTACGCGAGGACGGTGCCTGGGTTGTCGCTGAGGCTCACTGCTTTTTGCCCTTCTCTTCGGAGACCCTGGCAAGCGCAGCGCGGTTTGCCTCATCGAGGCCCGCCTTGACAGCATCCTTGCCGATGCCGGTGACGGTGACGTTGTTCTGGATGGTGACGGCTCCGGGGGCTCCGCCCGCTGCGCTGCCACCCTGCGCCCAGCTCGGGGCCTCCATCTCGTTGCGCCACTGGTTGGAGAACGACTGGGACACGAAGCCGCTCGCGACTGCGCGGTCCATGGTGCCCACGTCCGTGACCTGACCGGAGGTGAACCCTTGCAGGAAGTCCGCCTTGAAAGCGGCCTGCATGTTGTCTGGCTTCGTGTGGCCCGCGAACGTGGCCTCCCACGCGCCCTGGTCACCCTTCGCAGCGGCAGCGATGCGCTGCTCGCGCTGCGATGCCTCCAGGTCGTTCTTGGTCCGGTAGCGCTGCGTCGCGCGCGCCGTGGCTGCGTCCCCGTGCTCGGTGGTGAAGCCGTTGAGCAGAGCGCTGCCCGTGACTACTCCTGCGATGTTCTCCGCGAGGTCGTAGAGGGTGCCGGTCAGAATGTCGATGACGCCGATGAAATCGTTGGTCCAGTCGCCCAGTTTGTCGAGCGGGTCGTTGGTCCCGGTCAGCTCCTTGATGAAGTCGCCGATGATGGACTGTCCGCCGTCGAGCAGCGTGAGCACGTCCTCGAACGCGAGCACCACAGCGCCCAACGTCGTCGCCAGCACCACCGCGGGGAAGTTGAGGGCCACGAACGCGGCCAGCAGCACGCCGCCCGAGACGGCCAGCAGCTTGAGGCCGGAGTCGAGCGCGGAGCTGTTCAGGATGAGCGACTCGAGAGTGGGGGTGTACTTCTCGAACTTGTGCAGCAGCGGCAGCATCACCTTCTGGGTGAGCTTGCCGAGCGTGACGCTGAAGGTCTTCCAGCGTTCGGTCACACGCTTCATGGAGTTCGCCCAGCCCTGTGCGGTGCGCTGCACGTCGCCCTGCTTCTCCTGCGTGTCCTTCAGAATCTTCTGAAAGCGCAGCAGCGTCTTGTCCGCGATGGACAGCGCCTTGTACTGGCCGCCCTTTTTCACCGAGCTCTCGTCGCTGTTGTAGAGCGCCTTGAGCGCCTCGTCGCTGATGTCCACGCCCAGCTTACGGACGGCCTCGGTCTCGCCCGAGAGACCGCTCATCAGGCGCATCTGCGCTTCGGAGTCGGAGGTGTTGTAGAACGACGCGAGGTCCACGCCGAGCTTGGACAAGTCCTCGGACATCTTCGTGACGACGTTCTTGTCCTCGAACTTAGGGCTCAGGAAGGCGCCGAACTCCGACGCTGCGCTCTGCAGCGTGTACTCGGAGCGGCCAACCTCTTTGGCCAGCGTCTTGGACCACGCCACCACAGCGTCGCTGTTCTTGCCGAACGTCTGGTTGATGACGTTGAGCGTCTCCTCCGCGCGCGACGCCGCCTCGGTGAAGTAGTACGCGGCTCCAGCGGCAGCCACGAAGCCGCTGGCCACGTACGTGCCCATGGTGTTGACCGACTCGCGCGCCCGCTTGAGAGACTTCTCCAGCTTGGTGAGCGGCTTGTCGTCCACCTGGACGCTGAAGCGTGCGACGATATCTCGAAGGACTCCGGACATCTTGCAGCTTAGCTCACCTGGCTCGTGCCTTCGCCGCAGCCTCGGCTACGCGGCGTCGCTCGGCCCGAATGCGTTTGATTTCCAGGGCGTCCCAAACCTGCTCAAAGGTCCACTCCTCGAGTACCTCCCGCGGCGCGCGC
The DNA here is from genome assembly GCA_041179425.1 of Pseudomonadota bacterium. Taxonomy (GTDB): domain Bacteria; phylum Myxococcota_A; class Polyangia; order Polyangiales; family DASUME01; genus DASUME01. Next base: position 24,744 of record JBEGTL010000002.1, on the reverse strand, counting down.
AGGAAGTCGCCCTCGCCGGACACGCACAGGGCGTAGACCTCCCAGTCGATGTCCTGGTCAAGGGGCTCGTCGCTCAGGACTTCGGCTTCGCCTTCGCCGCTTCGACCTTGGCCTCCAGGGCGGTCTTGGCGGCGCCGAGTTTTGCCATGACGCCCGCGTAGTTGACGTCCACGCAAGCATCGAGCCAGGCCAGACATTCCTCGAAGCAGCCGGCGAACACGTTGCTGCGGTGCTCGTCCGTGGTCAGCGGGAGCGTGCGCTGCGCGTCGAGCGCGCACACGGTGGTGGGGCCGAACTTGTCGATGAAGAACTTGAGGTCGTCATCGTTGATGGCCCCGATGAGGCCGGCGAACAGGAACAGCCCGCACTTGGACTCGGTGACCGCCTCGTCGCCGTGGAGCGCGAGCAAGCGCTGCATCTTGGCGTAGACCTGGCGGGCGTCCGCGAACGCGAGTGGGCGAATCTGGTAGGTGCGGCCGTTGATTTCGACCGGAGTGGTGGACAATAGTGCGCTCATGCACCAAGGATGCTTCGAGCTTGACTGCGGCGCCAGGCGGCTCCAGTATTGGAATCATGCAGTGCCAAGCCCCCGGCTGTGACCGTACCGATATCGCGGCCAAACGTCTGTGCAAAAAACACTACTATCGCGACTACATGAAGACTTACGACGCCACCAGGCAGAGGAAAACGCCGGAGCAAAGGGAGCGCAACCGCCTGCAAACGACCGAGCGCCGACGTACGCGCATGGGTTGCACGCCAGAGATGGCCGATAAGCTGCGGGAGCTGCAGCACGGCCGCTGCGCCATCTGCCCGGCGTCGCTGGTCCCTAACACCAAGCAGGAGCACTTGGACCATGACCACGGGTCGGGACTGGTGCGTGGTTTCTTGTGCAACATCTGCAACATCACCCTCGGTATGTACGAGAGGCGTCAGAGGCCCGCGGGTTTGCGTCTAGAGCCGTACGAGAAGTATTTGGCCTCTACGCGCCAAGGATGAGGCGTGGAACGGTCTCGCGCCAAAGGGTGCGGTCAGTCCAATAACCCATGTGACTGACGCCCCACCACCGGGTGAGCAGCCCGCCGACGTCCACCTCGACGTCGCGAACCCACGGCAGCCAGTGCCGCACCGGCCACCCGAGCATGTCCTGGGCGTCGAAGCAGTTGGTCCACGTGCGCGGCCCGCGCACCTGCCACGGGCACTCGGCGGCCCACTGCGCCTCGTTGTTCTGGTTGAAGGCCTCCAGGTTGCACCCGAGCGTGACGAGCTGGGAGACCCGCGCCAGGCGCCGCGAGCGCATCCAGTCGGTGGCGAGCACGCATCCGAGAGAGTGCGAGAAGATGATGACGTCGTCCGCGCGCAGGCTGCTGTACTCGTAGTCGAACAGCAAGTTGATGGCGTCTTGGGAGTAGCGGTAGCTCAGGGCGTCGCCGCCCACGCTCATACCCGCGCGCTGCAGCATGCGGTTCGAGCTGCCTTCGCGCGCGACCGCGCGTTCCATCTTCTCCTGGTGGCGGTCGAGCAGCGGGCCCCAGTGCACGGAGTTGGCGTACAGGGTGACGCCGCGCGCGGAGAGCGCACCCGACAGCCACTTCATGGCTTTGTCTGCGAAGTTACTGGGCGTCTTGTCGCCGACACCGTGGACACAAAGAGCATGGACAGAGGACATCTGGTGAGCGTAGCATCGGGGGATGAACACTCCCGAGCAGCTCCTGTGGGCGTCCGTGTACGCCACCGAGTTCGTCCAGCGCATCCGCGAGCGCAACCACCCCGAGGTCGCCGCCGACTGCGCTCGCGACGCCGCGGTGCTCGCGCTCAACAGCCTGAAGTACGCGAAGGCGACCGAGTGGGAGAAGGAGGTCCAGGCCACCAAGCTGCCCGAAGGGTACCCGCGACGCGGCTACTTGACCTGAGCCAGCTGCGCGGGCGTGAGTCCGAACTTGCCGGGGTAGCTGGCGGGCCACATCAGGTTGCTCTGGCTGTCAACGTGCGACAACCCCAGGGCGTGCCCGAGCTCGTGCGCCTCGGTGTTGCCCTTGCTGCAGTAGTACGGGTCGAGCCGAACCTCTGCCGAGTCGATGCAGTCGGCGGTGATGCGGTGCACGCGCGTGTCGCCGCTGGCGCCAGGGTCCTCGGGCGGCGTGGTCACCACCTGGATGAAGAGAGGGTTCGGGTGTCCCGGCGTCAGGCTCACGTCGGGCACCACCGCGAACGTCACGTAGCCGACGTGGCCATCGTGCGCCCAGAAGGCCAGCGCAGCCTCGAGTCCAAGCACGCACTCGTCCGGCATGGCGTCCGACACGATGACGTGCGCAGGGCGCTCCTCTGCGCACCAGTGGGCGCTCTCGCCCATCTCGTCAGGTCGCTCCATGCTCGGGCTCGCGCAGCCGACGAACAGAGCGAACAGCAACGCGAGCAGCGCGCGCATGTTAGTTGCCGCCGTGGAACTCGTCGAGGAAGGCGACGTCGAACACCCAAGCACGATTCGTGGACGGCTGGTCGAGCGAGAGGTCTGGCGCGCGGGCAATCCAGCTCTCGGCCGCGGTGAACACGGACCGGCCGTTGTTGTCGCGAATGATGAAGGGCATCACGTCCGCACCGGGGCCGACCGGCACGCCGTTCGCGTCCTGGCCGGTCACGCCGAGCAGATAGATGGCGCTCAACAGGTCGTTGCACGCCGAGGTCTGGCTCAGGTTGATGGTGATGCGCGCGGAGCGGTTGAGCACCTGCGAACGGACTGCCTTGCCGTCGATGCCAACTTCCATCGTGTACGCGTCAGCATTGTGCTCGACCGTGCATCCTTCGCCGGCCTGGTAGCCGTCCATGATGATGGGACCGAACGCAATCGTGTATTGCTTGAACGAATAGGTAGTGAAACGCGGGGTCGCCATGAGTACCTCGGTGAGATGCCTTACGGAAGCCTAGCACGCGGGTCAGATTGAACGGCGCACTACGCCTGCCGGCATTCCGGTGTACGGGTTGCCCCAGCCGTGACAGCCCTGATGGTACTGGCCCATGTCCCGGTAGCGGATGAGGTCGGTGTGCCCCGCATTCCTCAGGAGCGCTTCCTGCACCTCAGCCTCGTGCTCGCCGTAGAAGACCTCGGTCACGGCCAGCTCACCCGTGGTGGCGTCTCGGTACTGGATGCGCGTGGGTAGCGACTGGCGGTTCATCATTGACAGCGTAGCGCGCGCTGGGCGACCATCTGGGTATGAGCTGGGCAAACTTGCGGGAAGACGTGGGAAGTGTGTTCGACGAGCACGCGCGCAACGTGTTCGACGTCGCGCTGGCGGCGTACGAGCTGCGCAAGTCGCGCATGGCTCAGGTCTCGAGCGAACACCGAGTGTTCGGCCGCAACGGCGTCGTACCTACCATTGGTAGGCCGAAGTCGCCCGAGGTCGAACTCGCACGGGACGAGAAAAAACGCAGGCGCGCGGAGAAGGCGCGCGAGCGCTCGCGGCAGGCGGCCATCGCCAAGCGCGGCGGCGCACCGAAGAAGGCGTACGTGCTCACGCCAGAGCAGCGCGAGTGGGCCAAGCACAACGGCCTGACCGCCACAGAGACGGCCAGGCAGCTGGGTGTGAGCGCGCGGGGCGTGCGCGCGATGCGCGCTACTTACGCCAGCAATCTTCAGGCGTTGGTGAGCGTCCCGAGCAGCGAGACGAACTGAATCGCTCCCGCCAGGATGCCCGAGAACCGAACGTTGCGGAGCTCGCGGTTGGCCTTGTCGGTGGTGGTGATGGTGCTGAACTTCGGCATCACCACGCGCGAGCTCTTGGGTGCGATGAGGCCGGGCTGGTCGTCCGAGCCCTCGTACCGCTTGAGCACTCCCTTGATGGTCGCCTCGATGATGTTCAGGCCGGCGGGCGTGAACGGCACCTTGCCCGAGCCCGCGAGGAGCCCGAACACTGCGCCCTGGAGGTCGCTCTTGAGCGCGTCGATGCCGTGGACCACATCAATCCACTCGCCGCTGCCGACTTTGCCCTGACGCGTCACATTCAGGCCGCGCACGGTCTGGTAGTGGTTGACGTTGATGGCTTCGAGGTTGGTGCGCTGCGTGGTCGTGAGCGAGCCCGGCGTGACGCCAACGAGCGTCTTGAGGGCTGCCGTGATAGAGCCCGGGGTCTGCACGCCGATGACCGATGCCCATGCGATGTCCGCGCCCTCTTGCGAGTTCGGCACGTACAGCGAGACCACGTGGTCGTTCGAGGTGGACTCCGCAGCCGTTGCGAACTCACCGAACGTGCCCGAGGTGGCCGTGCCGGCGAGTAGGTCGGTGTCGGAGGTGGCGACGAAGTAGAACTTCGGGTTCACATTCTTGTTCGCGAGCACCCACGCTGCCACGTCGGCGGCGTTCGCGGGGGAGGCGGAGTCGAGCGAGATGAAGTACCAATCGTTGTACTCGGTCGAGAGCGAGTCGAGCACGGTGGAGTAGTTCGCGTCCGCCGTGGTTTCCTTGACCGCGCAGTTCACGCAGTCGTAGACGTGGACCTTGCGGCCAGCGACGGTGGGCGTGATGCTGATGGTGTCGGTAGAGGACGAGCTGTCGACGCCGGCAAACGCCTCGACGAGAATCTCTATGGCGGTCGCTTCTGCCGTGGTCGAACTCGCCGCGGGGATGGTGCGGTCGATTTGCTGGATGGTGCCCGCGACGGGCTCGATGACCTTGAACTTGATGTGCTGGGCCTCGACCGCGGAGGTCACCTTGACCTGCGTCACGAAGCTGGGCGCCGACGTCAGGCGGCCGACCACAACCTGCTCGGGTGCGGGATTCTGCGCGAACGCGGCCGCTGCCTTGCGGTACGCCTCGTGCGAGCTCGTGAAGCCGTCGCTCACCATGCCAGCGACGTCGCTGTAAACACGGTAGTTGTCAGCGAACACGGAGTGATAGGTAAGGATGAGGGGGGTCCCGAAGCCAACCTGGGAGGGCGTCTTCGAGTTCGCCGTAATGGCGACCGCTACGATGCTGTTGATGTCGTCTGCCACGATGGTGAGCCTCGGGTAGGGGGGAACTACCCTGAGCGTAGCATAGTGGTGACCCGCCTTACGTTACGCCAGCCTGGTCAGCGTCAGGCAGGCGCCCGCGTACACCGTCACCTGGCTGGCCGCGACCTCGGAGGCGAACTGCAGGTCGAACGTGCCCGCCACGGACACGTCGATGATGCCTTCCACCTTGGCCAGGTACTTCGTGCCGGCGACCGCGACGGCCGTGCCCGTAGCGTTGGCGGGGGCAGCTCCCACGTACGCGACCACAGCGGTGGAGGCGGTGATGGGAATCTCGAACCGCGCAGCCATGGTCACGAAGCTGGGCAAGGACAGCTGCAGTTTCAGGCCGGTGCCCACCGCCGCTGACGAGAACGGCACGTAGGCCAGGAAGCTGTACTTGGCAAGCGCTGCGCCAGGCAGCGTGAGCCCGGTGGTAGCGAAGGCGGTGCTCGTAGAGAACACGTTGGCCGCCAACACCGACTGGTAGTTCTCCTCAACCAGCACCTCGGACTGGGAGCCACCCGCCTGACTGAGCACCTTGCGCATGGCCTTACAGCAGCGTGATGGGGCGGTTGTACTGGAAGTTGACGGTGGTGGCGCTGGTCGCGATGCCGACGGGCTGCGCGATGTTGCCAGTGGCACTCGGGCAGGTGGTGGTCGCCTGGCCCGGCGTGGTGGACAGGAACACGTCGCCCGGGGTCTGCCCGCTGACCTGCGTGTTGGTGCCCTCGAAGTATACGGTCGCCTGCGCGCCGTTCGCGACGGCCGAGAGCACGAAGCCCATCGCGTGCTTGCCGGCGGTGGTCGCGTCTGCCTTGCGCGCCTTGGCGCCGGTCGAGCTCCACACGTTGACGAAGTCGCCAGCGGCAAGCGCCTCGGAGGCCGTGATGGACTGCGTGTCGGCGCCGATACCTACGGGCAGGAAGGAGCTGTCCAGCTTGCCACTCGAGTCAAGCGCCGGCAGCTTGCCCGCGCTGCCCGCGCCAGCGGACGAGGGCGTGGAGTTCACGATGGTGGGGTCCAGAATGCCGGACCCGTTCAGGTGAGGAATCTTGGTCGAATCTCCAGCACCCGCGGAGGTGCCAACGCTGGTCGCCTCCGCAAGGATACCGTTGGAGTTGACGATGTATTTAGCCATGTAAACAGCTCCGTTCAGAGAAGGATGGGGTGCCCAAACCTTACCATGAAAGATGTCTCACTCAGGGCGATTCCTACCCTAAGGCATACCGATGCGCCCGCTGGCAACGTTTGTACTGGTATTCCATTCAGCCCCAGTAGCACGGGCTCGCGGGGGGTCCATGACCACGATGGCTCGGTCACCACCCCCGACTCAACTACCGCAACGGTGGCGCCAGCGGCGGACGCACCAGTGGTGAGCCCAAGCAGCGCGAGCGCGGAGAACACGTCGTCGGCGCTAGCGTACGCCAGCGTGGAGCCTTCCGTGCGGCAGACCAGGCGGTGGCCGCCCAGCGCGACGGCCGCGACTCCTACGTCAGCCTCGAAGCCGCCCAGCTGGCTCCAGCCGCCCGCGCCCAGGATGTAGAACAGCTTCGTGTCGGTCTCGTACCAGATGCCGCCGTAGTCGGCGCTCACCAGCGCTTCGCGCGCTGAGCGCAGCCCCTCCCAGCGCTGGACCACGTGGTTGCCGCTCGCGGCGCCGGGGCGGAGCGAGCCGTGATGGATACGCGCGCCTACGACGAAGCTCATGGCACTACCACTCCGCTCACGTCGACCACCACGTCTACCGTTGCCTGCCCGGTGGGCAGCTCCACGTAGAAATCGCCCTCCATATCGACCAGCTTGACCCAGTCGCCGGAGGAGTCCTCGTCGGGCTCATCGGCTTCGGTGGTCTCCCAGCGGAGCTCCAGCATCGCAGCGGAGACCATGCGGCCGTCCTCCGCGTAGTCGGCGTTCAGGGCTGCAGCCACCTCGACGAAGCCCACGTTGACCGCCAGCAGCGGCTCCAGGATATCGGGGCGTACGATGCGCGTCCTGAGTCGGCCTGCGAGCTCGCCCACAGCCTCGGCGTCCTCTTGGTCGTCCGTGGCGATGATGACCATGACGGTGAAGCGCCGCGCGCCTCCGTAGGTCGCAAGCAGCCGGTCGGTGCTCTCCTCGTACTCGTACCGCGTCTCGTCCTGCGCGGCCGCGACGACGCTGCCCAGGCGGAGGTCCACCCAGACGTGCCCGTTCGCCCGGCTGGCGGAGCGCTCGTTCTCCCAGGCCACCTCGTTCGCCGGCAGGAAGGTGCCGTTGGCTAGCTTCTTGGTGCGCACCTTGCCGAGCTTGAGGGCGGTGGTGATGGCCAGCTTGAGGGCGGCCTTCTTAGCTTTCCAAGTTGGGTAGGCCACCCAGTAGGATAGCACGCTTCGCCTCAGACCGCTTTGGCAGCGAAGATACAGTCGCTGGCTACCTCGATGTCGAAGCCCGCGTCGTCGAAGTTGATGCGCTCGCCGTCCACTCGGAGACACGGCGCCGGCACGCCGTCTCGAGTGGTGAAGCAGAGCTTCGTGTCTAGCTGCTCGCCGTCGACCAGCACGCAGACTTGTTTGGAGAACCGGACGCGGGCGCCGCGCTCATCGCGGTAGCCTTGGCCTTCCCATTCTACTTTTTCGAAGATGGTTGGGTCTTTCATGAGCCCAGCATGCACGAGCCAGAACCTACCGTCGAGGGAAACCTGCGCGGCCGGTGAGCCCGCCCCGCCCCGAGTTCTTGAAGCCGTGGTTCCTGAAGTCGCTGCCGCGCTTCTGTGTGAGCGCCTTCCTGAGCTTGCGCCACATCCACAGTAGGTTGGCCGCCTTCGCCATCTGGGAGCGCACCTGACGGTGCTGGCGCATGCGCACACCGGGCGTCTTCTTCTTGCGGGCCACTCCCGCGCGCAGGGCAGCGCGTAGCGACGGGTCAGCGACGCTCTTGATTTGCGAAAGGAACAGACGAAAGGTGATGGAGTTCATCAGCACGCCGCTCTCGAGGAGCGGGATGTCGTGACCCTTGGCGTCGATGGTCGCCTGGGCGAGCGGGGGCGTGATGCGGCCCATCTGGATGTTCTCCCGAATCTCATCGGTCCAGCGGTAGCCCAGCTCCTCGAGTGCCTGCTTGCGCGAGACGCGGCGGACGGCCACCTGCGCCAGCGCAGCGCGCGTCTCGGCCTGGATGCGCGCCTGGTTCTGGTCGAACCAGCTGCGGAGCCACGAGCGCTCCTTGACGCCCAGACCGAGCTCGTGCACGGCCGCGAGCTCGCCCACCGAGAGGTCGGTGTTCGGGTGCTGCATAGTGGCCTCTTCGCCCTGCACGCCGATGGTGATGGTGCCACCCGCGAGCTCGCTGATGAGCTTCGCAAAGCCGGGGCCCTTCTCCTTTACTTTGGTCTTGACCTTGAGCATTGCTTCAACCTAGCATCGTGGCTGGAGGAGAAACACATGCCATGTTCCGGTGGCGGGCCCAGCCCGTCTGAAATCAACGAAGACCTGCGCGCGGAGCTCAAGCTCGTGCAGGGCTACCTGTGCGACCTGTGCACGGTGGTCACCAACGCCAAGCTCAAGCTGCCCAAGCCCATCTCCCAGTGGTACGACGCGCACGAGGCCGCCGAGCTACCGCGCCTGCGCCGCGAAGCGCTGGCCAAGCTCTCGGAGCGCGACAAGCGCGTCCTGGGCATCCTCAAGTGAAACTCTCCGAGCTCATCGTCCGACTCGAGGCCGCCAAGGAGCGGCACGGAGACGTGCTGGTCGGCGTCAAGGATAGTGAGTGTGGCTTGATGTACATCAGGGGCATCGGGCTCAAGCTCATCGAGGACTATGCGGGCAACCGCGTACTGGAGCTCGAGGCCGACCTTTAGGTGTTGCGCAGGCCCATCGTGGCGGACCGCTGCAGCTCGTAGAGCTCTCCCGCCCAGATGAACGCCTGCGTGTCATCGACCAGCCGCGCTTTGCGCGCCCACGGGCTCTTCAAGAGCAGCGTGGCCGCCTTCAGGCCGACCGCTTGCTCCTGCTGCTCCGCGGTGTAGATGCCGGAGGCGGTGCGCGTGGCGGCCATGGCGATGTGCTTGAGCACGAGTGCCTCGTCGGCTTCCTCGAACTCGGGGAACATCTCCAGGAAGGCGGCAACGGTGATGACAGGGACGGCCATCCTGGAGTCTATCAGGCTTCCAGCTGCTCGGGCGCGCGCGCCTTCAGGACGTCATGCAGGTTGTCGAAGAACTGGCACGCACACCACTGGCAGCTGTCGGGCGGATTGTCGGACTCGGCTTGCGCCGCACCGCACTCCTCGCACAGCCATGTGCGCTTGTGGTTGAACTTTTTAGCCATTGCCGAGCGCCAACAGCTTCGCGGCAGCTGCCTGCGCGATTTCCCCGCGACCCTGGCCTGCCCACTTCTTCAGCGCGGCTCGGTCGGTGGTCACCTCGATGATGGCTCTCGCCTGCTTCTTGTCCTCGGGGAGGAAGTCGGGCGGGGGTGGCCCGTCCTCGCGGCCCTCGATGGCGAGCGGGTCACGGTAGATGGTGATTTGCGGTCCCGAGTAGGGGCCGTTCACGCCACGGAAGCGGCGCGCGCTGGCGCTGGCGCCGGTGGCCTTGTTCTCGGCGCGGTAGAGCGGCTTCTGCAGGTCGGCGAGCGCCTCCGTGATGGGCTTGCGCGCGGGCACCTTGACCTTGCGGCCGAAGCTCTCGATTTCGCGCTCGGGCAGCTCGTACTGCTCGGCTTCCTCGAAGTAGAGCTCCGGGACGCGGTTGAGACCGGGGACGAGCCGCACTCCCTTGGGGAAGGTGTACGTGGGGGGCAAAATGATGAGTCTCGAGGTGTGGTTCTCGATACCGCGCACGCTGTAGTTGTCACTCATACCCCGATGCTAGCGCGCGCCGTCCCCGAGGCAAGGGTTTTGTGTGGCTCCTGCCAGATAGCTTATGGCAGCGCCCAAAAACTCAGGGTTATCTGAGAAGTGGCCCAAACCTTTGTTGCACAAGCTGCACAGGACTCCCCTCACGAGTCCAGTCTCGTGGCAGTGGTCTATGACCGTGCCTCTTCGAGACTTGCCTGCACACGCCTGGTCCTCCAGCAAGTTCTTGCAGATAGCGCAGACACCGCCCTGAGAAGCCAGCATCTCCCGAGCTTGCTTCAAGGTGATTCCGTAAGCCCGCTGCAGCCTCCGGTCCGTTACCTTTTCGCGATTCTTGTGGTACCAGGAGGTGGTGTCCGCCACCACTTTTAGTGCTTGGAGGTCTCGGTGCTCTTTGCAGAACTTGCCGCGGATGTATATGGTTTTTGACGTGCACCCGGGGGCGCTGCACAGAGGCCTAGCAGCCTCTCTCACCGGCTTGATGACGCGCTGATAGTACTCCTTGTACTTGGTGCGGTGCTCCTCCGCGGTGCGTTTGTCCGTCTTGCCCATGAGGACTATGCTCTCACGCCACCGCTACCCCGCTCAAGCCAAAAAGAAACAGCCCTCGACCGTTTCCGGGAGGGCTGTGGGTTCACGCTGCGACCCGAAGGGTCAGTGCGTTATCGTTGGCAGGTACGTTTGAGCTCGCCAGCTTTAGGTTGCCACCCCAAGAGTGGCACACCTGCGCTTTAGACGCCAGCGTTGTCGGCGTACGAGAGCGCTGCCGGGTACTGAATCTGGACGCCGAACCACTTCGCGCGGCAGACCACCGAGTACGTGAGCGAGCGAACTTCGACGGGCATCTGCTCGAAGGGGATGGCCACCTCGAACTCGAGGACCTCGGGGCTGCGCTTGTAGAACAGGATGCGCGGGCCGGTGCCGGCTGCGTTCGCGTCGTTCAGGAGCGTCCAGGTCTCGATGGCGATGCCATCGTTCTGCTTGCGGAACATGTCGAGGACCGACACGCCTGCGCTGTTGCCAGCGCTCATCAGCTTGGTCTCGAGGAGACGCTTGGCCGCCACGGACATGACCAGGGTGTCGCCAGCGAACAGCTCGTTCGTGCCGTCGACCATCGTGGTCACGAGGTGGTTGAGGTCGGCCAGAATCTGCTCTGCCGTGGCGCCCGACCACGTGCCGGTGGGCAGCGTGATGAGCGTGACGTTCGGGTGGTTGAGCAGGCCGTAGCTGTTCGCCTCGGGCGTGCCGAACGCGACGTGCTGCTCGCGCGCGAGCTCGATGCCGGTCTTGACGGCCTTCGCGAGCTTGTCGATGAGGGGGAGGTTCGCGGCGCGCGCGCTGCGGAGGTCGTCCACGCTGTACTGGTAGCCGTCGACCACCGAGTAGGGCTTGACCGAGACCTCGGAGCCCGAGGCCGTGACCATCGGGATGTCCGTCATGTAGTTGACGTACACCTTGGCCATGACGTAGTCCTGCCAGATGCGGAACGTCAGGTACTCGGTGCTCTCGCCAGCCTCGTTGCTCTCGGGCACGAACTTGCGGTTCTTCAGCTCGGGGTACTTGACCTCGTACATCCGGCGCTTGATGGTCTCAAGCTGACGGGCGAAGACGAGCGTCTCCTGGGCATCCTTGGCCCAGCTTGCGCTGTCGCGAACGAAGTACTCGGGTACTGCCGAGATGTCCGCAAACAGCTCGGCCGCCTTCTCATCATAGGTGCGAATCATGGTAGGTGGTTCCTCTTGTTGGGACCGCCAGTGAGAGGCGGCTTGCAAACTGTTAGTAGCCTAGCACGCGACTTTTGCCTGAGTGCAAGGTGGCGCACCAAAAACAAAGCGGCCCGCCTCCGAAGAAGCGGACCGCGAGCACCGTCAGGTGCAGTGGCTTAGTATCCGAGGCCGAGGTGAACCACGCCCACGCCGCTCGCCTGGTCGCGCACGAAGCGCGCGCCGGTCACGAGCACGCAGCTGGCCGTGTCCGCATCGTTGCGGAAGGCGCCGAGCAGAGAGCCACCAGCGCCGCTTGCGATGCGCATGTAGACCGGGTCCATGTCCGAGGTAGCTTCCTCGGTGAACACGCTCAGGAGACCGCGACGCACGCAGGGAACGGTGTCACCGTCCACGTAGTGAGCCAGGGTGTTGGCGTTGGTGATGCCATCGGAGGTCGGCCCGATGTACAGGTTCGAGGGGTTGACCATCGTCTTGATGGACTGGCGCAGGACGACGCCCGCGAAGTCAGCGATGGTGAGCGCGCTCATCGCCGAGATGCCGATGGTCGCGGTGCCGCCCGAGCCCGTCTGAGCGGGAATGCTCAGCGAGACGAACGACTTGGCGTAACCAACCGTGGTCGCCGTGGTGGAGGTAGCGACGGCAAGGTTCTCCGAGACCGTCTTGCCCTCGTTGTTCACGTACGTGATGACGGCGACGGTCGCATCCCAGTCGGTGCTCGCGTCGAACGTCACGGTGAGCTTGCGCGCGGGCTGCATGTCGCTGGTGACCACGCCAGCGGTCACGCCGCTGCCGACGGTCTTGAGACCCGTCGCCGAGGACACCGCGGAGCCGATGGCGTCCACGTCCACTGCGCCCGAGGGCGAGGGAATCTGGAACACTTCGCCCGGGTCGGTGCTGTTGCGCGAGCCGGCGCCGCCGAAGCCCTGGACCTTGAAGGCACCCAGGCCGGCGCGGAGCAGACCGCGTGCGAACTTCGGAGAAACGGAGCGCTCTTCGTACGCGCCCTGGAACGTGCCAGGGAGCATCGAGAAGACTTGCTGACCAAAAGTAGACTGAATAACCGGCACGTTGTTACCTTTTCTCCGACGTCAGAGCACGTCGGCCCTTGTTTGGCCGGTGACAACTCACCGGCGATACGTGAAGCGTAGCACTTACTCCGCGGAGCGCTTCCACTCGTCGCGCTGCTCAGCCTCTACCCGACGGCGAGCGTCCTCAGCGGACTCGGGCTTCGGCTTGGAGTCCGTGGTGGGCGGCACCACCGTGCGCACGTTCACCAGCTCATCGACCTCGCCCGTGGGCTCGGAGGGGATGGCAGCGAACAGACCGTTGACGAAGTCCTCGGACTGGCCGTCAAGCGAGATGGAGGGGAAATGCTTGGCGACGCTGGCGCGGCGCGTTGCCTTCTCGGCGGCGTCCTTCTCGGCAGCCAGGCGAGCTTCCAGGCGAGCATCGAGCGCGCTGTCGCTCTCGGCCGCAGCAAGCTTCGTGGTCAGCTCGGCAACCTGTGCCTGTAGGCCGGCGAGCTCGCCGCGCGCGGCGTCGCGCTCGGTCGTGAGGTTGGCCACTTGGCCCTGCATGAGGCCCGAGAACGCGTCCAGAGCGCCCTGCGCCTCGTCCGCTGCCACTTCCTTGTCGCCGATTCTGAGCATGGTTTCCTCTGGTTCCTGGGGGATTTCTGCGCTGTCGAGCATGAGGCGCACGGTCTTTCCCGCACGGCCAGCCGGGACCACAGCGATGTGGTTCCATTCGATTTTGACACGAGATTCGTCGTAGGCTTCACCATTCTCGGCGACGCCCGGCGTGTTGTCGTGCTCGGCGTAGTAGCCCATCGAGACCTCGCGGCACTCGCCGAGCTCGATGGCGCGGATGAGCGCGGCGTCCTGGATGGCCAGGGTCGCCTTGATGTGTCCGTCCGCGAACGTCGGCATGCCCACCACGTGCCCGGCGGCCAGCTTCTGGTAGTTGCCCGTGTCCACGAACTCCTTGGGGTGGCCCATGGTCACCGGGGCCACCGCCACGCCCTGGCAGGCATCCTGCAGGGTTGTCGCGGGGTTGTACCGGCGCACTACCAGCTTGGTCGGCTGGGGCGTCGAGTTCGGGTTGGTCCAATACTCCATGACGCCCACCTTCGCGAGCGTGGCGTCGACTAGGAAGCCACCCTGCGGGGTGCGGCGGACGTTGGAGAGCTTGCCTGCGCGGCGGTCAATGAACCGTTCAAGTGCCATGCCTGAAGGTTAGCACGCCTACTTTGTGTACTCGATGCGGAGGGCCCGCAGTGACCCCAGCAATGACGTGTTGTTGGCGGTGTTGCCGGTGGACACCGACACCAGCACTGCCAGTTCGGTGACATCGCGGTTCACCGGGGCGTCAGCGTAGTTGGTCTGCAGAAATCCGTTTCCCGAAACGCCGAGCACTGCGCGGTACTTAGCCAGGAAGTCGAAGCCCCTCGATTTGACGAACGTCTTGGGGTCGTTCCACACCACTGGTGTGGCGAGCGTGTACGGGGAGCTCAGGAAGTGTCCCTGCCACTCCGGGATGGAGTCGAGCTGAATCTGCCCCTGACGGTTCGCGGCTGGCTGCGCCGTGTCGTCATTGTCCACGTACGTGCTTGTGCGCCACCCGTCGACACGGTTCTGGTTCGCTCCCGTGATGAAGCCGTTCACCAGGCGCACCATGCTGACGTCGGTGGCGTGGTGGGTCCACGAGCCCAGTGCCACCTGCGTGACCTCGGAGCCCGCAGTCTCCCCAGTGGTCTCCTGGACCGCGGTGATGCGCACGCGCGACTTCAAGTGGATTCCAGGGCAGATGTCAGAGAGGCGAATCTTGATGTGGGACATAGTGCGGAACGTGTTGTACATGCCGCTGTTCAGCGCGTTGGCCTTCATCTGCAGACCGACTCCCAGCTGGATGGCGAACAAGTTCGAGTACGTACCGATGTCCACGCCGGTCCACGTCTTACCACCGATGACGTTCGCGCCGGTGATGATGGTCTGGGCAGGTAGCACAGTGAAGTCGGTGTCCAGACCCGTGAACCAGAGTCCGTGGGTGTCGGTGTACGTGGCAGCGGCCGCGGTTGCCGTAGCTGCAGCGCTGGCCTCCACCGCTGCAATCGTCTTGCCGCCATCTTTGATGAGCTTGCCGGTGGCGCCGTTGTAGACGGCGACGCGGTCCGCCACAGCACCAGCCGGGCCGATGACGTCTCCGGTGCCAGCAGCGGCCGCCCATGACAGAACTCCACTTGCGGACGTCAGCACACCGTCGGACAGGGCGGGGACTGCCGTGCCGTGGAGGCTGACAGCGTCACCGGTGTCGGGCTTGGCGAGCGGGTGCACGGTCCAGGCGCTCACGTAGTGCAGATATACCAGCACCGCGCCCTCGCGCGGGCCGAGTACGTAGTCCTCGCCGTCGGGCGTCACGAGGTCTGCGAAAGGCGTGCCCTTGCCGGGGCGCAGGATGAGTGAGTTCGTGGCCTGGTCGTTGACGAAGATGACCGAGTGGTAGTCGGTGGCCTCGGGGTCACCTCCGCCAGCGGGTGGCGGGCGCAGAATGGAGTCGAGCACCGTGTCGGTGTCGCCGGTCGCGGCCACCACGCTCACGGTCGCGACGTCGGGAATCTCGACGTTCGAGTTCAGGCCGGGCGCGAGCGCCAGGACGACGGTTGCGCCGCCCGAAACGCCACCGCCACCGGAGCCCGCGCCAGCGGCGAAGATGCCCATGTTGGCCGCACTGAAAGCCCGACGGCTGATACGGAACGTATACCCGTCCTCGGGCGTGCCCTCGACCGAGCTGCGGTCGCGCCAGTCGTCGGCGAAGCCTCCCTCCGCGTCCCAGATGAGCTCGCGGAAGGTCGCGCGCATGCCGTAAATGAGCGACGGCAGCTCGGCGACCAGGGGGCACTCGTAGACGCCATGGATGGGGAAATCTTCGGGAATCGAGCCGAGCGAGCTTGCCATGCCCTCAGTCTATCACCGGAGCGGGCGCCCGACCTCGAGTGCCCGGTGTGGCATGCGCTGGCAGCGACACCCGGGGGCGTGCCCTGGGTGGTTGTTGCCTTCGCGAGACCCCGTGAATGGCGGAGAGTCGCTGCGCTGCACCGTGCCGTCGAGCACGGCGTGCCCGGGACGCACGCGGTCGTCGCCGCGGGTCAGCCAGATGTACTCGTCCTCGCCGGCCTGCGCCGACCAGAACCCGATGACGTCGTCGCTCAGGGCGAAGGTCTCGTTGTGGGCGACCAGCTGGGCGTGGTTGCGCACAATCCAGAGCTTCCCGAGCGGGTCGTTCTCCATCGGGTCCGTGATGGCCTTCAGCTGCCTGTCTACGACGTTGCGCAGCAAGCCGACCTGGTGCTCCGACCAGCGGTCCAGGAAGGCAGTCTCGTCCTCGTGCGAGCCGCGAATGGGCTTGAGGCGTAGCATGCGCGCGACGTCGACCCTGCCGAGGCGGGTGACGGCGGCTCCGACCGCGCGCGCGGACTTCTCCGTGCGCTGGGCCAGCTCGTACAGGTCCGCGCGCAGCGCAGGCACGCGGTCGAGCACCGAGCCCTCCGCCATCCAGCTCTGGATGCGCGCCTGAGCGCGCGCGCTGAAGGCCGACATGACGGCGCCGTAGCGCCGCGCGATGGTCTCAGGTGAGCGCGGGCCGAGCTGCGCTCGCGAGGTGGGGGTGTTACGCCGAGAAGTCATTGCGCTTCGCGCCGAACCGCGGGCGGATGATGTTGTCTTCGCGCTCGTAGACCGCGCCAGCCTTGGTGGCCTTGAGCTCGCGGACGTCCGACTTCGGCTTCTTCGCGCGCTGCGCGTTCTCCTTCAGAACGGCCATCATGCGCTCGGGCACGTCCGCAGCCCAGACGCCGCCGTCTTGGGCTCCCTCAGCAGCGATTGCCCACACGGCCAGCCACGGGACGAACGTCCAGTGCTGCTGGCCCCCGAACGACAGCGTGCCGCGAATGCCAAGGCTGTTTACGTCGAGGTCCGGGATGGGCCGCGCCTGAGCCTTGCCGTACTGAAAGACGACGCCCTCGGAGCGCTTGGCCCCGCCGATGATTACTTCTGTGTGGAAGCCGTCGAAGTGGACGAAAACTCCCGGGTAGCGGGCGTACAGGCTCAGGAAGACGTCGTGTTTGGAGCTCATTCCCCTTTATACCTGGCGCTTCGCCGCTTTACTAGGGGTCTTTCGCTTGCTCATCTTGCCGGCGGGCGCTTTGCCCTTGGGCCCCACGGACTTCGGCTTGGACTTTTCGACCTTGATGGCGTTCTCGGTCTCGACGGCAGCCGTAGCTTCGGCCTTACCCAGACCCACCTCGCGGTTCGCGACCTCCTCGTGAGCTGCCTCGAGTGCTGCGCGGCGCGGCTGCAAGTTGAGGTCGAGCGCGGTGATGCCGCGCGCGGCCACGTCGGAGAGGCGCAAGGCCAGCTCTTCGGCCTGGATGACCGTGCCGTCGACCAGCTGCATCGCGGACGTGATGCGCATGTTCTCGGCGGTGGCTACGTCGATGGGCTTCGGACGCGCGAGCTCGGGCCACTCGATGCACCAGCGGCCGGTCTCTTCCTCATCGGAGTCGTCGGGCTCCTCGCCGCTCTCCAGCTTGGAGAAGGCGTCCTCGACGATGGCGCTGGCGCGGTACTCGAGGGCGAGCATGTTCAGGATGCGCTCGATGCGCTCCTGCAGGACGTTCTGGCGGTAGATGTCCACCGTGTTGAAGTACAGGACCATGTCCGACTCGCCGGTGGCGTCCATGCCGGCGGGCGCCATGCCGAGCAGCACGGTGAGCGGCATGCGCGCGGCGGTCGCGAGACGCACCATGTACTGGCCGATAACGCCGTCGAGCCCGCCGAGCGACGCGCGCTCCTTGAGCTCGAAGTCCTCGGCGCCGTTCCCTTGCTCGTCGCCGGCATCGAGGATGATGGCGCGCGCGACCGAGCGGATGCGGTCCATCAGCTGGAGGCGCACCTGCACCGCGTTGGGGCCGGTGTCTTCAGCTAGGGACTGGATGAGCCCCTGCATCTTGAACACCGCCTGGGAGGCGTCAGAGAACATGTTGTCGACGCTCTTCCACATGCCGTCGAAGGACAGCAGCGCTGCGCGCACGCGCTTGAGCACCGAGTGGTCCCAGCCCTCGTTCGCCTGGCGGGCCTTGTTCGTGGTGCTCGCGCCGGGGCACAAGATGACGCGCGAGGTGTGCACCTCGATGGGCAGCACGTTGGTGCCCGCGGCCATGCCCAGAATCACGGGCGTGTAGAGGAACGTCCGCACCGAGCCGTCGGTATTGAACGTGTACGGCTGCATCTGCTGCTTGTCGAAGTCGATGAGCTTCACGACCTCGGTGACCTTCTCGTCGAGCAGCGGCGCGCGTGAGGTGTTCGTGCCGCTCTTGGCGACCACGATGACGCCGCCTCCACCGAACAGCCGGCCCCACTTGCAGCCGCGCTTGAAGCGCTCGTCTTTGCCCTGCAGCTCGGTCCAGCGCTTCATGATGTAGCGGCCCTCGTCCTCGTCGGGCTCGCCGTCGACCATCTTGATGGTGAAGGGCTCGCGCAGCGAGTCGTCCACGATTTTGTCGACGATGACCTGCGCCAGGTCGTTCGACTCGTAGACGGCTTCGAGCTCGTCATCCATCAGGGGCGGGTCTGCCACCCAGGCTGAGAACGTCGTCTTGTCCCGGCTGGTGCCCAGGCCGGTCATAGCGTTCGCGAAGCCGTCCATGACGGCCTTCGACTTGAACTTCTCAATGAAGTTCTGGATGTTGTCGCGAAGCGCGGGCAGGTTGCTCATCCCGCATTGTGACACGGCCCACGTCGGGCGACCACGGTCATCTCAGAAGGGGCTGAAGCGCGACCCCAGGTCAAGATGTGCTGGAGGCGGCAGCTCGTTTCGGCGCGACGGCATGCGAGGCGGACGGACCGTAAGCTGCGTGCTGCGTTTGGGCTCCTCCAAGTGCATCTCGGTGGCCTCCCCGTTCAACCAGGCGATGCGGTCGGCCCAAGCCTCCGCGAAGCACTGAATCTGGGCGGGGGAGTCGAAGTACAAATCCTTGGTGTTCCGGGTCGTCATGACCAGAGCATCGCCGAAATCAGAGCAGCCAGTCAAGGGAGTTCATCTTCTTCCCTTGGACGGCCATGGCCTGCAGGAAAAGCGTGTGCTTGTCCTTCGCCGAGGCCCAGTTCAGGAGCTGTGAGGTGCAGTCCACCTGGTCGTCGTAGGAGCCGACCGGGAACGTGATGTGCTCCTCAACGTAGTCGCCCAGCCAGCCAGCGTTCGCCGGCAGCCAGATGCAGCCGCTCTTCCACAGCCACGTGGTGGAGGCCGCGCGCGACTCCTTGCCGCCGTCGGGCTCGATGGCGATGACGCCCGGCACGTTCTTCTTGAGCGCGTTCACTAGCGCGGCGCCGTTCGCCTTCTCCTCGATGAGTATGGTCTTCACGTTCGCCCACTTGGCCTTCATCGTGAGGATGGCGGTGAGCTGGTCGGTGAAGCCGAGCCGCGCGCGGACTTGGTCCACGAGGTAGTAGTTAGCGCGCTGGCGGGCCCACGCCTGAAGTACGAAGAAGTCGGACTTCTTGGTCTCCTTGTGGGAGGCGTCTACCGAGAGCATGATGGGCGCCTGCCCCCACGGCGTGCCCGTGTACCTGTTTAGGAACCACTCGCGCTGGAAGTGCGCGCCGCCCTCGGGCGACGGCCGCTGCTGGTACTGCGCGGCGAAGTCACGCGCGGGAGTGATGAGCTGTCGCATGTCGACGACGTTTTGAGGGAAGCGCTCGGGCGCGAGCAGCTCCCCCTCCCCGGAGCGCCAGTCGTTTCCCCACACGCTCTCGTAGGCGTCATGGGGCTCGAACAGCATCGGCAGGCGCAGGTGGATGGCGCCCTGCTTGATGGCGTGTCCGCTCAGGTCCTCCGAGTGGAGGCGCTGCGCGATGACGATGCGCGTGAAGGTGGGCGGGTGCGCCGAGCGGTTGCTGAAGAGCGCGTCCCAGCGGTACTTGGTCTGGTTGAGCGCTTCGCGCGCGCTGTCGCCGCCGAGCTTGAGGTCGTCGGGCTTGACCGGGTCATCACTCAGCAAGAAGTGGCCGTGCTTACCCGTGACCTTACCGCCCATAGGCATCGACCAGCGCCGTCCACCCTTGGAGTTGCGGTAGTCGGACATGGCCGCGCGGTCGCCTTCCTCGATTTCCATGCCCGGCCAGGCGGAGCGGTACTTCTCCGAGCGCATGACGTCGTACGCCTGGCGGCCGAAGTCGATGGCCAAGTCGTCGGCGTACGAGGTGGTGATGAACTTGGCCCCGGGGCACCACGTCCAAACCCACGCGGGGAAGAAGACCGAGACGATTTTGGACTTCGAGTTGTGCGTCACGACGTGGTGCTTGGTCACGTACAGCGAGTCCTCGGCCGAGACCGTGATGCAGGAGCATTCTTCCAGGGCCTCGGTCTCGTGGATGGCGACCACAGCGCGGTACGGCTTGCGCTGGTGCGCCGCCTTGGTGAACGAGTCAGCCTTTCGCGCCAGCTTGAAGGGGTTCTGCTCCAGGTTGATGTAGACCGAGTAGAAGCCGTTCGGCTCCTGGCGCGAAGCGGTGCCACCCAGCGACTCGACCAGCTCGGCCACGCCGTCAGCCAGCGCCTTGGAGGCGACCGTGATTCGCGCCGAGCTGCCGACCTGCGTGCCATCCGTGTCCAGAATGCCTCGGAGCAACGCCAGCCGCTGGTCGATGCTGCCGCTCAGGTACATCCTGGGGATGAACTTGGTGTGGCTGTTCTTGCCGCGCAGCCCCAGGTGCTCTAGGGCGTCCAGCAGGCCGTTCTCCTGGCCGCGCTCGGTCGTGAGCGACACCATGACGGCGGTTGTGCCCGGCTTGCTGTAGGTCGTCTTCTTGAGACCCACAGGCAGCACCAGCGCGTCGACCAGCTCGGGGTCGGCCGAGGTGAAGTTGGCGCTCTGTCCGGCTGTGAACGACCCGTCGCCGAGCAGCAACCCCAGCGTGTAGGGGTCGAGAGGTAGGTCGGCCTCGGGGCGCTGGATGGGCGAGACCATGGGGGCGAATAGCGTGGACGCCATGGCGCCTCCGTTGGTCTTTTTGAGCGGGTAGCCCGCCCACTCGCGCGCGGTCTTCGTGCGTACGGTGCCATTGCGGTTCTTCAGCGTCCACAAGTGATCGCCGTCACAACGCACCTTGGTGCCGTCGCTGAACTCCAGCTCCCAGACCTTGCGGGGTCCCTGGGGGTGAAGCGCGGTGACCGCGTGCAGTTTGCCGTCCGAACCGTAGATGCGGTCTCCGACACGGACGTCACCCATGCCGACCCACCCGCGCTCCAGCAGGACGGGCTCGCTGTGAGGTTGCGACATACCGGGCGGGATAGCAATCACCAGGTAGTCGATGGGCTCGGGCACCGCGCGCACCCACGCCAGGTTCTTGGTCTCTGGCTTGAGCTGGCGCGTGCCGTTGATGGCGCACGCCTCCAGGTGCTTGCAGATGAGCACCATGTGAGGCTCGACGATGAGCTCGATGGCCTCGCCGGCCTCGTGCCAGAACTTCTCTACGAAAGCTAGGAGACCGTTTCGCTCGATGTATGCGCGGATGAAGTTGGAGTCCATGAGGTGCTTTCGTGCTGGATAAGCCCAGCCCACTTGTCGCCGTGATTGGCGAACTCGCCATGAGCAGCGCGCAGCGCGCGCACGGCCCGTTCAACTTCTTCGCGACTCCCGCGAGGCACCTGCAGTCTGTGCGCCATCCAGTGGGCTGCCAAGAAGACGCTGCCACTTGACGCGCCACTTAGCGTCGGGAGAGATGTCGATGTTCAGGAGCTCGAAGCCGTGCGCTCGGCGGTACTTGAGCTCCCTCAGCAGCTGGCTGTCACCCATCGCGCGCGCGGCGCGGCGAGCCGCGGTGTAGTCGCGACGGCGCTGCGCGTCCTCGGCAGCCTTGCGCGCCTCGGTGTAGCGGCGCCCGCGCGCCACTAGACAGCCCGTGCACAGCCCTTCGGACCAAGCCTCGCCGTTGCACTCCGCGACGTCCCAGCGACCGGCCAGCGCGGTGGCGCAGCGCTTCGCGGGCTTGCGCGGCAGCAGCTCCTTGGGGATGACCAGCCCGGCCTCGAGTCGGGCGTAGCTGTCCGCGAGCTTCTGCTGGAAGGTCTTCACGAGAGCACACCCTGCAGATGCCAGATGCCGCCGTTGCAGCGCCACGCCCAGCGGCCGTTCGGCCAGGCGCGCACCTCGAACTGAGCCACGACCTCGCGCAGGGTCACGAGATGGCCCTCAGCCGCGCGACTACGCGCTCGTAGGCGTTGGCGATGGACATCTCCTCGTCGGTCGCGAGCGCCCAGTTCACGTCGGACTTGGAGCCGCCGGCAGAGACTTCCATCTCCACCTTCATGTTCTTGGCGGTGTTCGCTCCCTTGACCAGAATCTCGGCTGCCTTGATGGCCGCGCGCGCGTCATCCTTGGCGTGGTCGAGCAAGTTGCGCATCGCCCAGTCGCGGTAGCCCGAGCTCTCGACGGCGCCGTACTTGGCCGCGAGCTCCAACATGATGGGGTCATCGCAGTCATCCTCGCGACCCTTCGCAATCCAGTCGTGCATCGTGCGCACTGGGACCGCGATGGCCGCGCAGGCTTGCTCGAACGTAGCGGGCTGGTCCAGCACGCGGCAGAACACGTCGATTTCGAGCGACGTGAGCGCGCGGCGGCGCCCGCGGCGGACCACTACCTTGTCGAGGTCGGTCTTTTCGAGCGGGATGGCATCCTTGGGGCGAACAAAGCTCGCAAGGTTGATGCCATCACCAGCGTCGTATGTCTTTTTGCGTCCGGCCACACCCTAGGTGTGTCACATGGCCGGCGGCGCGTCCAGGTACTTGTTAGCCAGCTCTCGGACGGTGCAGGACATGTCAGTTGAGCAGCTCGGTGGGGGTTAGCGCTGGCTTGGTGTCGGGCAGCTCGACGCCACACACGTGGTAGACGGCGCTCACCATGTAGCTGGCCACCACGTTGGCGTCCGCGGCAGTCGCGTGCGCGCCGCCCATCAGCGTCGCCAGGCAGATGTTCAGGGCCGCGCTGGCGCGCTCCTCGGACACGTGGGCCGTGCGGGCGAACGCGGCGACCAGACGCTGGCGCTCGGGGTACGAGCTCGAGTTGAAGAGCTCCAGCGCGATGGCGACGGCCGGGAACTTGGACATCGCCTGGAGGAGAGCGAACACGGTCTCGGTGACGTGGGAGACCTCCGGCAGGATGATGCCCTGGTTCCGAGCCGAGCCCGCCTCCGCCGCGACGTTGCCCAGCAGCTCCTCGACGATGCCCACGCCCAGCTGGCCCGCGCAGATGAGTGCGCCACTCACGAAAGAGTCGTAGTTCTTGCCGCGGGCACCGCTCGGCTCCAGCACCTCTCCCGTGACCATGCTGCCGAAGGGAATCCCCAGCGCGGTGGCGATGGTCTCGGCTTTCAGGGTGCGCCAGTGCTGGTCGAACGCCAGAGCGTTCACGGCTCTTGCGATGCGGGTGGACTCTTCGTTGAGGGGCTTGAGGGCGGAAGTGGTCACGATGCTGCTCCTGTGATGTGGGAGAACTTGGAAACGATGCCGTCGCGCCTACAGTAGTAGGCCAACCTCTTGAGGGTGATGCCGCGCACGAGCGCAGCCTGGGTCATGGACATCTGACCGGAGGCGACCAGCTGCATCGCAGCTTGGACGTTCGGAGGGGTCACCGCCGAGGGGCCGCTGCGCCGAGCGTCGGTCGCGCTCCTGAGGCAGGGCTTGACGCCGTGCTTCTTGCACGCGTGCCGCACCTGCATCTTGGTCGCGCCGAGCCGGTCGGCGGTCACCGAGAGCGAGCTCCCCTGGGAGACCATCTCCGCTGCGAGGCGCTGCTTCGAGGGCTCCATGCGGGCGGCCGACAGCCCCAGCTTCTTGGCTCGGTTGGCCACCGCGGTCACGCCGCGGTCCAGCACCACCCCGAGCGCTGCCAGGTTCGGATGCTTCGGAGCGCGCGCGTACGCACCCCGAATCGCTGCGTCTTCATCTTCGTTCCAGGGCGTTTTCATCTGTTGCTAGCCAGTTCTCCGCGCAAACGGAGCGCGGCTTGGGTGTAAACGTCAGCCGCTTCCACAGCTGAAGAGAAGAAGCCTAGATTGTGGTGCACTCCATGATGTTGAATCTGGGCCTTGAAGCCTCGCCCGTCCACGTACGACACGCCTCGGCCCAGTGGATTGGAACTTTTGCGGTTCGCTGCATTCTGGGGACGGTCCGTCAACCGCATGTTATGCCTACAGCAGTTGAGCCCGTTGCCATCCCGGTGGTCCACCTCCCTGCTTTTGGGCGCACGCATGAGCCACCGATGCAGCAGCGCGTAAGAGCCCTCCGGCCTGCCCCAGACGTACCAGCACAAGTTGCGCTCGGTTGGCGCCTGCAGGTACCAGCGGTACGGCTTCAGTAGCAGCCAGTCGGCGTAGTCGACGCACACCTCTTGCGCTGGGTGCCACCTGCGCCCCAGGCTGAAAAAGACAACCTCGGGTGCTGTCGCAACGTTGTGTTTATTCACCATCCCTGAGATTACCCGTCTTGCAGTCCGGTGTCCACCACGATTCTTTGTCCACGCGCGGGCGCGCGCGGCGCTCCTCTCAGGCACACCCTTGGTCGCTTCGCTCCCTCCGGGTGTGCGCTAGGTGTAAGTTCAGCAGCTGCAACCAGTTTTCGTCCGGCGGCCCCAACTCCAGGTCCCGATACTGCGCCACCATCGTCGGGCTCTTTCCCAATAGTTTCGCTAGCGCTCTCAGTGAGCCCGCCTCGAGCAGCGCAGAGGCCACCACCTGACGCTGACCAGGGCGCAGCGGGGTGCGCGGACGACCTCGCGGCTTCTTCTCCGCCACAGGGCGTGGCTCTCGATAGGTTCGACCAGCATGACCAGGCTTGGGCACTAAGGAAGCCAGACCGCGCCGCTTGAGCTGCACGAACATCGCGCTCTGGAGACGCAAGCTCCAGCCGTTATCCAGGCAAAAGTGATAGAGGGTTCTCGGCGAGGCTTGAAAAGCAGCGCAAGCTACGTCCCAGTCGATGTCCAGAAAGGGCATGGCGTAGAGGTTACTCCGGGCTCGAAGGGCGTGTCCACCTTTATCGGGGGTCCATCCCTATTATATAGCTATGAGGCCGCAAGCCGCGTACGTAATAGAATATGGATGGAGGGCCGATTAAAGTTGACACCGATACCGAGCCGCGCAGCGGC
>JBEGTL010000001.1:0-62544 GCA_041179425.1 Pseudomonadota bacterium | reverse complement strand
GGGCGGCAACGTGGGCGTCGTCTCGACGACAATCTGCACGGCGGTTCGTCAACCAGCGTGCTCCGCAACCGAGCTCTCAGTTGAGCCGATACGCTCCCTCGGGCTCGAGTAGGCCGAAGGTGTCGAGCGCTTCGTGGACGGCTTCCAAAGCACGATGCAACAGCGGGCGGGTCGCACCTGACTCGCGTTGATCGCCCAGCGCCGCTTCGAGCACGTCCAGGTATCGGACCAAGACCAGATGGATCAGTCCATCCGAGTGCGCCAGCGCATCGACACGGTCGAGCGCATGGACAAGCGCAGCACCGGCATACGCCCTACGGATTCGTGGATAGCGAGTGCTCACGAAGTCACCTCGGTTGCCCCGGGGGGTCAGGGCTGTCGAAGCGCGCCCTCGGGCGCGCGAGCGAAGATCCATCGCTCGGGCACGTACAACCGGCTCCGAGCTGCGTTGAACCGCTACTCTGCCGCAGGCGTCAGATGCAGACAAGTGCCTACACTGTTCGCCTCTTCACCTGCCGCCGAAAGTCCGCGGATAACGAGCACATGCGCGAGCGCCATGGCCGAGACCCGGGACGCGGGCCTCAGCCTTACCGGGCCCCGGCTCACAAAGCGCGTTCAACGGCCAGTGGACTTGAGCTGCGCAGCGATGAACTTGGTCGCGAGGCGCATGTTGGATCGGTCGAAAGTCGGGACTTTCGTAGCATCGCGGCGTCGGGCGTCCTGCAGTGCAGGATCTTCTGCGTTTTGTACGGACTGCCATCACAACGGGCTCGGGCTTGCGTGGTGCCTGGTGGGGGATCGGCGTGTGCCTGGTGCTCGCGACCCCGCATCTTGGCCGGGCGGACGACAGGGCCCTGGACGTTGCGGGTGAAGAACTCAAGGCGGTCGTCAAAGGGTCGACGGCATCCTGCACCGGACCTAGGAAATCGGAGCGCGGAGCCATCCGCGTGCACCGATGCTCGGCTTCGACAACCGCGTGCCACGTATTCCCGAGCCGCACCTGCTGCACGCGATCGCCACTCACCGGGTCGCCTGAGGCGCACTCGCGCCGACATTCACCGCAACGCGAGGACACTGCTCTCAAACGCGTCCATTGACGCGCGCCCGCACGGGTTCGGTAGTTGAGCGGGGGGTTTGATGGCTCAAAGTTCGGTGGCGCCTCGTCGCGAGGCCTCCGCGTGCATAGTTGGGGGCCGCTACGAGGTCGGGCGATTGCTCGGCCAGGGTGGCATGGGCGCCGTATACGCGGTGGTCGACAAGACCAACGGCGCGCAGCTCGCGCTCAAGCGGCTGCACAGCAGCGCGCGCGACAAAGCGAACGCGCTGTTCGAGCGCGAGTACCGCACGCTGGCTGGCCTGCGCCATCCCAACATCGTGGAGGTGTACGACTACAGAACCGACAGCGAAGGCGCCTACTACACCATGGAGCTGGTGGAGGGCCGCGACCTGAGCACGCGCGCGCCGCTGCCGTGGCGCACCGCCTGCCGCTACCTGCGCGACACCGCGTCCATCCTCGGCTTGCTGCACGCGCGTCGTCTGCTCCATCGCGACTTGAGTCCGCGCAATTTGATCGAGACGCCCAGCGGCCTGCTGAAGCTGATCGACTTCGGTGCGCTGGCCGAGTTCGGTCTCCCGCTGGACGTGGTGGGTACCCCACCCTTCGTCTCGCCCGAAGCGTTGCGCACCTCGCCGCTCGATCAACGCTCCGATCTGTTTGCGCTCGGCGCGCTCGGCTACTGGCTGATCACCGGCGCCAACGCCTTCCCGGCGCGGACGCTCAACGATCTGCCTCAGCTGTGGGAGCGCGATCCGGTGCCCCCTTCGTCGCTGATCGCGATGGCCGCCAATGATCGGCTCGAGCCGCCTCCTGCCGAGCTGGACGACCTGCTCGGCGCACTGCTGCGTGTGGACCCCACCGAGCGCCCCGGCAGTACCGTAGAGCTGATCGATCGCCTCAACACGCTGGCAGATCTGGCGCCAGAGGCCACCGAGCAGGCAGCGGCAGGGTACCTCGCGAGCAAGGCGTTCGTGGGTCGCAAGCGCGAGCGCGAACGTTTCAGCGAGGCGCTGCGCACGGCCCGCGAGGGCAAGGGCCGGGTGCTCGCCATCGAAGGCGACGAAGGTGTGGGGCGCACGCGTTTTCTACAAGAGCTGGCGGTGCTGGCGCAGCTCGAGGGTGCGCTCACGCTCAGCCTGGATGGCTCGCGCGCGCTGCGACCGTACGCGGGCGCAGAGCTCGTGCTGACGCAGTGGTTCCGCACGCTACCGGAGCCGACCCGTGCCGCCACCGCCCCGCACGCGAGCGTGCTGGCACACGTCTCACCCGCGCTGAGGGAGCTGCTGGGTGTGGGGCGCCTCTCGCAGCTGGCGGAGAGCGCTGCCGACGAGCGCGTACGCCTGCAGAGCGCGCTGCTCGAGGTGTTCTCCAGCCTGGTACGCGAGCGCTTCACGGTGCTGCTGGTAGACGACCTGCAAGCCATCGACGAGGAGTCACAGGCGCTGTTCGCCGCGCTCGCGCACGGTGTCGCTTCCTTGCGGCTGTGCTTGGTGACCTCGCTCGTGCGCGACCCACAGCGCGAGCTCTCGCCCGCCATCACCAGCCTGCGCGGGCAAGCAACGCGCCTTCGGCTGCTGCCGCTGAGCGCCGCCGAGACGTACGAGCTGCTGCACTCGGTGTTCGGCGACGCACCCTATCTCGACCGCCTGGCCGAGCGCTTGCAACGCAACAGCGAGGGCAACCCCGCCTATTGCCTGGAGCTCGCGCAACATGTCGTGCACAGCGGGCTCGCACGCTACGTCGAGGGCGGCTGGGTGTTGCCCACCGAGCTCGATGCCGACAGCTTGCCGCGCAGTCGCCAGGCCGGTCTGCTGACGCGGCTCGAGCGCCTGCCCACTGCGGCGCGCCTGTTGGCACAGCAGCTGAGCGTTCCGCATTCCGGCAACTGGACCCTCGAGCAGGCCAGCGCCGCCTCTGCGCTCGCTCCGGACCAGCTGCACCCGCTGATCGAGGTGCTGGAGCGGGCAGGTGTGCTGCGCGGCGACGACAGCATCGGCTACTCGACCACCCATCAGGATCTACGCGAGGCGCTGCACGGCGAGCTCGCCACCAGCGAGCGGCTGGCCGTGCACGCACGGGTGGGACGGATGTTGCTCGCGTCGGGCGACTCGCACGAGCCCCTGGGCCAGCTGCGAGCGTGCGCGCACCTTACGCGCGCCCGTGAGCTGGCCGCCGCGTATGCCCCGCTCAACCGCGCCATGACAGTCTACGCCGGTGGCGACCTGGCGATCGTCGCGCGGGACGCCGCGATGCTGGAAGAGGTCTACCTGCTGCTGCGTGACGCAGGCGCGGACTACTACGTGCTGTGCGGGCCGTTGTCCATTCTGGCGGTGGCAGGCTACGTGGCGAACCGCCGCTACGCAGAGCGCTACGGAGACCTGGCGCTGACTACCCAGCAACGTGTGCTCCGGTTGCCGATGGCGCGCGCACTGACGCCCTGGCTCGGCAAGAAGCTGTCGATGATCGTCGCGCTGGTGGTGGCAGGCTTCAGCCTGGCGGTGCGCAAAAAGCGCGCGCTCCCGCTAGCGCACCAGGTGCGCGCGATGATGACGGCGGTGTCCACGCTGACGTGCACGGCGGCAGTGTGCATCGATCCCGACCGCGCGGCCCGCTATGCCGAGCTGCTCGAGCCGCTCACGATCTTCGGGTCGGACCACTCGACCAGCGTGGTCTACGACTTCAGCAAGCTGCTGGAGACGGAGGTGCGCGACCATCCCGCGCGCTCGGTGCGCGAGGTACGTGCGCTGATGGTGCGACTGCAAGCTCCGATCCGCGAGTTCCCCGACCAGGTGCGGCGCAGCTACCAGGCCGGCTGCTTGTTCGCACTGGGTGTGATCGAGTGCTGGCGCGACTCCACGGACGTGCTTGCGATCGCCGACGAGCTGGAGCACTTCGGCCCGATGTTCGCCATGGTCGCGGAGCACCTGCGAAAGAGCCATTTCGCCGGGCAAGGCGACACGGAACGCGCGGAGGCCTGCCGCCAGCGTATGGAGGTTCACGCGGTGCAGCTCGGCAGCGCCTGGCAAGTGGAGAGCTGGGCTCCCGCGGACTCCACCAAGCTCGCACTGCGCACCCACGATGCCTCCGTGATGAAGCGCGCGGTGCAGGAGCTGAGCAGGCTGAGCGCGGAGATCCCCTCGCTGCACGTGCAGGAGCGCGCTGCGCGCGTGGCGTACCTGGTGCTGCGGGGCAAGTACGCACAAGCGATCGAGCTCTCCGATGCTGGCCCCGTGGATGAGCGCTACGGCGCCGTGGGCTGGTGGCGCAGCCGGGGTGTGCTCGCGCGCGCCCACAACGAGCTCGGCCAGCACGAGCAGGCGCGTGCGATCTGCCTCGACGCGATGTCCGAGCTGGAGCCCGACGACCTCAAGTACGTGGCGATGGGCCTCAACGCGCCGATCGAGCTCGCGCTCGCCGAAGCGGGGCTCGGGCGCTTAGCGCTGGCGCGCGAACAGCTGGCGAAGCTGCTGGCCGACAACGAGCCCAACCAGAGCGCGTTGACACTGGGTTCGTTGCACGACGCGCTGGCACGAGTGGCCCTGATCGGCCGCGACTTCGCGACGGCACACAGCGAGCTGGAGCAGACCCAGGCGCTGCTCAAGCCGCTCGGCATCCCCTCGCTGATCGAGCGCTGCCGCGCGCTGGGGCGGCAGATCGACCGCGCCGAGAACCCCAACGGCGTGACCTTGGACAGCGATGGCGCGCTGCTCGACAACGTGAATCACCTGATGACGCGCGTGCAGCTGATGCTCAATCAGCACGCGGAAACCCAGGTCGGCGAGCGCGCCACCCGCTGCCTGCAGGTGGCGCTGGAGCTCTCCACCGCGGACGAGGGCTTCGTGGTGCTGGCGGGCTCCGAGGGTGAACCCGCCGCGCACCTGGGCAACGACTCGCCCGAGCGCGAGCTGGTGTTGTGGGCCGAGCAGAACCTGCTCGACGCCGACGTCGACGAGCAGACGGTGATGACCGAGGACGTCAACTCGCAGATCGACTCCAACTACAAGGTGGTGGGCAACAAGCGCTACTGCGTGGCGCCGCTCTGGGCGCGTCAAGACGGCCAGGATCAAGTGGTGGCGGCGCTGGTGCTCGGCTTCGACAACCGCGTGCCGCGGATGCCCGAGCCTGCAGTGCTGCGCGCGATCGCCTCCCACATCGTGGCCTCATGAACATCGAGCTTGAACCACCCCGGCATCGTGCAGGTGTTCGACGATCAGCGCGATGCCGAGGGTGCCTTCTCCACCGTGGAGCTGGTGCACGGCACGGACCTCAGCGAGCTGCCTGGTCGAGCGCACTCTCAGCGTACCTTGAGGCCGTTTGCGGGCACGCCCTCTTCGTTGCCGTAATAAACGTACGGCAAGAACTTGCCTGACATGGTGAGCTGTACGCGGTCGCCCTTGGCGTTTGCGAGGCGCTCCAGCTTCAAGTCGAAGTCGATGGCCGACATGATTCCGTCGCCGAACTCCTCTTCGATCAAAGCTTTCCAGGCCGGGCCGTTGACCATGATCAAGGCCGCGTGTCGCTTGGTCAGGCGTCTTTCGCGCTACGACGTGCCTGTGCTGTTGGAGGGAGAGACGGGGACCGGCAAGGAGCTGTTCTCCCGCGCACTCCACTATCTGGGACCACGACGCAGCAAACCTTTTGTGCCCGTCAACTGCGGAGCGCTACCGGACAACTTGTTCGAAAACGAGCTGTTTGGTCACGTCTCCGGCGCGTACACCGATGCCCGCGGCGAGTCGCGCGGACTCGTCGCGCAGGCCGAGGGAGGTACGCTGCTCCTCGATGAAGTGCACTGCCTCTCAGCCAAGGGTCAGGTGGCGCTGCTGCGCTTCGTGCAAGACCACTCGTATCGCCCGCTCGGCGCCACCTCGGCTCGTCGCGCCGATGTACGCTTGCTGGCGGCCACCAACCAGTCGCTACCAGAGCGCGTGGCAGAGGGCACGTTCCGCGAGGACCTACATCATCGGCTCAACGTTGGACAGCTCCATCTGCCGCCCCTGCGGGCTCGCAAGGACGATGTGCCGCTGCTGGTGGACAACATCCTGGCGAGGCTCAGCGCGCGCCACGGTACCGGGCGCAGACGCTGCAGCGCTACATCGCTGTCTTGGCTCAAGGCGCAAAGCTGGCCCGGCAACGTGCGCGAGCTGGAGAATCTCGTTCATCGTGCATTCCTCATGTCGGACGCCGACGTGATCCAGCTGGAGCCGACCACCGCTCGCGAGCCGGCGGCAGCGAGCGCCAGTGTCGCTCGAGAAGAATTCCGAGCCGCGCGCAGTGCCGTGCTCACCGACTTCGAAGCGCGCTACGTGCGTGCGCAGCTGGCCGAGACGGGTGGCAACGTCTCTGCTGCAGCTTTGCGCGCTGGTAAGGACCGACGTGTATTTGGCCGACTCATGCGCAAGCATGGGATCGACAGGAGAGAGTTCGATACGCTCTAGTCAGTCCGCCGATAGTCTCCCCCTCACCCCACCGCTTGTTCACTCGGCCGCTCAGCGGCCAGCGGGAGCGCCCGAATCATCTGCAACACGCGGCCGCGCAGCAAGTCTGCATAGCGCTCGGAGCCGCTTACCTGTCGCCCGACGTTCCAGATGGAACCATTTTGTCTGCCGTTGAGAGTGCGGGCGTCGAGCGGTAGCGTCAGATAGTTGCGCTTGCTCTGACTGTGTAGATGCACGCTGGCCGCGGCCACCCACAGGTCAGTCTCTTCGTAGAGGCGATTCCAGTCTTCGTTGCTAGTGGTCGTCGCGATACTCTCCGCGCTTCGACCGGCCCACCGTCTGCTGAAGTCAGCGACGACGGCCTGCGTAGGCGCGTGGTTCTGAATGTGCGCGATGACGCGCCGATACGCGTCGCGGAAGGTCGTCTGAATCAGGCCGCGTCCGCGGAACTTGTAGAAGTCGGCCTGGAGCAGGATGCCGCTGATGCTGGGATCGGTCGAGGTCGGGAAGTCGCCTTGGGGATAGACGTCGCCTCCCCAGCGCGCATCGGTCGTGTCGCGCACACGAGCGGCCAGCGGAAGTCCGCCGTGTGCGTTCAGAAACTCGCTGTCGTTGAAGAGCTGGAGCGCCGTGCGATTGCCCCCAGCGTTGTAGGAATGTTTGGTGCCCGGAATGCGATCGAACGCGTACGCGATCCCCGGGTGGCCAGGGCGACCGACCCGCTCGGAGATCGGGAGCATCTGGCCGCCCGTCTCGTTGATGATGATGCTCATCAGCGAGAGGAACTGAAAGAGGTTGACGGTCGGTGTGCCAAACAGCTCGGGGATGCGATCCCAGATCTGCCGGAAGCGAGCCTTTGCCGTCGTTGGGGTGCGGGCCGGCTCGAGCCGCGAGCGACTCCAGAGACCAGTTCCGGCGATTCGTGCGTTGAACCAGTCGACGAAGTCGGCTCCGCTCGTACGGCGGAAGAACTCGTCGATGTTGGCGGCATTGGCGAACTGCAGCGGAGTCACCGCGAGCACCAGTGCGTCGGAGATCGGCGTCTCAGCAGACAGCGGTGGCTGCGGCGGCGGCGAGATCGGAGGCGGCGGTGGTGGCTGTGGCGATGGCGGCGTGGGAGGCGTCACCTGCGGTACAGGCGTCGGTAGCGCGCCAAACGGGGCAGTCGCGCCGCTCGCAAGCAGCGCAGCCTCGGTGTGCGGTCCGACGATGCCATCCTGTGTGAGACCGCGACTTTGCTGGAAGGCGCGCACGGCAGCTCGGGTCCGGGGTCCGCTGATGCCGTCGACGACCAAGCCGGCGTGCGCGATCGCGTTGAGCGACGTCTGCACCCAGGCAATGTACGCCGGGCTACGACGATTCGGCGCGGCCAAGGGACCTGCTGGGGGAGGCGTGAGGCCGGGTAGCGGAGTGGGCAAACCCGGAAGTGCGGACCCGCCCACTCTTCCGTGCTGCTGAAGGTGCAGCAGATACGACGTTGGATTGAACAGACTCGCGGGTGCCGCCGCACCGCGCGGCCAGCGCGCATTGGCCTGCGTGCCAGGCACGTAGGTCTCGAGGTGCAGCATGCTGCTACCCTCGGGATTGCGGCCGACGAAGCCCACGAGATCGCCAGCTCGCACGCGAGAGCCGATGCGCAGGCCTGCGCGCGACAACGAGTCCGGTGCGAGCTCGCCGTAGTTGACCACCAGCTGCGCGTGCGCAATCAGCAGCGCAAAAGTGGTGTGATGTTCACCGCAGCAAAACCCGAAGAAGCTGACGATCTGACCGTCTTCGATCGCGACCACGCGATCGTCCAAGTTGGCAAACAGGTCGACCCCCGCGTGATGACGATTGCCGCTCGTGCGATCGGCAAAAAAACGACGGCCCGCTTGCCCGACCGTGGTGCCGTCGTCCGCCAAGAAGCTCACCGAGCGGCCCGTACGATGGGAGGTGATGATGGGCCAGAAGCTACCTGGACCCGGCGCGGGGGCAAATGGAACGGGCGTTCCAGGCGGGACCGCGAGAGGTGTCTTGGTGGGGATGATCGGCGGCGGGCCATCGTCGTCGGCGAAGCCCTGATCCTCTGCCCACGCTCCCGCGTGTTGGTTGTCGGACGAGTCGTCGCTTTCGCCTGGCTCGCCTTCGTCAGCCCGCTCTGGCACCGGGGCGTCGGAGTGCTCGCGCGTTGGCGCCTGGTCCACGCGCGTGTGCACCCGCGCCGTCAGATCTGCGCCTGCATCGCGCAGCAGCCGAAAACCAGAGCGGCGAGGGATCGCATTGTGAGGGAGCGCGCTCGCCTCTACACGAAAGCGTGTCGCACGTGGATCGCCCACAGGAATGGCGCCACGTAACGCGCGCGCGACACGCTCGCTCTGGGCGGCCGTGCCGGTGCCTGCGATGTACACGACACGCAGTGCAGAGTCGGCGGCATCGGGCCGCAACAGGCGCGCGCCGGCCCAGGCGATCAACCTCGAAGCGTCGCCGTACAACGCATCGTAGATGTGGACCTCGTCGGGGTCGGTGCCGGCGAGCAGCCCCATGAGCGCAGCGCCGCCGCCCGAGTGCGCAGTCAGGATCAAGCGGCGCATCGAGACCTCGCGCTGCCCAAGCTGCGCCGCGAGCTGTGCAAGAGACAGACGAATCAGCTCGCTCAAGCCGTCACTGCCGAGCAGCGCCGGAAAGTCGTACCCCGCGCCGGAGCGACCGCCATAGAAGTTACCCCGCGGCAAGACACACAGGGTCGGCTCTCGCCGGCCCTCTGCGCTGGGATCGTCGGGATCGGAAAAGTCGAGGCCGCACATCGGCTCCTTGTCGCGCTCGAGACTCATCTGTGCGCCTGCACGCGAGAAGCCGTGTA
This sequence comes from Pseudomonadota bacterium, assembly GCA_041179425.1. Lineage (GTDB taxonomy): Bacteria > Myxococcota_A > Polyangia > Polyangiales > DASUME01 > DASUME01. The sequence goes on along the minus strand of JBEGTL010000001.1, from coordinate 53,213 downwards.
GATGCACGACCACGTCGACGGCACGTGGAGCAGACGGCATACGATTCCAAGACAAGATGAGATCGGGCCGCGTCCCGCGATGCGCACGCAAAAGAGGCACTTGGTTGACGACGAGTCGGCCCGCCGGAACTGGCACCGCCGGTGCTCCGGCGTCTTCGCCGAGGCGTTCGGTGCAGACCGCACACGAGCCGACCTCGGACGAGGCGCGATGCGTGCTGAACGACCTCGTGTCGACTCGTCGTGTTGGCTCGTTCGACCCCAGAGCGCGCGGATCGATCGGCCGCAGCCACAGTGTGTCGGGCAACACCACGCCCGCTGCATCGCACAATCGCCGCACAAATCGCTCACTGGCAAGACGTCGAATCGGCGCGAGTTCGACGACGTGCAGGTAGTGACCAGGCAGTGCTCGTGGCGCGCCTTCGGGCTGCAGACGCAGTGCAACGAGCTGCTCGTGAGCAAACAAGGCCGGCGAAGCGACCACCGCGACGTGTCCCCAGGCCTCGCCGCGCGCGACCCGCAGCAGTAAGTCGCCAGGCGCGGGCGCGATGTTGGACAACGGATCGCCCGGCCGAGCCAACACGGCGTAGCGCGTACCGTAGAGGCGCTCGATGGCACCGCGACGGGCCGCCGACGCCCGCGGGTACGCGAGCACCTTGAAGAGAGCGGTCGCGGACGGTGCGGCCCCGTGAGGCGCCAGCGGGGCAGTCGGTGCTTGCACGGCGGGAGCTGCGAGCGCGTTCGGCCCATGGAACAGAGCGCGGAGCAAAGCCGACGAAGAAACGGTGCGCCCATGCGAGCCCGCGGCGATCAGGCTCTCCGCGGCGGCCAGCACACGCTGGCCAAAGGCGGGCTCGGACGAGCCGAGACCCGAACGCTCTTGTGAGATCTCATATTCTTCGGCTTCCATCCACTCGGGGGCGGGCGGCGCGTACAGGGGCTCAGACGTCGCCACCGCGACCGGCTCGAGCTCGCTACCCATACGCGGCGGCGTGGCCCCGAGAGCAGTTGCCGCCCCGACGGTTACCGAGCCCGTGACGTTGGGCGCTGCACTCGCCACTGGCGCGGGCGCCGCGGGTTGTAGGCTCGCGCCGCCAAGCGGAATCGAAAAGCCCAGCGGCGATCCAGGACCGCCAATCGGAATGCCCAGTGCCGGAGGTCCGCCCGCGGGCGGGATCTGAAACTGAAATGGCGAAGGCTGAAACCTCGAGGTCCTACCTTGTTTTGTACCGCGCTCGTCGGAGCGGGCCTCTGCGTCGTGCTCTGGCGCCACACCGGAGCTCGAGTTCGCGCTGTTGTTTGGGTCCATCGGAAGTTGCCTCCAATCAGTTACACGAGGGGAAAGTTGTGGTGCGGTGCCTTGGGCGGTGCGTGCTGTGAATCGGTTCGTGCGCGCGGCGTGCAGAGTCGCAGCGACGGCTGCGTCCGTATTCAGATAGCCACTGCCGTGGCGATACTGATCGAGATCGAGCGTGCTCTCGCTCGGGTCGCAGTGCCCCAGCAGCAAGCTGCGCGTCTCCTCGATGCGCAGCGGCCTGCCGGCGGCTTCGAACATCAGTGCGATCGTGCCAGTCACGTGGGGCGCGCTCATGCTGGTGCCAGACATGCGCGTCAGCAGCGCGGCCTCTTCGCTCGTCGTACGTGGTCTTGAACGCGCCGCGAGGATGGCGACACCGGGTGCTACCAGGTCCGGCTTCTCACGACCGTCGCGCGTCCTGCCGGCGCTCGAGAAGCGTGCGAGAGGGCGCCGCGGGTCATGCGCGTCGTAGGCGCCAACGGCCAGCGTGCGCAGGCCGTTGCAGATCGTGCCTAGTGTTCCGGTCGGATCGCGATCTTCGGGCGCGAAGCGGGCCTGACATCCTGCGCACGCGGCGTCGCGCTCCACCCACGCGTGGAAGCGCCCATCGACGACGTCTTCGCCGAACAGCTCGACCTCCCATGCCCCGGCGGGTGCGCCGCGATAGAGAAACAGCGTGACCTGGTTGTCGCCGTTGTTGGGATCGCCGAGCCGATGATAGAGCCGGCCGAGCACTTGCCCATCGACCACGACGAGGGCCTGCTCGTCGCCACGAACGCTGACCTCGCCAACGCGACCAGGGCCGCGCACCGTGACACGAAAGCGATCCGCACCCGGATACCACAGGTCGAGCTCGTTGGGCGTGCGGTCGCCCTCTTCGACGAGCATCCGCCGCCGCTCGGTCTGACCCGGTCTCAGTACGCCGCTCGTATGAATACCGCGGTCGAAGTAGTTGCCACAGCTCTGCACGATCGCGCGCCCTGGCGCCGCCAACAAAAAGTGGTCCATGGCTTGTTCGGTCAGGGTTGAACCGTCGTGCTCGCCAGCGTGCCGGCCCAAGCTGGCATTGATCACGAAGCAGCTCCCTTCTGCCACGCTCTCGACGAAGGTGAGTGCCTCGAGAAGAGTCACCGAGTCGCCGAGCAGCGCGGGTGCGTTGGGCAGCGTCGTCGCGAATTGCACGAAGACGAGCCTTGCATTCGGGGCGAGTCCGCTCGGTCGCTGTGCCCCCCCCACTGCCCGCCGCGATGCTCATGGTGTGCGTGCCGTGCGTGCCCTTGCCAGAATCGGACTGCGTTGGGTCGTAGCCCAGCGCACGATACGGATCGGACGTCGCGAGTGCGCGATCGATCTCGGCGCTTCGATAGACGCGACCGAGCTTGGAGGGGTTGGGATACCGCGCGTCGTAGGGGCAGGTCTGATCCCACAGTGCAAGCACGCGCGTGCGCCCGTCTGGATGCCGGAAGTCGGGATGCGCAAAGTCCAAGCCCCAGTCGATGTGGGCCACGATCACGCCGCGTCCGGTCTGCGTCTGCTCGGCGCTGCGCCTCAGGTCGCCCGCCGTGCTCGACGAATCGCATGGGACATTTGGAGCCCGCGCACGCGCTGACACAATCTACCGGGGCCGCTCAAAAACGGTGCGCTGACGAGGGTCCGTGATTGTCCCGGGTGGGACCGAATCGTCCCGTGTTGGAGCTTCAGCGTCCTCCGTTCGTGGGGACGGCGCCCGAGGTAGGAGACTGTCGAAAAACGGATCTTTCGAGCTCTGCACCACGGAACCGTGCTGCGCCTGGACAGGTGACCGCGGCTCGCTCGCGAGCTAAGGCAGAGCCACAGCGGGAGGTCGGGCCTTGGGCTACACGGTACGTCACACCATCGAAACGGACGTCGACAGCTTCTGGAAGCTGTTTTTGGACCAGAATGTGGCACTGGCCATGTGGCAGGACCTCGGCAGTCCCGGCAGCTACGAGGTCGTCGAAGAGCAGGTCAGCGACGTCGGCACCCGCTGGCGCATCGACTACACCGCCCAGGTCGAGCTGCCGAGCTTCGCCAAGAAGTTCGTGGGCGATGGCTCGTACAGCGAGTTTGGGGACTACGACAGCGTGCGGAAGCAGTACAGCGCGCGCTGCGTGCCCAAACAGAATGCCGACAAGTTCGGCACGACGTTCGAGATCAGCACGCGTCCGCTGGGTGACGGAACACGCTGTGAGCGCGTGACCGTAGTCGAGAATACCGTCAAGGTCTACGGCGTGGGCGGACTCATCGAGAAGTTTCTCGAGCGGACCCAGCGAGACGCACACAATCGCGCGGCCGATTTCCTCAACCGTTGGATTCGAACGCACGGCGTGGCCGCGAGTGGTCTACCGCATCGGTCGTAGCGCGCCGTCGGCTCTTCGCTCGCGCGCGGAAGACCGCGCGCCGTCGGCACTTCGCTCGCGCGCGGAAGACCGCGCGCCGTCGGCTCTTCGCTCGCGCGCGGAAGACCGCGCGCTTCGACGGCAGGGCGCAGTGATAGTGGCAACGCAGTTTTCGGACCGCGTCGTCGGTAGTCTGAGCTCAGGGCCACCATTTGCGCTCGGGTGCGTGCGAATCTCGCCGCATACGACAGAAGAGACTTTTCGGCAGGCCAACTTGCAGGCAACAGTCGCGCTGCGGGTGCGCGAGCGCGCAGGCACCCGAGGAGCGACGATGTCCGAAACCGCGTCACTAGACGCATCCCGATCAAATGCCGCTTCGAGTTCAGCACCGCAAGCGGCCCGCGCCATTCTCGCCAGCATCGGACGTGCAGAAGCGCCCGTGGGCGTGCCTGGGCCCGTCTTGCCCCCCACGAGCCTTCCCGGCCAAGTCGGTGTGAGCGCGTCTCTCAAGTCCATGTACGGCGCCTTCCGTTCAGGCGTCGCCCATGCCGAGCGTATGCAGCAGCGCCACGGCGAGCTCTATCGCTCGATGTACATGACCCAGCCCATGGTGGCTGTGTGCGCGGCCGACGAGGTCCAGAAGATCCTGCGCAACGAGCAGAGCGTCTGGTCCACCGCGATGGCGTGGGAGTACCTGTTCTTCGACGGGCTCAACGCAGAGGGTGGCAACCCCGGCTCCCTGCTGACACTCGACTTCGCAGATCACAGCGTGGTGCGTCGGCTGATGCAGCCTGCCTTCTCCGCGAGCGCCATCCGCGGCTACCTGGAGATCGCTCGTCCGCAGGTCGACCGTGCCATCGCAGGCTGGATCACCGATGGCGGCGTGCACCTCAAGCCCGCCATGCAGGCGTTGTTTCCTGCGATCTCCAACCGCTTGCTGACGGGCATCGAAGATCCAGAAGACCTGGCCCGCATCGACGACGCCTTGCGGCACACCTCGTCGGGCGCCCAGGCGCTCGTGCGCAGGCAGGCCCTCAACCCCTGGCTCTCCCGCGCCAAGCGCGCGTACGGCTACCTCACGGACTACTTCGTCGCGCTCGCGCCTGCCCGCCGCGCCTCCCCAGGCAACGACCTGTTCAGTCAGCTTTGTCAACTGACCGGAGTCGCCGGCGAGCTGACCGACCATGCGCTGGTGCGCGTGTTTCTGACGATGATGCTCGGGGCGCACGACTCCACGTCGCTCGGCATCACCAGCATGGCCTACCTGCTCGCCAAACACATCCCGTGGCAGCGGCGCCTGCGCGAAAAGGCCGACCAAGTGGGAGCGCGCGCGCTCGACGCCAAGGGGCTCTCGAAGCTCGATCAGCTCGAGTGGGTGTGGAAAGAGTCGCTACGACTCATGCCCATCACCGACTTCCTTCCGCGCCGCGCGCTGTGCGACGTCGAGATCGGGGGCCACAAGCTGCTCGCCGGCACGCTGGTCGGCGCCATGGCGGGCTGCCTGGGTCGCCATCCAGATTGGTGGACCCAGCCGCTGACCTTCGACCCCGAGCGTTTTTCGCCCGAGCGCGCGGAGCACAAGCGGCACCCCGCCATCTTCAGTCCGTTTGGGGGCGGCGCGCACGTGTGCATCGGCATGCAGCTCGCGACGCTACAAGCCAAGGTGTTTTTTCACACCCTCCTCACGCGCTGCTCGTTCTTTCTGCAAAAAGAGTACGAAGCGTCGCATGTGTACAGACCTCTCGGCTGCGTCTCAGGCAGCGTGGGCCTTCGGCTCGTCGCGCGGTGAGTAGCTCCGGACCCGACCATGCCCAACCGATACAGCAAAGGAGATTTGGAATGAACCTGCGCAGAGAGCACAAGACCTGGAGCGACTACGGGAACGCTCTCGCACGACTCATGATCAGCGGTCAGAGTCAGAGCCTGACCAACAGCGAACAAGAGTCGATCAAAAAGCAGGTCAGCGCCTCGTACGACGACTGGGCCGACGACTTTGCGCTTCCGTTCTGGAACTGGGGCCTGTTCGACGAGCGAGCACACCACCAGATCGAGCAGAAACTCGGCGAGTACGATCGCCATGGCTCGGACGGCTACTCCGAGCAGCTGTACTACTTCACGCTGCACCAGGTGCCCTCGGTCGAAGGCACGCCGCGCAAGATCCTCGAGGTCGGCAGCGGCGCCGGCGCCGGGCTCAACTTCCTCTCGCGCAACGAGCGTCAGAGCACGTTCGTGGGCGTCGATCTCGCGCGCCTCGCGGTCGCTCGCGCCAACGCGCGTTTCTCGCGCCCCGAGGTGCTGCACTACGTCCACGGCGACGCGGAGAACCTACCGTTCGGCGACGCTGAGTTCGACGTCGTCCTCAACGTGGAGAGCTCGCACAACTACCCCAACCTCGGCGCGTTCTTCAAAGAGGTGGGCCGCGTGCTCAAGCCGGGCGGACACTTCTCCTGGGTCGACTTCGTCACCGACGAGCGCAAACAAGAGCTCGAGCGCTGCAAGGCCGACGCTGGGCACGGTCTACGCTGGGAGAACGACAGCGACATCTCCGAGCAGGTCAAGGCCGCGATTCGTCGGCGTATGAAGCCACAGAGCACGTTCCGCACGCAGGTCAGGCGCGCGGCACCCGTGTTCACGCGCTTTCTCGCCGAGCCGAGCGCGATGATTCAGTACGGGTCCACGTTCATTCAGCACACCACGCTGCTCGAGCGCGCCCTACCCGCTTCGGCGCTGAGCAACGGTGGCCGCGTAGTCCACCAGATCAACGCCTACCGCCACATGCTGGCTCGAAACAGTAACGGCTAGAGCCGGATCCGCGGCGCGATCCGCCACCGCTTCCTGCGGTGCCTCCTCACGGACAGGAAGTCCGCTCCGGGGGCTCCTCAGAACCGGCGGCGCCTCGCACCACGGCTCCGACTCCATCCGTCACTGTTTCATGGTGGGCTAGGTCGTCCCAGACTTCAGCCCTCTTGCGCGCGGGTGCTCGTGAGCAGCGGAGGCGGCGGGTAGAAGCCCTCGATGGTGTGCTCGCCGTCTTCGTGCAGCACGAACTTGGGGCAGAACTCTTCGCCGCGCGGCACCTGCTCCACGAGCAGGTCGTAGTACTCGAAGAAGCTCGGCAGCCCGTGCATCTTGCTCTGCAGACCCATCTGCGAGCAGCGGAATGTGCTGACGTGCAGCATCACCTGGTCGTAGCGGAACAGCGTGAGCGCCCACAGCTGCGTCGCATCGGTGGAGCGCTCGACACGCTCGACCACGCGCGCGGGGTCGGCCATCACGGCGTGGTAGGCAGCGCGCCCGTCGAGCACGATCTCGTGCATGAGCATGTGGTAGCGGAAGTTGCTCTGCACCGGCAGCGACGGCTCTGTGAGGCCAAAACGATGGCGCCCGGTCTGCTTGCGCAACAACCACACGTAGCGCTCGAACACGCGCTCGAGACGATACAGCGCGACGGGACCAAAACGCGCCGTGACCGCGTCTTCGCGCTCGTGCATGCGCGTCCAGTCGCCGCGTGCCTCGGCCAGCATGGGCACGAGCTCGTTCCACAGGCACTCGACGTCGGCCAGAGTGAGGTCGCTGCCGGCCAACACGGCCTGGTCGGGGTGCTGACCCGCTGCGTGCGCGGCCACGATTGCGCGCAGCGGCGCGGCGCGATCACGCCAGCGCACGAGATCGGGATGGAACAGCTCGGGCTCCGGAATCAGCAGCTCGTTGAGCCAGGTCGTCACGCCGCGCGCCGGCACCAGCGTGCCCAGGCGCCGCACGTGCCACCACTCCCCGGTCGCGCGCAGCTCGCTCGGCCGCGTGGGCGTCATCCCGATCATGCCGACCCGGACGAGCGTCGGCGGCGCCTCGGGAAAGGGGTTGTGGCCGAGCTGGCGAAGCAGGTGCGGGTCGCCCGAGAGCACACGCTGCGCGAGCAGGTCGAACATGATCACGCGCGCGTTGATGGTGTACGGATTGGCGAGCGGAAACAGCGAGCCGAACAGGCTGCCACTGTCGATGCCCATGGTCATGTAGTACGTGATCTGATCGAGCCGCGCGTGGTAGGGCGCGATGAACGGCGGCCGCGAGTGCGCGAAGCTGGGGATGTGTCTGTACCCGTACTGCTTCCAGGTGACGCCATCGTCGCTGCCCTCGAGCACGGGCAGGAGGCGCATCGGGGGCATGGAGTGCGGGGGAAACACGCCGTAGCCGTTGACCACGCGGAACGGAGCGAGCCAGCGCAGCGGCTCGAGCGCCGCGTTGAAGCGCGCGACCCACGGGACCCACTTGTGTGGGAGCGGGAACATGTCGGCCGGCCAGTGCAGCCAGGTGCGCATGAACCACGAGTTGTTGAACACGTAGAGCAGGCTCACCAAGAACAAGCCGGCCATCGTCGAATGGATCGCCACGTCCGGGAAGGTGGTGAGCCGGCTGGCCCACGGCTCGAGCTGCAGGTCGAAGATGGAAGACTTGGTGTCGAGCAGACACACGCTGAGCATGACGAAGCCGAGGTTAAAGAACCCCCAGTTGCCAGTTGCATGAATGCCGGCCATCAGCCCGACCAGCGTGACGAACGAGACGACCCGCAGCGGGCCCGAAAACAGCCCAAGCACGGGCGCGATGATCTCGGCGAAGAACATGAAGCCGAGGCTGGCCCGCAAGAACCAAGCGGGCGCGTGATGAGCGTACCAACCCAGCGGCGTGGGCAGCGGCATCCACACAAAGAAGCCGCGCAGGTACAGCAGGTCTTGTTTGGTGGTGCCGACAAACTTGTCCTTGCCGAAACCCAGCACCAAACGCAGCACGAACCAGCGGAACACGAAGGCCACCGAGGGCAGCGGCAGCGCCGTCGCCAGCAGGCTGGGCAGTGTCTCGCCCGCGGGCAGAAACAGCACCAAAAAGCCCACTTCCTGCAGCATGGTGTCCCACGGGAAGATGAGTCCGCGCGGCTCGACGGAGAGCCAGATGATCCACCCGACTAGCAGCGCGTAGAAGGCGTAGGGCCCGCCGTACACGGCGCATGCACCACACAGGGCGCCCGCCCAGAGCAGCGCCTTTTGTGTGAACTCGCTGTCGTCGATCCACAGCACGGTGGGGAACTCGAAGTAGCGCCGTAGCCCGGGGAAGTCGCGGCGAATGCGCGCGCGCAAGAGCCCGAGCGGGGCCAGGCGGCGTGCCCCCGGCATGATCTCGTGCTGCGGGATCAACGCTCCGAACGCGAGCAGGTAGATCACTCCGACGAACCGTGGGACCAGGCCCCATACCAGCTCAGCCGTCAACGTCTCCAACATCCCGATCCTCTCGTCGCGACAAGTCCGGCGGAGAGTCGGTCTCCACCGTGGTCAGGTCCACACTCGTTTCCGTGTCTACCGAGCCCCGACCCTACACGCGCAGCGCACCCGGCTCAATGCTCGTCGGCGCCTCTGGCGCAATCGCGAACGCGTCAGTCAGATCGCACAATGGCGGGGTTTGGGCGAGGCGTCGGCGTGCAGCAGCAACAGTTCACTTTTGCATCGATCGCAGCGCTCGATTGTCGGGACCAAGCCGCACCGGAGTCTCATTGCAGTGCTCTACCGTGGCCTCCCGTGTTAGCGATCGAGGCTTCTGACCTCCTGAGGGAAACACCATATGCCCAATGGCATTACGCCTGAGCTCGTCTGGGGGCTGATTCCACGTTTCGTGGGGGTTCTGTACGTGTTGGCGTTTGGCGCAATCGTCAGCCAAATCGACGTCACCGTCGGCTCTCGGGGCTTGTCGCCGCTCGCCACCAAGCTCGCGCGAATCCACCGCGACTACCCCGGGCTGCGCCGCTTCTTCGAGTACCCCAACCTGTTCTGGCTCCACGCGAGCGACCGGGTGCTGCACGGCGCGGCCATCCTCGGTGTGCTGTGCGGCGTCGCGGCCGTGTACGGCGGACCACTTGGCTACCTCGCACTTTTTGTCGCGTGGCTGATCTGGCTCTCGTTCGAGCCTGCGGGATTGATCTTTCCGTGGGACACGATGCTGCAAGAGGCCGGCTTTTTGGTGCTGTTTTTGCCTCTGGTCGGCACGCTCCCCGAGCTGCACACCAGTGCCCTGCCCCTGCCCGCCGTGGCCTTCATGTTTCGTTGGTTCGTCCTGCGCCTGATGATCGGCTTCGGGAAGGTCAAGTTCATCGGCACCACCAAACAAGACTCGCTCTACCTGCAGGGCTTCTTTGTGTGGGCACCGCTACCGTCGCCGCTCGCCTGGTTCGCACACCACGCACCTGGCTGGCTGCACAAGGCTAGCCTCGCCTTCATGTTTTTCGGGGAGGTCGTGGCTCCCATGCTCGGCTTCTTCTCGGGCCCACTGCGTGTGGTGTCGTTCGTGTCGCTCACCATGCTGATGGTCGGCATCCAGCTCACGGGCAACTGGGGCTACTTCAACATCGGCTACGTGCTGCTCGCGACCTGCCTGCTCGACACCCAGTCGTCCATCTTCGACGTCTTCGCCGAGCCCTGGGCCAGCCAGGCACTCACCCCCCACAGCCTGCTCCTCAACGGCGCACTCGCGGGGCTGTTCGTCCTCACGCTCGCCGCCTTTGCCTTCAACTCCTGGGTGTCGCGCACGTGGGTGCACTGGCCCTGGGACGACGGCTCGTGGAACCAGCCGTGGGTCAAGAAGGTGCTGCCGTTCTTCAAGGCGTTTGCGCCATTTCGGATCGCCAACGCATACGGCGTCTTTCCGCCCTACGCGCAGGCGCCCACCCGCATGGTGCCGGTGTTCGAGGGAAGTCGCGACGGCGTGACGTGGCACGCCTACGGCTATCGCTACATGCCGACGCGCCCCGATCAGCGCGCACCGTTCGTCGCGCCGCACCACCCGCGCCTCGACCAGGCGCTGTACTACGCGGCCGCAGGCATCCAGGACGGCAGCTTCTTTGGCTCCATCATCAGCGACGGCACACCTTACTCGTCGTACGCGCACTCGAGCTGGCTCGATCGCGTCGCGCAGCGTTTGCTCGAAGGCGACTCGGTGATCACCAAGGCGCTCGGCGCCAATCCGTTCCCCGACGCGCCGCCCAAGCTGGTGCGCGTCAGCTCCATCCTGATGACGCCCACCTCGCTGAGTACGCGCAAAAAGACGGGCCAGTGGTGGCACATCCGTCGGCTCGGCCAGCTGATGCCGCCGCGCGAGCTCGAGAGCTGGCCGTACGCGCTGACGTTGCCCGAGCCCGAGTCGTTCCATCCCGATCTCGTCGACTACCGGCGTCGCTCACGCGCGCTCACGCGCATCGGACAAGCGTACGCAGCCGGCCTCCCCCCTGACGAGGCGGTGCTCGTCGAGAGCGACCTGACCACCGCCGACGTAGCTACGTTCTGGGCCGAGCTCGTGCCCGAGCTACAGCGCGATCGGGGCGACTGGGCGCACATCCACGAGCGCGCTTCGGCGCTGCTCGCACGCTACGGCATCGCGCAGCTCGCCCGCTTCGAGCGACTGCTCGAGCGCTACGCCTGGCTGATGCGCCTGTGCACCGAGCAGCACCACATCGGCAGCGCGCTGCCCAAGGTCGAGCTCAAGAGCACGTGGCGCTACCACATGTTTTTGCACGAGACGGTCATCGACGGCCGACAGGCGTACCTCGCCCAGCTACAGAGCCCACAGACCGCGGCCGCACGCGCCGCCCAGACGACGGACCAGACACAGCTCTGGACGCTCGGTCTCTTGCGCTACGACCTGATGATGATGCACGTGTGCGCCTTCCGTTGGTCGGAGATGGGCAAACGTTGTCACGCCTACGACGGGCCTGGCATCTTCGAGTACTACCCGCTGCTGGCCGAGATCATCCCGCCCGGCGAAGAGTTCTGCCCGCGTCCGGTGCACCTGCCCAACGGCGAGTTCAGCATCGAGGGCTTTTATCCGCAGGAACAAAAGGCGATGCCGGACGCACTGGCAGACGCCTAGTCAACCTGGGGCCGAGGACGGCACGGCACTCACGTCGACCAAGATCGCCGTGAGCTGCGTCATGCCCGAGAGCGCCTCGACCGAGGCCGAGCCATCGGGCGACAACAGGTTTGCGTTGACCCCGTGGGTGCGTCGCGCGACCGTCAGACCCGATGCCTGCTGGTGGCCCCAGCCGTGCGGCAGGGCCACGGCGCCTCGCATCAGCTCGTCCGACAGCTGCACCTCAACCTCGAGCTGTCCGGTGTCTGAACGAACCTGACACATGACCCCGTCGCTGAGCCCGCGCTCTTTGGCGTCTTCGGGGTGCATATAAAGGTAGTTGCGACTGCGGACGCCGCTCACGAAGCGGTCGACATTGTGCATCCAAGAGTTGTGGCTCGTCTTCTCCCGCTTGGTGATCAAACGAAGACGCCCTACTGCCGCGAGCTGCTGCTCGTGTACCTGGTCGAGCTGGCCGGCGGCCTCGACGAAGGTGCGCGGCGCGAGCTCGACCTTGCCGTGGGCGGTGGGCACGCTCTTGCCGACGAAGTCGCCGCCTCGCGGCGCAGCGAGCAGTACGCCGTGTAGCCGTCTACGCAGTCCACGCAGCGTCTTGAGCTCCAGCGAGCAGAGCATCGCAAACAGCCACAACGTCGTAAAACGCAGCCACTTGGGCAGCCACTTGGCGCGCCCCTGCACGTCGGTCGATTGGTCGAGCCAGCCCTGAAACAACTTCGAGCCGAGCAGAGGTGTGCCACACGCGCTCGCCAGGCGAGAGAAGATCCACCACTCGTCGCGCGTGTCGGCAAGCGGCGGTACGACCGCATCGACCCACTGCAAGTAAGGCACGGGCTGATACCCAGCGATGCCCATCGGCATGTCGGAACGCTCGAGCGACGACGTCACCGGCAGGATGTAGTGCGCGAGGTTGCCCGTCTCGTTGCGAAACAGGTCGACCGCGACAATCAGCTCCAGCTTGCGCAGCGCCTCGGTGGTGCGCTCGCTGTTGGAGCAGCTGAGCACCGGGTTGCCCGCCGACACGAACAGCCCGTGCAGCTGCCCCTCTCCGGGCGTGGTGATCTCGTCGGCAAGCAGCGCCGCGGGCATGGAGTCGAGCACCGAGCGGTGCCCACCCACGCGCGAGTACGTGTGCGGGATCTTGTCGCCAGTCGGGTAGGCCAGCTTGGCACTGCGGCGCTGTTGTTTGGTCAGCAGCATGCCGCCGCGTCGGTCGAGGTTGCCGGAGAGCAGGTTGATGGCGTTGAGCAGCCACGCACAGATCGTCCCGTGCGGGCCTTGGTTGACTCCGGTCCCCGCGTAGAGAACGGCTCCGTCGGCAGACAGATACGCCTCGACGAGCTCGCGCAGCTGCTCGGGCGCGATGCCTGTCACGCGCGCGACACGCTCGGGAAGCCACGGCTCGACGACCTCGCGCAGCGCCGTCAGGCCCACGACGCTGGGTTCGACCTTGGCGGAGACCCCACCGCGCGCGAACAGCTCGTTGGCGAACGCGAGAAAGAAAAACACGTCGCTGCCCGGTCGGATGAACACTTGCTGACCACAGCTGGCAGCAGACTCGGTGTGGCGTGGGTTGACGAAGACCACACGCCCGCCGCCGCTCTCGATGGCGCGCAGACGCTCGAGCAAGCGCGGCGCACTGACGAACGTGAGCTGAGAGACGACGGGGTTGGACCCGACCAAGATGAAGCAGCGGACGTGATCGATGTCGGGGATGGGCTGCAGCAGCGGCGAGCCAAACATCTCTTCTGCCGCGACGAACTTGTTGTTGCAGTCTTGCGAGCCCGACGTGTAGAGGTGCCGCGTGCCCAGCGCACTGGCAAAAAAGCCTGCGAATGCGACGTGGGGCAAGCTGAACGCCGCCGGATTGCCGAGGTACATGCCCACGCTCTCGGTGCCGTGTTGCGCGCGCAGCGCACGCACCTTGGCGCCAATCTCGTGCATGGCCCGGTCCCACGAGATGGGCTCGAAGTGGTCACCTACACGCTTGAGCGGAGTCTGCAGACGGTCGGGTGAGTTGTGCACGTCGACGTAGCGCGTGCCCTTCACGCAGACGAAGCCGCGGCTGACCACGTGCTCCGGGTCGGGCAGCAGCCGCAGTACACGACGCTCGTCGTCGACCTCTGCGACCAGCCCGCAGCTCGCTTCGCAGATACGACAGAACGTGACCTTCTTTTGAATCATGCGGCTCTCTGGCAAGCGGACTGCCGTCGAAGCGAAGAGACGTCGCGCGCGCGTCAGCGAAGGGCCACGCTCGTGCCAGAGGCCTGCGAGACGCTACGTGTCGGCGCCGGCGGCGAAGGCAACGTGTTGAGCGGGGGGAGCAGCGAGAGCAGACGCCGAACTGCGTAGCGGAGCACGCCGTAGACGCTGCGCAGACTCAGCAGCTCGCTCGGCTGCTTGAGCAAGTGAATGGCCTGCAGCATGCCCAGATACAGATACTCGTCGTAGTGACCGGCATCGAGCACGAACGCGGTGACAGGGATGGTGATCTTGCTGTGCCACGGCCGCTTGCCGCTGGTCTTGGGCCAACGCATGTCCATCAGCGCGGTCGCTTCCCATGGGTCCCACGCAAACTTCTTGGCCCGCGGGTAAAACCGGAACGGTAGGGAGCTGAGATCGGCGTCTTCGTCGAGGACGTCGCGCAGGATACGAGCGCACGTGGTGCCGATCGACATGCCCTGTCCGTAGAGCGGGTTGTAGGCCCACGCAGCGTCTCCGAGCACCATGAAGCCTTGCAGCGGGTGGTCGTAGTTCTCGAAGTGGTTCCAGCGCATCTCGAGCTTACGAAACGTGCGAACCTCGGTGAGTGGATCGGCCTGCTGCAGGGCCTCGTAGTAAGACGGAGTGGGCAGCTTGCGCGCAAACTCCATGAAGCCTTTTTCGTCGCCCGGCGGGAACTGGTCGTTGAAGCCGCCCAGCGTCACCACCCAGTCGTTGTTCTCGAGCGGCACGATGACGCCCCACTGCGGGAGGTCAGGGCACACGGCGTCGACGATCAGCGCCTTCCAGTTGAACGTGGAGGGGTCGCGCGGCCGATAAAACCGGGAGCTGTAGCCGCAGCGCGAGTCGACCAAGGTCTCCTTGGGCAGCGGCACGTCGTGCGACTTGAGCCAGCTCTTCCAGCTGCTGCTGCGTCCCGCACAGTCGATGATCAAGTCGGCGCGGATCTCTTTGTGCTCGGCGTTGTCGGTGGTGACGGCAACTGCACGACGGGTCTTGCCCTCGGCCTCGACCACCAGAGACGTGACACGCGTGCCCTCGAGCACGACGGCGTTTTTGACGAGCTCGAAAAAGCGCTGACGCTGCGCAAACTCGAGCAGGATGCGCGTGGCAGACAGCGCGATGAAGCCGCTCTCGAACCGCGGCTCCCAGCCGAGCGATGTAAACGCTGCGACATCGAGAGCGTGATCGATCTGCATCGCGCCGAGGCCCACGGCGGTCTCGACGAAGCCAGGCAACAACTCTTCGATCTCGCGCTGTCCGCGGAGCGTCAGGTTGTGGATGTGCCAGCTCTGCGGGACGCTCTTGCGGTGGTCGGGCGCGTCGCGCGGGAAGTGGTCTTTGTCAATCACGAAGACCTCGTCGAAGTGGTCGCTGACTGCACGCGCCACCGCCATGCCGACCATACTGCCGCCGATCACCACGGCGCGCCGATGCTTTTGCGTCGAAGTGCTCGCTTGTGCTGCGCGCGAACCACGAACTGACGGCTTTCCTGACATGCTTTCTCCGAGGGGGGGCGAAGACGGGGAAGCTAACACAGCCGGGGCGACGAACGAGTTTACGTTTTGTCCGCGCGCTGCAATTTGGGCCGTTTGTGCAGGGTCCCGCTCGGTGTCCGGCACTACACGACCCGGCGCCAGCAGAGAGTTGCCGAGAAAGCGGACTGTAGACTCGCTCTCCTTCCTCTTATTCTGTAGACCGCGCTCACGCATTGACTAGTCTGGTGTCCAATGCGGGCCATCTTGCAAGCCGTCGACGTACACAAATCCTATCGCACCGGACATGCCGCGGTGAGCGCCGTCAAGGGCGTCTCCCTCCAGGTAGAGGCTGGGGAGACGGTCGCCATCGTCGGACCGTCAGGTTCGGGCAAGTCTACCTTGCTCAACCTGCTCGGCGGGCTCGATCGGCCCAGCTCCGGGGAGGTGCGCATCGGCGGCGTCGCACTGTCCGGCCTGTCAGACGACGACCTGACGCGCCTGCGCCGCAAAAGTGTCGGCTTGATCTTTCAATTCTTCAACCTGCTGCCGTTGCTGAGCGCACGAGAGAACGTCGCGCTGCCGTTGTTGCTCGCAGGGAGCTCGTTCGACGAGGCCGATGAGCGCGCAGGAGAGCTGCTCGACCTGGTCGGCCTGGGCGCCCGCATGGGGCATCGGCCCGATCAGCTGAGCGGCGGCGAGATGCAGCGGGTGGCGGTGGCTCGTGCGCTCAGCCAGCGGCCTCTGCTGCTCTTGGCCGACGAGCCCACCGGCAACCTCGACTCCGCGTCTGGCGCCATCGTCCAAAAGATGTTGCTCGACGCGGCGAGCAACAGCGGCTGTGCCCTGATCATCATCACGCACGACGTGGTCGCGGCGCGACGGGCCGATCGTGTGGTGGACTTCAAAGACGGAAAGATCGTAAGCGAGAGCGCGCCGAGTCGTCCGACTCCAGGCGCGGCAACCACGGCGCATGAACTGCCGCCCGTACGGACACTAGAAGGGGAATCCGAGTGCGCCATCTGATCCGCATCATCTCGCTCCGCCACATGACCGCGTCGCCGGGCCGGTCGCTGCTCACGCTGCTGGGCGTCGCACTGGGGGTCGCGCTCGTCTTCGCCATCGAGGTCGTCAACGGCTCGGTGATGGCGTCGTTTCGCAGCAGCATCGACCAGATGGCCGGCAAGACGGCCCTGGTCGTGGGCGAGAGCACAGGCGTCGACGAAGAGCTGCTCGACGTCGTCCGCGGTGTGCCCGGCGTGGCCGTGGCCGCACCCGTCATCCAAGAGATCGTCCGCGACGTGGCGCACGACACGCAGCTGGTCGTGCTGGCGGTCGACACCCTGGCCGACGACGGTGTGCGCGAGTACCACGTCGGCGAAGGCGATGGCGAAGAGGTCAAGGTCAAGGACGACCTCGCCTTTCTCAACGACCCGCGCGGCATCTTGCTCGCGGCGAGCTACGCCAAAAAGAACGGCGTCGCCGAGGGGACGGCGCTCTCGCTCGAGACCACGCAGGGCCGCAGCGACTTCAACGTGCGCGGGCTGCTCGCACCCAGCGGTCCGGCCAAGGTGTTCGGCGGCGACTTGTTGCTGATGGACGTGTACGCAGCGCAGATCGCGTTCGAGCGCGGCAAACGTTTCGACCGCATCGACATCGTGCCCGCCGAGAACGAAGACACCAACGAGCTCGCGCTGCGCATCTCGCGGGCCATCGGCCAAAAGGCCTCGGTCACGCGGCCCGAGCAGCGCTCCAAAGACGCCGACCAGCTGCTCGCCAGCTTCAAGCTCGGCCTGTCCATCGCTTCGTTGGTGGCCCTCTTGGTCGGTGGCTTCATCGTCTACAACGCGCTCGCCATCGCGGTCGCGCAGCGCCGTCGTGAGATTGGCATCTTGCGCGCCCTCGGTGCCACGCGCGGCCAGGTGGTCGCACTGTTCGTCGGCGAGGGAGTGTTGGTAGGCGCCGTCGGCTCGTGTTTTGGCGTGCTGCTGGGTCTGTTCCTCGGCAAGTCCGCGCTCGCCACGGCCACGGCCAGCGTCTCCGAGATGTTCGCGACCGTCAAACCCGAGTCGCTGACCGTCGAGCCGAGCCAGCTCATCGCCGCCATCTCCGTCGGCGTCGGCGCTTCGTTCATCGCCGCACTCTTTCCAGCCCGTGCCGCCAGCTACATCGAGCCCACCGTGGCGATGAAAAAGCGCGAGCAAGCCAGCACGGGCGCGCTCGGTGGTACGGCTCGGCCGCTCACCATCAGCGCCGCCATGCTCGGCGTGGGTGTGATCGTCGCGCTGGTGGCCCACGCACGCGAAGACCTCTTCCTCGGTGTCAGCGTCTCCGTGTTTTTTGCGCTGGCGACCGTGTTCCTCGCACCTCCGCTGGCGCTGCTGCTCGTGCGCATCGCACGGCGCTTCACCAAACGCCGCTCCGCGACGCTGCGCCTCGGCCTGCTCGGCTTCGAGCGCAACACGGGTCGCAACGCCATCGCCATCGCGGCGCTCGGCATGGCGCTCGCCAACGTCGTCAACATCGCCTGCTTTTTGGAGTCGATGAAGCAGAACACCATCAGCTGGTTCGAGCGCTCGCTCAAGGCCGACATCTTGGTGTTCGCGGGCACCAAGGTGCAGGGGCGCTTCGAGCGCTCCCTGCCCGAGAGCATGCTTGCCGAGCTCTCGGCCATGCCCAACGTGACCTTCGTCAATCCGCTGCGCATGGTTCGCCAGCAGTACCGCGACAAACCCTTCATCGTCGATGCGTTCGACTTCGTCCACTACACCCAGCACGAGGATCTGCCGGTGGTCTCCGGGGACCTCGACCAGGCCGTCGAGGAGATCCGCGAGGGCACCGGCGTGGCTGCGAGCGAGTCGTTTGCGCGCGACTTCCACGTCGAGGTCGGCGACAGCGTGACGCTCCAGACTCCGTCGGGCCCGCGCCCGTTTCGTATCTCGGTGATCTACGTCGACTACTCGTCGGAGCTCGGCATCCTGAGCATGAGCCGCGACGTCTTCATCAAGCTCTGGAAAGACCGCAAGGTCGACTCGTTTGGCCTGTACATCACCGACCCGCGCGCGGCCGGCCCCCTGCGCGAGCGCATCGTGCGTGAGCTCGGGAGCAAACATCAGCTCGTCGTGCTGGGCAACGCCGAGTACAAATCCGAAGTCCTCGCCATGTTCGATCGCTCGTTTTCGTTGATGCGCTCGATGGAGGTCATCGCCATCATCGTCGCGCTGCTGGGCATCGTGAATACCCTGTTCGTCTCCGTGATCGATCGGACCACCGAGCTCGGCACGCTTAAGGCCATCGGCGCCGTCAGCCAGCAAGTACGGCGGATGTTCGTCACCGAAGCGCTGATGATCGGCCTTGCAGCGGCCGTCCTCGGCGTCGGCGGCGGGCTGATCATCTCGGTTTACACGGTCAAAGAGCTGCTTCGTTTTCAGATGGGCTGGAGCATCGCTTGGCAGGCCTCTCCGGTGGCCGTGGTCGAGACGGTGTGCGTGGCACTGCTTGTCGCGCTGGTCGGAGCGTGGCTGCCGATGCGCAGCGCGGCCCGACTCAGCGTTGTCGAGGCCCTGCAGTACGAGTAAGTTCCTCGGCATGCAGTCTTGGATCTACCTCTACGTCGCGATTGCGCTCGAGGTCGCCGGCACGATCGCACTCAAGTTCTCCAAGGGGATGACGGTGTTCGTCCCCTCGGCGCTCTCGTTCATCTTGTACATGGCGAGCCTCAGCAGTCTGAGCTTTGCGCTACGCCAGATCCCGGTCTCGGTCGCGTACGCGATCTGGGCGGGGCTCGGCAGCACCGCCGTCGCGCTGATCGGCATCTTCTACTTCAGGGAGCCCACCAGCATGTTCAAGATCCTGAGCATGGTGCTGGTGGTGATCGGTCTAGTCGGACTCAACCTGAGTGGTGCAGCGCGCCACTAAAAGTCAAAGACGGCCGGAGCAAGCTCCTGCCGTCTTTGTTTGGGTCGTACATCACGGCGCGCTCGTCACAGAGGCCGATCGAACCTCACGCCGCCAAGCTCAGGCGGCGCTGAGCTGCGGCGCGTTGGAGAGCAGCTTGACGTGGATCATGCGCGCGTAGAAACGACGCTCGGTCTGCGGCTTGAGACCCACCTGGTGAAAGCCCTGGTCGTAGTTCGGCGGCCGGCGCGCTTCGAGTCCGCTGAACACGTTGAAGAACGTGAACATGACCTTGAACAGGACCAGCGCGCAGAGGCGCGCCCAGCCGCGCTCGGGCACCTGGAAGTCCGAAAACAACCAGCGGCCGTTGGGGCTCATGTGCGGGTGCAGACGCCGGATCATCTGCGTGCAGTTGTCGTCGCCAAAACAAGCCAGGAAGAAGTTGGTCGCGATCAGATCGAACGGACCGTCTTCGGGGGTGATGGACTGCTCGCTGCCCAGCTTGAACTCCACGCGGTGCAGCCACTGAGGCGCCCGCCGCTCGACGAGCTGACGTGACTTGTTGAGCATGTCTCGCGAGAGCTCTACGTAGAGCACCTTGCGCACGTCGGTCTGCGCGAGGAGCTCCAGCAGAAACCAGCCCGTTCCGCCTCCGATCACGAGGGCAGAGTCGATGGTCTTGAGCTTCGGGAGCAGCGCGACCTGCGAGCGTCGGATGTTTCCGCCGAACACGAGCCCGGCGAGAGCGTCGTAGATGGGAGTGACCGCGTCGAAGTTGTTGTTCGAGAATTTATCAGACATGGCAGGCGCCTTTCTCCGTCTTCGCTGGGGTGGTCAAGAAGCGGACTGTTCTGGCAAGCTTTCGGGTGCGACCGCGCGGACGCGCTTCTGCACGGACGAGTCGGTGAGCTCGAGACGCGCTTCTGCCCTCTTTGGGCGCAGCGGTCTCCGGACCGAGACCGTTGTGGTCGGCGTGGCGACGGTCGGTGTGTAGAGCTGGTTTCGGTTTCGGCTGAACCAGAGAAACAGCGCGCAGACCAGGGGCGCAAGGATGCCGACGGCGCTGAACAGCCAGTCGACGCCGTGGGCGCGCTCCATGTTGTGCGAGCCGAACTGCAAGCAGCTCAGCCCGAAGTCGAGACCGGCGCCGGCAGCGAGTGCAAGGGCGAGCGGCTTTTGGAACTTTCGCGCCAGGGAGACGAAGCCGCCGAGCAAAACCAAGTCGAGTGCGACCCAGCCGAGCTGCACTGCGCGCGACGGGAACCAGTGCGCCGTATCGGCGAATGCGAGCAGGACGGTCCACGGCAACAGCAGCGCCGCGATGACGGCCGAGACGGCGCTCGCGCGCTGCACCATGGTGCGCAGGCCAAAACGAACGAAGCCCCCGCCCAAGAACGCGCGCAGCGAGTCGACCATGGCAAGCACGGCATTGTCGCCCTCGGGAAAGGCGAGGTACACAGGCTCCCACTCCGAAGGTCCCAGCTTGCCCTTGAACTTGCGAAGGCCGTCGAAGTTGTAGAACGAGCGCGCGCCTCGGCGGATGAGCTTGGTGAGGCTGTCACTCGCGCCGCTCAGCGGACAGAGTCCAAACGTCACGTAGCTGCTGCCGCCGGCCGCAAACGTCTCCATGGCGTGCGAGAACAAAAGCTCGACCGTGCCATTGGGAGCGCGTGGGTCGCGCAGCAGCGTCTCGAGGAACCAGCCATTGCGACCGTACACAGGCACCGCGATCAGGGCGGCGACGACCTTGCCCTCGAGCTCGGCCACGAAGAAGCGGCGCTCCCGCGCGAGATAGTAAGGGTTCAGCTGCACCATGAAGTCCATGGGCGCCATCTTGCGCGAGTCGAGCCACTGCGAGATGACCTCGTCGAGTCCACGGCGGGTCGGACTGGTGGGGTCCTCGATCTCGGCAGGGGTCGCGAGTCGCAGGCTGACGACGGCCTTCTTGAGGTCGCGACGCAGCTGCCCACGCATCTTGGTGGGCAGGGAGTGCGGCCAGTCTGCCGGATTCCACACGGGCTGTTCGCCGATGTGCAGCGCCGTCAGGCCCGCACCCGCGGGGACCTCGCTCTCGAAGGCAAAGAAGCGGACTCGTTTGCCCCGGCGGCGGGCCTCCTCGACGAACAGACGCGTGGTCTCGGCTTCTCTCTCCTTGGGCCCGACCGGGCCTCCCAGCGCGACCCAGGCGCCCCCTACGTCCGCATAGGCCACGCAGGCCTGACCCGCGAACCAGTAGTTCAGGTCGGACGTGAGGATCTGAAAGGAGGCGGCAGCGCGCCCATGACTTCGAAGCATCTGCAGCGCAGTGGAGATCGACATGTCTATCCGAGGGGTCGGGGCTCGACCCGCGGGGGCGGATCGGAGCTTGCCTAGGAAACAGAGACGGGGGACAGAGCAGAGACGTCAGCTAGCTAACGCGGGGTCTTCGTCAGCAGCTGAGCAGAGATGAACGAGGCATAGAAGTGGCGCTCTTCGAGCACGTTCATGCCGAGCCGACCGAAGATCCGCTCGTAGTTGGGCGGACGACGGGACTCCATGCGGGCCACCACGTTGAAGAACGTGAACATGACCTTGAACAGGGCGCGGGCGGCGGAGTTGGCCAGCACACCAGGCGGCTCTTGGAAGTCGACGAACAACCAGCGCCCGGTGTCGGCCAAGTACTTGTGAAGTACCTCGGCCACCTCAGCGCTGTTCTCGTCCGAGAAGAGGTCGAGGAAAAAGTTGGTGACGACCAGGTCGAACGGACCGTCACTCGCCGTGAGGGACTCTTCGGTGCCCAGCCTGAACTCGACACGACCGAACAACGCCGGAGCGTGCTTTCTGATCAGGTCTTGTGAGTAGCGGATCATTTTGGGTGACTTCTCGACGTAGAGCACGTGCTGAACGCCCAGGTTCTGTAGGAGTTCGAGCAGAAACCAGCCAGTGCCTCCGCCGATTATCAGCGCGCTTCTGGCATCTGATAGGCGCGGGAGCAGCGAGAGCTGTGCTCTCCGAATGGCGCCGGCGAACACAAAGCTCGCGAGGGCATCGTAGATGGGGGCCACGAGGTCGAAGTCGTTGCGTCGCGCTTTGATGGCGGAAGACTGACTTGCCTGATGGACGGTGGGCTCGATGTTCGTCTCGTTGTGCACGGGGGTGTGGCTGTGCTCTCACGTTTCGTCTGAGCGTGTCAATTCGGTCAGCCTTCCCCAGGTAGTTTGTCAGCCAAACGCGTTCAGGAATTCACGCGGACAGTAAGTCGTCTCCACGATCGGATGATCTGGTTCACCGATCGCCGAAACCCGTGGCGCGTGGAGACAGTTGACGGAGCGCGTCGACGAGGCGCGAACGCTGCTTCGTTTGACGCCCATTCACCCGTGCAACAGTCCATCGGAATCCGAATGCTCGGAGTTGACGCGAACGGAGATTGACTATCCAGCGGAGGCAGTGACTATCGATAAACTCTTCACCGTGGGCGCACCAATGGAACTGAAACATCGCTCGCATGCGGTCGTGATCGGCGGCAGCATCGCTGGCTTGTGCGCGGCACGCGCGCTGAGCCGACATTTTCAGCAAGTCACGCTGATCGAGCGCGATCTCCTTCCCACCGGCCCCGCACATCGCACGGGCGTACCGCAGAGCCAGCATGTGCACGCGTTGCTGCTCCGCGGTCTGCTCGAGCTGGAGACGCTGTTTCCTGGCATCGAACGAGAGCTCGTCGCGGCAGGAGCGCACCGCATGGATCTCGGAAGCGAGTTCGCCCACTATACGGACTGGGGTTGGGCACCACGCGCGGCGATCCAAGTCGAACCGCTGACCATGTCGAGAATCGGACTCGAGAGTGTCATACGCGCGCGGCTGCGACACGATCTGAACAATCTTTCATTGCTCGAGGACACGCGCGTCACTGGATTGCTGACGAGCCACGAGGGCACGCGCGTAAAGGTGACAGGCGTCACGACCGACCGTGTGGAGTCGCCAGAGCTATTCGCCGATCTGGTCATCGACGCCAGCGGTCGTAATAGTAAGTGTCTAGATTGGCTGGCGGCACATGGCGTGGCGCGGCCAGACACTGAGGTCGTCGATGCGTTTGCGGGCTATGCATCCCGCTTCTACGAGTTAGCTCCAGACGACACGCGCTGGTGGCGTGGAATGCTAATCGACCCCAAAGCGCCCGACCAAAAGCGCTGGGCATTGCTAATGCCGGTCGAGGACGGCCGCCACGTCCTCACGCTCGGCGGGCTCAATCGTGACTACCCGCCCGGCGACGAAGAAGGCTTTCAGACATTTCTCGGTAGCCTTCGCTCGCCCGTACTCGCGCGTGTGATCGCGGATGCAACGCCGGTCTCGTCCATCCACACCCACCGGGCGCTCTACAACCGGGCCCGGCACTTCGAGCGCTGGACGGCGGAGGTGGGCGGCTTCGTCGCGCTCGGCGACGGCGCCATCGCGTTCAACGCCTACCATGGCCAAGGCATGAGCATGGCTGCGCTCGCGGCCACGATCCTCGGCGAGGTCTGCGCTCGCGGCGCCAAGCTCGACCCCTATGCGCTGACCAGGAAGTTTCATCAGCAGCAGTGGCATCAGCTCCGCAACGCCTGGGACATGTCGACCGGCATGGATCTCGAGTGGCCGGAGACCGAAGGGGTTCGCCCGGCGGGCTACGCGTTCTTGTTTGGTCTGAGCGTCGCCGTGGTGCGCGCGGCGCACGACAGTCCCAAGCTCAAGCGAGCGCTCGGTCCAGTGTTCCAGCTGGTCGCATCGCCGTACACGCTGCTGCGACCCGGTATCATCGTGAGCGTCGCTCTCTCGGCGCTGCGTCGGGCGTGTGGCCGCAGAGGCACCCTGCCGAGCTCCATGCCCGCACTCTCGTCGTCAGGCGAGCGCTGAGCCCACGTGTCGGCCTGTACAGACAGTCCGATTGGCGTGGCACAGACCGAGCTCAGACGCCTAGGCGAACTCGTGCGCGAGCGACAAGCCAGCTTGCGCTCTCAACGAGGGTCGGACGATGCTCAGATCGCGGCGGACTGCGCGTTGGCGATCGCGGAGAGCCTGCGCGAGGCGGCGCACAACGCGACGGCGTGCTGCAGCTCGCCTTCGTCGGCCAACGCCTCGGCCACGAACTCGAAGAGCTGCGCAGCGCGTCCGCCTGTCTCCACGTCGGCATCGATCAACGCGCGCACCCGACTGACCTCGGCCCACCAGTAGCGCGGGAGCTGCGAGCGGAGCGCCGCGATGTCTTGATAGCGCGGGGCGCGCGTGCTCTTGGAGGGGGCGCCGGAGGAGGCGCGGGTCGTGCGTGGAGTCGCCATGACGCGGGTGGTTGCATCGTCTGCGCCAGCCTCGGCGCGAACACGAAGAGCGTGCGCGAGCGCATGGGGCGACGTGTTTTGTGCCGCGATCTTGGCGCGCGCTGTGCGCGTCGTCGGCGCCGGTGCGGAGCCCGCCCAATGAACCGTGCGTGGCGCGATGGCAGCGCCGGACGGGGACTCGCCAAAAGGCCCCACGCCGCGCTGATCGTGGGGCGACGCATTCAGTGTGGGCAGCGCCTTCGCGTCGTCCCGTGGGCACGCTTGCGAGACACCGCGCTCCGTCGATAAGATCGAACGGAGGTCGTCGGCGGCGCTCGACTTTTCGCTCGCACGCACGCGGTCGTTTGCGGTGCACGCGCACGTCGACGGCTCGGGCATGGTGGAGTTGGAGCAAGCGAAAGACGAGCCGGCGCGGATCCTGATCGTGGGCACGGATGGTGACGCCATCGCGGTGCTCCAGCAGGTCGCGGAGCGCGTGGGCTGTGTGGCCCTGTTCGCGCAGTGGCCGGCCAACGTCTCGTTGACCCTCGAACAACACGCCCCGGACCTGTTGCTGTTGCTCGTCGGCGACGGCGAGACCTGGGGCTTCGAGGTGTGCGCCGACCTACGCTTGGTGGACCCGGCGCACGAGCTGCCCGTGCTGCTGATCGCAGCGGACAGTCAGGAAGACGCCATCGAGCGCGGCCTCCTGGCGGGCGCCGACGACGTGGTGCGCGCATCCATCGGCGCCGGTGAGCTGCAGGCCCGCTTTGCCGTGCAGCTGCGCAATCGGCGCAACCGCGACTCGCTGCGCACCCTGCGCTCGGAGCGGGACAAGCTGCGCGTCAAGGCCACGGTCGACCCGCTCACGCAGGTCCTCAATCGCGGCGCACTCGAAGAGGCGCTGCTGTCGCAGCTCAACCTCAACGCGCCCTTCGCGGTGATGTTCGTCGACCTCGATCACTTCAAGTCGATCAACGACAAGTACGGGCACGACGTGGGCGACAACGTGCTGCGCGCCCTGGGCGGGCACCTGCGCAAGACCATTCGTAGCAACGACATCGCGGGTCGCTACGGCGGCGAAGAGTTCGTGGTCTGTCTGTCCGGCTGCGACAACGACTTTGCGCCGAAGATCGCCGAGCGTCATCGCGAGTGGATCGAGAACATCCCCTTCCCCAAAGAGAACCACCCGGAGCGCGTGACGGCGAGCATCGGCGTGGCGGTGTTCAACCCGGCCGTGCCCGACAGCTCGCTGACTGCGTTGCTCAAGCGCGCGGACAGCGCGCTGTACCAAGCCAAACACAGAGGTCGCAACCGCGTGGTCATGGCCACGCCGATCCGCCGCAGCTTCGAGGACGAGAAGTCCGCCACCATCGCGCACGCCATCTCACGCAGCACGCTCACCGGCACGCACAAGCGGCCCGACCGCGGCGATGCGACGGCGCTCGAGGCCGAGCTCGTCAAGCAGCTCAACGAAGGGACGTCGGCGCTGCCCGTCATCCCGGCGGTCGCCATGGCCGCGCTGCGCATGGCCAACAGCCCCAACGTCAACCTCACCAAGCTGGCACGGCTGCTCGAGAAAGACCCGTACACGGCGGCGCGCTTCCTCGCGGTGGCAAACTCACCCGCGTATTACCGCGGCTTTCGCATCGCCTCCACGCGCGACGCGCTGATGCGTATGGGCATTGGTCAGGGCCGCGAGATCCTCGCCAACATCGCCCACTCGGTAGCCCTACCCAAGTACAACGAGCTGCTCGATCGCCACTCCGAGCTCGCCCAGCTCGCTGCCCGCTGCGCGCTCGCAGTCTGTCAGGAGATGCGCTGGAACTACGAGCCGGCTTACCTTTGCGGTCTGTTGCACAACCTTGGCGAAGCGCGTGTGCTGCGCATCTTGGCCGGCCTTCCCGTGCCCACGGCCGGTCTGCAGGTGATCGCCGAGTTGGTCGAGCGTTACCACGCGCACGCCGGAGCGCAGCTAGCCGAGAAGTGGAACTTGCACTCGGACATCGTCCAGGCGTGCGCGCTTCATCACGACGAAAAGCACGCCGAGTCGCGCCCTGTACGTGTCGCCATGCTGTCCGATGTCTTTGCTCGCGTGTCGACGCGTGGACATCCGGAGCCCACGCACGAAGAGGCCGAGGGGTGGCGAAAACTGGGCATCACCGACCCTCAGGCACAGACGATCATCCGTGCAGTACGAGGGTAAGGTCTGCATCCACTGCAGACCTCTCGTGGCACCGTCCGCATGAAAATCTGCTCCGCGCCCACGCCGCGACTATCGTAGCGGAGTGAGCGTCGAGGTTCTGATCGCACTTCCCGAAGTCCTGCGTCCGGTGACGGCTGTGCGCAGTACGCTGATCCAGTCTTCGCTGGAGAGCATCCGCAAGCATGGTCACTACGACCGCTACCTGACCCTGGTCGCGCCGGCGTACCGCGCGCGCATCCTCGAGACCATCGCGGCCGAGTGGCTCGACATGGATCTCGCGCTCGCGCACTACACCGCGTGCGACGCGCTCGGTCTCGGACACGACGAGCTGCTCGAGATTGGGGAGGGCGTGGGGGAGTACATCCAGGGCACGTTCGTGGCGATGATCGTGCGCCGTGCACGCGTCCTTGGCCTGACACCTTGGGTGCCGCTCGCGCAGTTTCAGCGCCTGTGGGATCGCCTGATGACGGGCGGCGGCGTGAGCCTCACACGCACCGGACCCAACGAGGCACGCGCCGTGGCGTGTCTGCTGCCGCTCGCCCAGTTTGGCTACTTTCGCACCGCTTTTTGCGGCGTCCTCGCGTCGGCCATCAAGCTGGGCGCCGGCAAAAACGTCAAAGTTCGTGTGCTACCCAGCGTGCAGTACGAGCAACGCTGCGTGTTTCGTTGTTCGTGGGTGTGAGGCTCAGGCGCCGCCGCGGGCAAACTTGAACGCCGTGCTCTCGCTGCGCGTGGCGATGGCGTCGCGCCGCTCGTCGCGCTCGATGCGGCTCACCTGCAGCTCGCCGATGGTGCTCTCGAGCAAGACTGCCGCGCGCTGAAAGTGTGTGGTCAGCTCGCGGCGCAAGCGCGCCATGGCGTCTTCGAAACCACTGTCGTTGCGCATACGCGCCTGTCGCATGTCCACGACCAGACCAAACTCGCGATGCCGCGGCAAGAGGCAGCGCAGCACGTTCTCGTTCTCGTCCGACAGCGCCAGCAGCGAGCCGGCTACGACCGGCGTGCGCCGCAACACGGCCAGCTTCTGCGCTCCGTCTTCTTCGAAGATCCAGTGCGTGCCCGTGTGCAGCCGCGTGTTGACGGGTGGGGGCTGGCTGCTGCGTTGCTCGCTCTCTCTGCTCGTGAGCGGATGGATGCGGACCACACGCTGCGCCTCGCGCGTGGACCTTGCGTAGTACTGACGAACGATGCCCGCCATGCGCTGACATGTCCGGCGCACCCGCGCGGCGCCACGCGTGCGCACGCGCGGGCCGTGCCGCTCGAACTCGCGCACCGCCGCCACGAGTGCGGCCTTGAGCGCGTGCAAGAACCAGACGTCGGCCGCCTCGAAGGACTCGACCAGACTGTGCAGTCCCCCCGCTTCGTGCCAGCTCTCGAACTGGTCGAACGCGTGCTGCGCGAGCGCCTCGGTGCGCACGGCTGGCTCCGTCGCGCGCAGGGTCGTCAGGTAGGTCGACATGGCGTCTCTCGGCTCGTCCGGAAAGAACAGACCGGAGGAGAGCGTCCACAGCTCGGGCAGCGTGCTGTCCAGCATGACGGCGAAGTAGTTCTTGAGAAATCGACGGTGCGTCTCCAGGGCGCGCTGCAGGCGGTAGGCGCTGCGCTCGCTGCGCGGTCCAAGGCCCGGGCTGCCGTCGGCCTCGGGCCGCGCCTGTAGCGACTGGTCGGCGACCAGCGCGTTCTGCATCTCCACGACCAGGGTCAGCGCCTTGACGAACGTGCGGTAGGCGACGGCGGCGTCGACCGGGACCGCGCCGCTCGGGGCCAGGACGCGCACCACGAGATCGTCGAAGCGGAGCGTGCGCACCATGCCGATGCGGTAGCTCTCACGCATCGCGTCGACATCGGCCCGCCCGTGGTGTGCGCGCGCAAAGCCGTGGCTCGCGTCCATGCCCGCGTACGCCTGCACCACGCGCCGGCCGCCGGGGTGAAGCTCGATGAACTCGGTCAGGTCGTAGACCACGCGGTCGACCACGATCCAGTAGCCGTGCTGGGCGTCGTTGTGCCGAGCGATCTCGGACACGTCGAACAGGCGTGGCTGCTCGTCGAGCGGCCGCGCGTCGGTGTGCACCTCGGACAAGAGCCTGCGATCACCGACCATCTGGTACACGCGCTGCGCAGCCCGCTCGGTCGCAGTGGCCAGGTCGGCACCGGGCACGCTCGCCAGCTGGTCACGAAAGATGCGCTTGAGCGTGGCCAGCACGGTGTCGGCAAAGCCGCTGCGACCGCAGACGTAGAACACCGCGCCGCTGCCCCCCTCGGCCTTGGTCTTGGCGAGCTGCCACAGCTCGGCTGCGGTGGCGGGCGCCAACATCAGGTCTTCTAGCCGCTGGGGCTCCGCAGGTCGGACCTCGAGCCGGCCGGCTCGGTCTCGCACGAGCGCCCCCCCCTTGCGCGTGAAGGCAACGGTCAGCGAAAGCGTGCCCGAGCCGACCGCGCGCTCCAGCTCGTCACCGTACAAAAAGTCTTCGGGCGCACGAACCGACACGAACAGGCAGGCTCGCGTGCGTCGCGCGTTGCGCGCCCGCTCTTGCAAAAAGGCGCGAAAGGGCGCGATGCCCGAGCCGCCGGCAAACATGACGATCGGCGTCTCCGGGTCCTCGGGCAACCTGAACACGTCGGGGTGCTGGATCCGAAAGACCACCGCGCTACCCAGCCGCTCGGCACGCGCGAGGAAGCTCGACCCGGTCCCGCGTCGCAGCACCGTGGGTGCCGTGTCGGCGTCCGCACGCGCGCGCACCGCGTCGAGCTCGGACGGCTTGGCTTCGTACGCGAGCTGCCCCACCGTCAGCTCGATGGTGTCTTCCCCTCGCCGCAGCGGGCTCTTGGGCGCGGACGACACGGAGTACACACGAAAGCGCTGCGGCGGGATCAGCCGGCTCAGCAGCTCACTGGGCTGTTCGCCATTCGTGTCGGTGCCTTGCCACAGCGTCGTCGGCGCGAGGCCGCGTGCAGACAACAGGTCGAGCAGCTCCCACAGCTCCCAGCGCTCGGTCGAGCCGCGGCCGATGGCATCGAACAAGAACTCCGACTGCGTGCGCGCGTGCAGGGCCTCTGCCAGGCGCGGTGACACCGGGCGGATGGCCCCGTAGCGCAGCAGCTCGCGCGCGCAGATCTGGGTCTTGCCGTCGAGCTCGAGGCGGTCTTTGGCGTACGCCTTCCACTCGGGCGTCAGCGCGATCGGCTGCTCGCCGGCAAGGCCCAGCGACCTGAGGGTCTGCTCGATCAGCGCGGGTTCGTTTTCGGGCAGGATCAGGCAGCGGTCCCCGGGGCGATAGCGGACCCCTGCCTTCTCGACGTCGAGCGTGATGCGACGAATGCCCGAGCCCGCGTCGGACTCTTTGGAGGCAACCACACGCGCGCACTGCACGAAGTGCGGCAACGAGCGCAGTCGCTCGTTTTGGGAGGCTGCGAGCTCGCGATCGACCAGGTCCCAGGTGCGATCGGTGAACACGCCACCAAAGCCACCGATGGTGACCGAGCGGCCGACCTTGAAGGCCAGCTCCAGGTAGCCGTACACCTTCATACGATGACGACCGAGAAAGCCGCTCTCTCCGGCGTACAGCTCGAAGGCCTCCCGAAACGCACTGCGGAGGGTGCGACTGCCTCGCTCTTCGATGTAGCTGGCCACCGAGAGCTCGGTCAGCGACGACAGGTACACCTGCCACGACCGTGGATAGTGCGCGCGCAGCTGCTTGATCTCGCGGCCGAGAAACGACGCGTAGTCCTTGCGCCCGAAGAACAGGTCGAGTGTGTTGAAGAGCGGCGACGAGGTGCCGCTCGGCCCTTGATCGCCCGCGTGGATGGGCACCGCGAAGGGTGCAACGGTCTTGGCCCACACCACCGGGTCGACGTGGTTGTCCGCGTACGGGTTGGGGTTGATCTTGGGGAGCGAGGTGGCCACCACGCGCCCGAGGCAGTCGATGATGTCGAGCAGCGCAATCTCGAGCGCCGCGTCGTCCTGGCGCAGCACGGCGCCTTGCGCTGCGGCCACCTGACGCACCACGGGGCTGGTGCGCGCGAGGATCTCCAGCTGCGTCATGTAAAAGACGCGCTCTTCTTGGTTGCCCACCGTGGGGAACAACAGCTCGAGGTTCTCGACCACCAGCGGGTTCTGCAGGGTCGGGTCGCGCAGCTTCCAGTTGTAGACGATCAGATCGATGTAGTTGATGACTTCTTGGGTGCGCCCCAGGCGCTTACGCAGCTGCGCCCAGGGACGACGCAGCGCCTCGGGCAGCGCGCCGCGCGGCGGGCGACTGTCCACGTACCAGTACGCGTGCGACACGATCGCGAGCAGCGAGCACGCACGCATCGCGTAGCGAGCTTCGAGGCAGTCTGCAGACGCTTCCAAGATGGGAAGTTGTTCGACCCGTTTGCGCAGCTTGAGCGACCGGTAGAGCGCGGGCAGCTCCGCCGCCAGCTCGTCCCATGCGGCGTACCGAGGGTCGAGCCGCGTGAGCGGATTGGTGGCGGGCAGATAGCCGCGACCCGCCGAGAGAAAACCCGCGTTTTCGTGGCCTGCGCGCAGGTTGTTGCGCTCGAGCCGGCGCAACGCAAGCTCTGCCGCCGCGCGCGGCACGCTGAGGAATCGCCTGTGCTCTTCATCGTGACGGAGCTTCGCCGTGACCGCCGCGCCGTCGGCGCTGAGCGAGTCCTCTACACGAGTGTGGACCATCGGAAGCAGACTCCGTGGCTGGGGGGTAGGCCATTGTGGCAAACGCTCGCACCCAGGGACAGGTGCCGGGCTCTACTACCCCCCCCAAAAGTGAGTCCACGCGATCGATTGGCGAGGGCAGAACGGCAAGGCGCAGCAAGCGACCTCTCGTCATGCACTCGATGGGTCAAAACGTTCGCCCTCGTATGACGTCGGCTAGTCAGACGGACGTGGAGACGAACCATCATTCACTGACAGTTTAGCCAGGCAATTTTTCTTGCACCCTGCTCGCGAGATCGCAAAGCCGATCGCGCAGGCCGCTCGAGAGCGCGCGCGAGTCAGTGCACGAGGGGCTCAGACGCGGTTTTCGCGCTCGCGAATGCGGCCGGCCACCCACTGCTCGAAGCCGTCGTGCGGGATGGGCTTGTCGAAGAACACGATGCTCGGCAGCTTGGCGAAGTCTTGATAGCGAGGGCTCGTGGGCCCACCACTACAGAAGACCATGCGCGAGAGCAGGTGCGGCTTGTGCGCGATGACGGCCTCGTACAGCGCCACGCCGTCAAAGCGCGGCATCATCAGGTCGCACAAGATGACGTCGAACTCTTGATCTTGCTCGAGCAGCTGCAGCGCTTCTTCGCCGTCGTACGCGACGATGACGTCGTGTTTGCGACCGAGCCAGCGTCGGTAGGCGCGCACCAAACCTTCGTCGTCGTCGACCACCAAGATGCGCGCGCGCCCCATGTCGGTGGCTGGCTCGCTCGGCCGGGGCAGCTCGAGGCCCGTGTCGATGGGCAAAAAGATCTCGAAGCTCGCACCGCGCTCGCTGCTCCGTAGCTCGAGCTTGCCGCGGTGACGATGGATGATGTCGGCGCACAGGGACAGCCCGAGCCCCGTGCCGTGCTCTGCTTCTTTGGTGGTGAAGAAGGGCTCGAAGATGTGCGGCGCAGCGTGCGCAGGCACGCCTGGGCCATCGTCGATGACGCGCACCAAGACGCCGTCGGCGGAGTCCATGGTGAACACTTCGATCTTGCCGCCGCCACCGCCCTCGATGGCCTGCGCCGCGTTGAGCAAGAGGTTGATGAAGACCTGGATCAGCTTGCCGCGATCGGCGACGAGCTCGCGCGAAGAGCCAAACGTGCAGTGCACCGTCGCGCGCTGGCGGACCTGGTTTTGCACGAGGCGCAGCGCCGCGTCGATGGCCTCGTCCACGCTGACGCGACGCACCTCGCTGTCGGTGATCTGCACGAAGCCGCGCAGCCCCTTGACCACCGAGGCGATCCGACGCAGCGCCTCGGACGAGTCGCGCACCGCTTCTTCGGCCTCGCGCGTGACGCGGCGCACGGAGTCGAACAGCACCTGCGGACAGTCGCGCGCTTCGGCGTAGGCAGCGTCTTCAGCCAGCGCGTGCACCTCTTGCTCGAGGACCTCGAGGTTGAGCAACGCACTTGCGGCCGGGTTGTTGACCTCGTGCGCGACACCCGCTGCAAGCTGACCTATCGCCGCCAAACGCGACGAACGAATCAGCTGCGCCTCGGTGTCTTTGAGTGTCTGGTAGGCCTGGTTGAGCTCCAGCTCGCGCACGAGCTTGCCGGAGATGTCGCGCACGAACGTGACGTACAGCTTGCGCCCATCGGCGACGTAGGCGCTGCTGCGCAGCTCGGCCCAGAACACGCCGTCGTCTTTGCGACGTAGACGCACGGCGTGTCGCGTGACCGACCCGTCGCGAATCAGATCGCGACTGATGTCGTCGACCACGGCGTTGTCTTCACTGGGGTGCAGCTGACGCCCTGTCATGCCGGCGAGCTCGTCTGCCTCGTACCCGAACAACTCGACCGCACGCGAGTTGACGCGGATAAAACGCGCCGAGTCGAAGTCGGTGATGAAGATGGCGTCGGCGGAGCACTCGACGAGCGCCTGGAACTGATGCTCCAGATCTTCGAGCTTGCGCTGGCTCTCTAGGGTCGGGGACACGCTGTGCACATGTTACCTGGCGCTCGCGCGGAAACCAGGGATTGGGACAGTAGTTAACAAACGAGTGCATTTCTTCGCGCCGCAGCGCGCTATGCACACCCTTGAAAGGCGCCCCTGCGATCGCAGACATAGCCCGTTCGAGCGCGGCGGGTTGTCTCAGCAGGGCGCGTTGCAGACGAGCGTGCCGTCGGGGCAGCTGGCCCCTGTGCCGTCTTTGCAGTCGAGTTCGCACTTGCCTGCAGGGTCGCCGCCTTCGCGGCAGTGGAGGCGACAGACCGAACCTGCCTCGCAGCTGACCCCGCTACAGTCCTCGACGCTATGGCAGTCGATGCCGCAAAACGAGCCCTTTTCGCACTTCGCGGTGCACGCGTCGGAGTGACTGCAATCGATATTGCAGGTCGCACCACTCTTGCACCTGGTGTCGCACGCGACGGCGTCGTCGCACGCAGAGCTGCAGGTGATCCGCGCGGAACAGACACTCAGAAGGCGAGTAGCCAGCTGGTTCCGTTGGCCGTGCCCGTGCGGTAGCTGAGGGGTGCGCCGATGCCCAGCACCGCAGGACTGCTTGCGGTGCGTGCGACCGTACTCACGCTCTGCCCCACGCTCGCGCGCTCGGCTCCATCTCCCAACACGGTGATGTGCGAGGCGAGTGCGGCGCTGGTCTGGCCGGCGAGCTGCGCCACCAGCGGCGCCCCGCCACGGAACACGAACACCGCACCGGCACCGTCTCCATTGAGGGATGCGCCGGGCGCCGCGACGACGAGGTCGACGGCCCCATCGCCGTCGAGATCGACGTTGCCGGCCAGACCGCGGCCGAGCTCGACCGCCCGCTCGCGGTAGGTCAGCGCGAGGGGGGTGAGACCGTCGTGGAGCGCGCTCAGCAACAGCTCACCCTTGGGGGGCCGCTTTTGTACCCACTCCGCAGCGTCGAACAACAGCACCGTGGGCTGCGGTTGACCGCGGAACGGGTACAGCGCCGCCGACACCGCCACGAAGTCACGCGCATCGCCGAGGAGCTTGCCGGCGCGCACCGTGGCCACGCCGAGCTTCATGTTGTCGAGGCCGGTCTCCGCATCGCCCGAGATGCGCAGCCACGCGGCCTCTTTGTGCGCCTTGCACCGTGTGCCGTCCGCGGCAAAGCCGAACAGCACGACGAGGCCCGCGCGCTGGTCGTCGCTGTAGCGAAGCGACACCTCGGCGCACCCGTCGGCGTCGAGATCGCCGAGCGCCTGCGGTGCAGAGACACCCTGCGCCAGCGCGGGCAGAGAGAATGCGGGATCACAGACCATGGTGGGCTTGGCCAACGCGCGGTCGTCCGGCGCGCGACCGAGAAAGAGCTCGAGTCCATTGTTGCGCGTGAGCAGGAGGTCTTGTTTGCCGTCGCCGTCGAAGTCGAATCCACCGGCGATGCCGGCGCGACCGAGGTTGGTGCGCTTGCAGGCATTGCTGTCGGCAGGCGTGCAACCCGCGATGGCGTTTGCCGCAAACACACGAAATCCGTTCACGAACGTGCCGTCGGCGCGAGCCAGGAAGATCAGCGCGCCGCCATTGGTCTGTGCAGACGCCGTCACGCACTCCGGCTTCACGCTTGCGTAGTCGGTGCTGCTCGTGGTCGGTGTCGACAGCAGGGGCGCTGCCACCACCAAGTCTTGGCGACCGTCGCCGTCGAAGTCCGTGAACGCAACGTCGACACCCACGTTGCGCCCCCCGTAGGCCGCCTGAAGGCCGTCGGTGTACGGGCGGTCTGCTCCTTGGGCGACGATCTGAGGGTTGTTTCCGGCACCGAGCTGGTAGTGCAGCGCGCGTCCTGCACCCAGATCCACGCCGTCGCCGTTGACGCCGCCGCCAGCGTAGCCGGGCACACCCACCAATGCGCGCACGGTGCCGTCGATCACGCCGAGTCGCACGGCCGCACCGTGCTGCTCCGAAGCGACCCGCGCCGGAATCTCTGCAGCGCTCGCCGTGCGCGCCGACAGGGCGCCGCTGCCCAGGTAGCTGTCGAGGCGGCCCGTGTAGTCGCCAAAGCGCGTGGTGGCGCGTCCTGCGTAGGCGAGCAGACCACGCGGTGTGTCCGCACTGACCTTACGGTTTGCCAGGTAGCCCAACACAGAGACCCCCAGCGTGTCGCTCTTGTTGGCGCCCGCGCGAGCCTCCATGGGTTTGTTGAGCTCGGCGCCCGCGCTGAGCAGGTCGTACGGGAAGACCAGCACCTTGCGTAACGTCGGTCTGTTTGAGGTCGGCGTCGGCCGCGGCGAGACACACCTCGCGCGCTCCGTCGTCGAGGAACTTGGCGAACACCAGGTTGGTCTCGGTTGCCTCGGCGTTGACCAGCGCGTAGTCGGCGCGCCCCAGCGAGGCGGCCAGGTTGTCGATCTGTGACCAGTCGCGTCCGGTGGTGACGCGGATGCTCGCCTTGAGCTGCGCAGTGGTGAGACGGCGAGGAGCGCGCCCCACGTGCCCCCCGGCGAGCTCGGGATCGGGCAGCGCGACGATCGGCGGATGTCCTGCCGGGACGGGCTCGAGCTGCGCGGGCACGGCGGCGGCCGGCGCGGCATCGGGCGCCTGATTGCTGCACGCAGCCGACGCGAGGAGGGTCAGACAGAGCGCGTACGATCTCAACATCAGTCGATCCTCCGATAGGCATCAGTGCCGACCACGGCCTCGATCAGGCGCTTGAGGTTGTGCTGGTTGTCGACGAAGCCGTCGGTCAGTCCGCGCAGGTACAAGCTCTCCTCTTCGGTTGCCATCGGGCGACCGAGCAGCTCTTTCCAGATCCGCTTGACCGTGCAGCGCTCGAGGTCGCCGGTCTGCAGCATGCGCTGCACGAGCAGCCGCGGCCCACTCGAGATGTTCGCCTCGTCAGACGCCGAGCGGTACAGGTAGCTCTTGAGCATGCCCAACGAGTTGGCGCCGTCGCCGTCGTAGGCCTGCATCACGTAGTTGCCGCACTCCCCGTCGCAGCCGGTGTTGCCAGCGAGCGCGCAATCGCGACACTTGGCGTCGAACTTGGGAAAGCGCGTCACGTCGAGGTACTGCGCGTTGCGCTCGCCGTAGCGTCCCCAGTGCGCCCCCGTGGGCTCGATCACGGCGTTGCAGTAGTTGCAGCCGCAGCGCTTGGCCAGGTTGTTCTCGCGGTTACACGAGTCTTCGGGGTCGGGCGCGACCGCGTCCACCGGCGGCACGAACGACTGACACAAGAACGCGTCGTAGAACTGCGCGACCCGCGAGCGCTGGGTGGGAAAGCGGTACAGCCAGCCTGGCGTGGTGAGCACACCACTCGCGTTCTCGTCGCGCAGGTACTCCCTCCACTCGTCTTCTGGGGCGCTGAACGGCAAGTCGGGCACGGCCTCGCGCGCGATGGGCGGCGTGATCGCCAGCACACCCGTGCCCTGATCCTGACGATAGTAAGACGCGAGCACGCCGTTCACGAAGCCGCGCCGCGTGGTGAGGATGTGAAAGTAGTCCTCGTCGGCGCGCAGCACCGAGTCGGTGATAGCCACCGGCTCTTCGCTGATGGCGGCCACACGGGCGTCGTAGACGGCCTTGTCCCCCGACTCACAGCGGCGAAAGCGTTCCCCACAGCCGCAGCTACGGTCGCTCAAAAAGTTCTGCGTCTCGCACGACTTCTGGGTCGCAGGGCTAGAGCGCGGCCGACCAGGAGCGAACGGCTGCCGTGTACTTGCCCTGGCTGGCTGCGGCCTGCTCCTCGAGCGCGATGAGCGTCTTCATGGGCGTCGCCTTGGTGACCCACTCGGTGGACCAGCGCGGCAGGTAGCCCGCCGGGTCGAGCGTCATCACGTAGTCGACCTCGGTGGTCTCGGCGTCGACCTTGCGCAGGGTCAGCGTGCTCTCGCACTGTTTGACGCGGATGAGGCCACTCTTTTCGGGCTGGGCACTGGGCTCGCAGTGCAGCGAGATGCGGAACTCTTGCGCGGGCTTGATGACCTCGACCTCGCTGCGCACGACCATGTCGCGATCGCGCACGGGCCAGGGCAGGTCAGAGGTGAGGTAGATGAGGTGGCTGCGCTCGTCGATACGTTTGATCGGCTTGGAGCTGTCGACCCCGTAGGCCCACGCGTTGACGGCTTTGAGATCGAGCATGAGCGAGAGCAGCTGGAGCACGTTGCCCTTGATGCGACCCTGCCCACGAAACGAAGGCAGCGGGCAACCCGGCGCGACCCGCTTGCTGACGGTGATGCCGCGATCTTTGTCGATGACCGTCCAGCCGCCCGAGTCGTCTGCGAGGGACAAAGAGGCGCTGAGCAGAAGAAAAGCCGTAACGAGGGGGAGACGAACTTGCACTCACCCATGTAGACAGCCTGACCTCAACTTGTCGATAGGCGAGTCGCGCCAAGTATGATGACGCGCGGCGCCAAGATGAGGACGCTCACGTCTGCGCTGTAGTGTTGCAGTGCTGAGCCCGCTCCCTGCTCTGCGTTCGTGTGCGTCTGCGCTGACGCTCCGCAGCACGGTGCGCTCGAGCGTGAACGAATCGAGAACACGCGTCAGGCTTTGGGCGCGCGCTTCTCTTCGGCCCACGCGTCGCGGTGGCGCGCGGTGGGCAGGTGCCCTTCCCAGCACTCGACGGTGCAGAAAAAGAGCGCGGTGCGGACCCGGTTGCAGGTCGACACGCTGCACGCGTAGTACACCTGGCCGAGCTCGATGGGCTTGCGGCAGATACTGCAGACTTTCCAGGGCATGCCCGGAGGTTAGCAGTCTTCGCCCGGCACCCCGGCTCAGTCCGACTCTTCGGCGATCACGTAGTCCTCGAGGTCGTCCTCATCGACCTGGGACGCCGAGACGGCCCACGCGCGCACCGAGACGCCCGCGGCGTGCACGGACTCGCGCGATCCGCTCACCAGCGGATGCCAGCTCGCGAGCCCCCTCCCCTCGGCGAGGGCGCGATAGGCACAGCTGCTGGGCAAGGTGAGCGAGGCCACGGTCTCGGGCGCGATCTGCACGCACTCGGGCACGAAGCGTCGTCGCTTCTGGTAGTGGCTGCAGCGGCACGTGGACAGATCGAGCAGGCGGCAGGCGACCACGGTGAGGTGGATGCGGCCGGTGTCTTCGTCCTCGAGCTTGTGCAAGCAGCACTTGCCGCAGCCATCGCACAACGACTCCCACTCGGCCGACGACATCTCGGCGAGTGTCTTGGTCTGCCAGAAGGGCGCGGTCACAGCCTAGGGCTCGCTCGGCTTGGCCGCGCGAACCACGCCGGGGGGCGCGAACCTGGTGCCGATGTAGAGGGCCTCGACCTTGCTGCGCGCCCAGGGCATCCGGCGCAAGAACTTGAGGCTCGAGCGGACACTGGGCTCGTTTTGAAAGCAGTGGATGGGCACCCGGTCGGCCAGCTCGTCCCAGCCGTAGTGCTCGACCAGCCGGGTGACGATCTCTTCCAGCGTGACGCCGTGCAGCGGGTTGTTGGGCTGGGCGCGATCCATGCGTCGTCCACGGTATCAGCTTCGCCCCACAGGTGCCCGCGCCGCCCGCGTTTGCGCCCTGCGCTCTGCAACGCACACTCGGACCATGGCCGACGCGCTTGCACTGTGGATCACGGGCCCCGAGCGCGCCGAGCTGCGCGCCGAGTCGGTGCCCGTCCCCAGCGCCGAGCAGGTGTGCGTGCGCGCTCAATTTTCGGCCATCAGTCGCGGCACCGAGCGGCTGGTGTTCGAGGGCCGCGTCCCGCGCAGCGAGTACCAACGTATGCGCGCGCCGTTTCAGGACGGCGTGTTCCCCTACCCACTCAAGTACGGCTACGCGAGCGTGGGCACCGTGGAGGCAGGCCCCGCCACGCTGCTGGGGCGTGACGTGTTCTGCTTGTACCCGCACCAGACACGCTTCGTGGTTCCGCACGACAGCGTCTTGCCGCTGCCCGCCGGGGTGCCCGCCGCGCGTGCGGTGCTGGCCGCCAACATGGAGACCGCGCTCAACGCCGTGTGGGATGCCGAGCTCGCGGCCGGCGATCGCGTGTGTATCGTCGGCGCAGGCGTCGTGGGCTGTCTGGTCGCGTACCTCGCGGCGCGGCACCCCGGCACCGAGGTCTGCGTGCTCGATCTCGACCCCCGCCGCGCAAACATCGTCGAACGACTCGGCGCCCGCTTCGTCCAGGACGACCAGGCCCCCGACGACAACGACCTCGTGGTCCATGCGAGCGGTGCGCCCCCAGGTCTCGCACGTGCCCTCGAGCTCGCGGCCGTCGAGGCGCGCGTGCTCGAGCTCAGCTGGTACGGCGAGCAGCTGGTCCCGCTCGCCCTCGGCGCGGCCTTTCACGCCAAGCGGCTCACCCTCCGTTCCTCGCAGGTGGGTCGCGTGCCTGTCTCGCATGCCGCCCGCTGGACGCACCGCCGGCGGCTCGCCACTGCGCTCCGCCTGCTGGCCGATCCGCTGCTCGACGCGCTGATCAGCTCCGACACGCCGTTCGCGTCCGCACCCGAGCGCCTGCGTGCCATCTTTCAGCCCGACTCGGGCGAGCTGTGCGCCCGCCTGTCTTACCCTTTGCCCTGAGGCTCTCGCCATGTTCAGCGTCTCCGTTCGCGACCACGTCATGATCGCCCACAGCCTGCGCGGCGCGCTGTTCGGCCCGGCCCAGCGCCTGCACGGCGCTACCTACGTCATCGATCTCGAGCTCAAGCGTCCCGACCTCGACCCGCACGGCGTGGTCGTCGACATCGGACGCGCCACCAGCCTGCTGGCCAGCGTGCTCGAGCCGCTGCGCTATCAAGACCTCGACCAGCTGCCCGCGCTCGCCGGCGTCAACACCACCACCGAGGTGCTCTGCAAGTACGTGTTCGATCGGGTCGCCGAGCGGCGCGTCGAGCTAGGCGCGGGCCACGAGGGCCTCACCCACCTGCGCGTCTCGCTGCGCGAGTCTCACGTTGCGTTCGCGGCGTACGAGTCCGCGCTGTTGGCGTCGTGATCGCACCTGGCGTCGACGGCGTGCAGCCAGCTGCGCGTGCACGGGAGGGCGACGCCTCGTTGCCCGGACTCGCGCTTGCGCAGCGGCGGACCTCGCTGGTGACGGCACTGCTGCTGCCGACCTCCGCGCTGGTTTCTCTGTACTTCGCGACGCTGGCTCCACTGGCCCTGTTGGGCCCGGTCGCGCTGGCCTTGCTCGTGCGCGGCATGCAGTCGTTTGGCTCGCGTCACAACACGCTGCCCAATGCGGTCACCGCGCTGCGCGTGATGCTGACGGGTCTGCTCGCTTTGTGCAGCCAACAGCCGTGGTGTACCCCGCACGTCGCCGCACTGACGGTGCTGCTCATCTTTGCGCTCGACGGGCTCGATGGGGTGCTCGCGCGCAGCCTGCACGCGAGCTCAGCGCAGGGCGCACACTTCGATATGGAGAGCGACGCCTACCTGGTCCTGACTGTCTGTAGTCTGCACGCGCTCGCCGGGCACGGCGCTTGGGTCCTCACGGGCGGCCTGCTTCGTTACGCGTACTCCCTGGCCACCACGCTGTTCCCCTCGCGCGGCGAGGCACCGCGCACGCGCCTGGGTCGCTACGCGTTTGCGGCCTCGCTGGGCTGCCTGACCGTCGCCCTGGTGGTCCCGGCTGCACTCTGCGTGGGGCTGGCCGCGCTCGGCACGGCGATCTTACTGTGGTCGTTCGGCCGCTCGTTTTGGTGGGCGTTTGCGGCCCAGACCAAGCCCTGACAGACGCGCCGTCAGGGCTTGGACACGAGCGCCGCGAAGTCAACAGCGAGGGCGACACGCAGCTCGCGCGCGACGTCGTCCCAGCCGCGCACCGGCAACCTGTGCTGGGCCGCCTGCGCGAGGCGCGACTGCAACAACGACCGATCGTCGACCAGCCTGAGCAGGCGCGCGACGAGCGCGTCGTCGTCGTCGACCAGCTCGCCACCGGCTTGCGCCGAGACCAGGTGCTCGACGTGCCCAGCGCGACGCGCGATCACCACGCAGCCTGCGGCGCGCGCGTCGG
The DNA here is from genome assembly GCA_041179425.1 of Pseudomonadota bacterium. Classification (GTDB taxonomy): domain Bacteria; phylum Myxococcota_A; class Polyangia; order Polyangiales; family DASUME01; genus DASUME01. Next base: position 12,025 of record JBEGTL010000001.1, on the reverse strand, counting down.
CGATGGCCATGCCGTACGACTCGACGCGCGACGCAGAGAGCAGCACGTGCGCAGCGCCGAGCTCACCCAGCAACGACTCGTACGAGGCCGTGCCCACCAGCTGCACACAAGCTGCGAGCGCGCTGCTCGCAGAGAGCTCGTGTTGGCAGGCACGGGTGTACGCCGGGTCGGTCTCTCGGCGGCCGACCACGTGCACACGGAGCGCAGGCGGGACTTGTGGCGCGCGCACCTCGAGCTGCCAACGCAGCGCCTGCAGCAGCGGCAGAACACCCTTGTTGGCGATGATGTTGGCGACCACCACCGCGCGCAGCACGCCGTCCGTCGTGCGCGTGATCAGGGCGCGCTCGCTGGCTGGCTCGGCCACCCACACCGGGAACGTCGCGCCGCGCTCGCGGAGCCAGGTGTGCATGGTGCGGCTGGGGGCGAGCGCACCGTCGAACAGGGCGAGCTGCTCGCGTTCTCGTGCGCGCAGCACGGTCGCGTCGTGCCCCGCCGCCGCGTGCAACAGCGAGGGCAACGAGTGGGCGAGCAGGCAGAGCGGGAGACCGCCGGGCGTCTCTGCGCGCAGCGCCGCCAGCGGGTCGAGGTACAAGCTGTCGACCCACACCGACGAACACGAAGCGAGTAACTCGCGCGTCACCTGTGCCGGCTCAGCGCGCACCGCGTCGGCGCCGAGCGCCGCGATCAGCCCGTCGTTGTAGCGGTTGCCGCCGCTCGGGGGCGCATCGGGCGCGGGCACGATGAACAGAACCGGACGCGCACTCATTCGGCCTCTGCCCTTGCGAGCGGGGTGAGCTCGCAGTCGAACAGCACGTCGTTGCCGAGCGCGAAGTGTCGGCAGCGGAGGCCCACCGCTTGGTCGAGCTGGTCGATGTCGGGCAGCTTGAACGCGGGCGCGCCCGAGCCGAGGATCAGCGGCGCCACCGTCACGTGCAGCCGGTCGAGCGCACGCGCCGCAAGAAAGCGCGACACGGTGACGCCCCCACCTTCGACGAAGATCCGCGAGAGACCCCGCGCGGCGAGCAACCCACACAGCGGCCCCAGCAGAAAGCGGTCGTCGACCGTGGCGAGGCCCACCCACTCCACGTGCCCTCTGCGCCGAGGCGTGGGCGTGGTCGCGAGCGACGTGACGATCAGCGTGGGCGCCTCGCCGTCGTGCAAGATCTTGAAGCCGTCGCGCAGCTTGCCGCGCGGGTCGAGCACGACACGCGTGGGGTGCTCGCCCGAGACGTGTCGCGTGGTGAGCTGAGGGTCGTCGAGCTGGACGGTGCGCACGCCGACCACCACGGCATCGAACAGTGCGCGCAGCCGGTGTGTGTGCACGATGTCCTCGTGCCCGGTGATGAACTTGGATGCCCCCGTAGGCGTGGCCACGCGACCATCGAGGCTCTGTCCCAGGTGACCCACCACGAGCGACGTCGCACGCGGTCCGACCACCAGGGGCACCATCAGCTCGAGCAGTGTGCGCGCCTCTCCGGACGGTGCGCTCACCATGCTGGGCGCCTGCGGATCGAGGGCGACCTGCCCGTCGCAAAAGGTGCTGCGCGCGAGTAGCGGCTCGCCGCGCTTGGCGCGCGCCGCCAGGCTGAGCAACACCTCCCACGCCTCGGCTTGGGTCGGCCCCAACGCGTCGCGCCCTGCTGCGGGAGATGGCACCTCGTGACCGTAAGCCTCGCGCACGTGAGCCTCTCTTCGCTCGCGCCTGGCAGCGGGGGCGCCCGCGCCGGCGAAACAACAACGACAACAACCTCAGGCGCGCGCACAGGCGCGTGAGTAAGGTATTGCGTGCCCTCCTCGCCAGGTCCAGACCAGAACGCCGAGCAGCCGGCACTTGCCACTCGGGTGCGGCTGTTTGGCGCACGCCTGGTCGAGCAGGCGCGGGGCGCGGCGCGTGTACTCACGCCCTGGCTGTCACTGCTGATGTTGTGCCTGCTGTTCGAGCTGCCACGCGCGTTCGTGGCGGCGGCACCCGACTTGTCCGCCCTCCGTCTCTCCCTCGAGCTGCCGCTCTTGCTCACGCTCGCCGGCCTCGTGGCAACGTTCTTCGTGGCTCCCCCTAGGTCGCGCGCGCGGGTGCTGTTGCGGCGCACGCTCTGGCTGCTGGCTTTCCTGCTGCTCGCGCTGCGCCTCGACCAGTGGATCTGTTGGCTGCTCATGCGCGAAGAGCCGCTGCTCTACGACCAGTGGTTCATGGCCAAACACCTGGGCGTGCTGATCGGCGACCTGATCAGCCCGACGACGCTAGCCGTGCTGCTCGGCGTGGCTGGCTTGGCCTGGTTGACGGCACGTCTCGTGCGCCGCTTGCTGCGGCAGGCGAGCCAGCTGGTCGCGCCCGCTCGCCGCAGACACACCGCCGTGCTGGCGGCGCTGTTCTGGTCGGTTGCGCTCGGTCTGTCTGCCCTGCCGAGAAGCTCGGCAGCTGCCCCTCGCGTCGGCTGGCTGACCCCCCTGCTGATCGCGAACCTGCACGCGTCGCGCGACGTCTACGAGCGCGTGCAGAGCGACAGCCACAGCTCGCCGCACGCCCGCTTCGCGGCGCTGACCTTGCACGACAAGCCCGACGTGTTGTTGTTCATCGTGGAGAGCTACGGACGATTGTTGTCCGTCGACCCGGGCACGCGCGACACGCACCGCGCTCTCTTGAGCACGCTCACCCACGAGCTCGCGCGCACGGGCTGGCACGCGGCAAGCGCGTTCAGCACGTCCACGGTGAGCGGCGGCCGCTCGTGGATCGCCGAGGGCACCATGCTGATGGGCCTGCCGATCCGCTACGAGTCGGTGTTTCAGCACCTGATCGCGCTCCGTCCCTCGCCTCCCTCGCTCGTGGGTTTCCTGCGTCAACGGGGCTACTACACCACCTTGCTGGCGCCGGCCGATCGCAACCGACCGGGCGCGTACGTGGTCAACCGCTACGGCTTCTCGGAGCTGCTCACGCACGATGGGCTCGCGTACCGCGGGCGGCCCATGGGCTGGGGCATCGTGCCTGACCAGTACAGCCTCGCGATCGCGGAGCAGCGCGTGCTGTTGCCGGCGCGGGCGCGCAAGCAGCCTGTGTTCCTCGACTTTCACATGGTGACCTCCCACGCGCCGTGGGCCGTGGTCCCGCCGCTCTACGACGATCCCAGCTACGTCGCTGCCCACGACGAAGCTCGCCAGGAGCACGGCAGCGGAGCAGGCACCGTGCTCACGAGGCTGGCCCGCTACGATCACAAGGCTGAGCGCCGCTTCGTCGACTTCGAGCACTTCGACCAGACGCTGCGCGACGGCTACCAGGCGACCGTGCACTACGACCTGAAGGTGATCGCCGCGTACCTAGCGCGTCGCGCTGACGACGCCGTCGTGATCCTGATCGGCGATCACCAGCCGCCGGTCCTCTCGCGCAGCGACCAGAGCTTCGACAGTCCGGTTCACTTGTTGTCCCGCGACCCACAGCGTCTGCAGACCGCCCTCGCGCGCGGCTTTGTGCCTGGTCTGTGGCTCGAGGCTGCGCGCGCGCCCGCGATGTCGCACGACGCGCTGTTTCCCCTGCTCGTCGAGACGCTTGCGGCAGGTCGACCGTGACGTCAGACGCCAAACAGGCTGCGCGCCGCAGCGGACTCAGGGGCTCGGCGCGGTCAGCTGGCTGAGTGCACGTAAGGCGCGTACCCAGGCACGCTTGAGCTCATGCAGCTCGGCGTCGGCCTCTTCGCGCGTGAGCTCGCCTGCCGCGGCCTCGTCTTCGAGCTCGCGCGCGCGACGGGTGACGTCGTGCGCGCCCAGCAGCGCGGCTTGTCCGGCGACGTTGTGTGCGAGGCGTGCGATGGACGGCTGATCGAGCTCGGCGATAGCGACCTCGAGCAGCGCAAGGTCACGCGCCTGGGCCTCTTCGGTCTGCGCCAGCAAGCGCGGCAGCATGGGCTCGCCCGTCTGCGTCTTGAGCTCCGTCAGGTCTTCGATCACGCGCGGATCGATGATCGCCGGGGGCAGCTTGACCTGCGCGACGCGCGACTCGCCACCGATCTCACTGAGCAGGGCGTCGAGCGTGGCGCGCGAGAGCGGCTTCTCGAGGACGCGCGCCGACTCGTAATTGGTCGGTTATTCGCGCCCGAGCGGAGCCGGCGGTCAACGTCGCGTCGGCGGTGGCACGTCTCACAAGGCGGACGAGCCGCCAAACAGAGGCGGAAAGACAGCTTGCGCGAGTTCGCTCTCTTTCGGGCAGGCGGCGCGGCAGGGCCGGCGGCCCGTAGCGGGCGCCAGCGAGCTGGCTGTGCAGGTTGTTCCGAGCAGTCTGCAGCCAAAACCTAGGCGCCTCGAGGTCGTCGCTGTAACTTGGGATGCTGCATGCTCGTTCGCCCCGTCCTGTTGGCCGCCACCCTGCTTGCGTGCTTGTCCCACGCGCCGACGGCGCACGCGTACTGCCGCACGCACACCGACGATCCGCGGCAGAGCACCTGCCCGGAGCTGTGTGAGAACGACGGTACGCCGCTCGCGTGGGGTACCTCGGACATCGCGTACGGCTTCAACCAGCTCGGCTTCCCTGGCCTGTCCGACGAACGTCTGCGCAAGACCATCGAGGCGTCGTTTCAAGCCTGGGAGGGAGTCCAGTGCGACGGTCGGGAGCTCGGGTTCCACACCTCCCAGATCCCAGGCACGACGCCCCTCGGCCTGGGTCCCGAGGAGAGCGAGCCCAACGAGAACGTGATCGTTCTCTACGACCCGGTAGCTTGGGCCGCGCAAGACAACTCCGCGCGAGCCTTCGCCGTGACGGCGGTCTGGTTCTGTCCCACGGGCGCAAAGACCTGCACGGTGGGCGAGATCTTGGGAGCAGACATCAGCTTCAACGGCGGGATGGGAGAGTACGGCGACTGCGCGGTCGACACGTGTTCGAGCGCGGGCCCCACGGCCGACCTGCAAAACGTGGCGACGCACGAGATTGGGCACTTCTTCGGCCTGTCTCACAGCGACGTCGCCGGCTCGACCATGTACTGCGACGCGCAGGCCGCCGACACGGACAAGCGCTCGCTCGCACCAGACGACGTCGCCGGCATCTGCGCGAGCTACCCGCACGCCACCGCGTTCCCGCACGACCGAGAGGGCGGCTCGGGCGGCGGTTGCAATGTCGGAGACGGCTGCAGCACCGGGGGCGGCAGCTCGCCGCTGACGCTGCTCGGCGTGCTCGCCGTCGTGCTGAGCCTGGTCCACAGACGAAGGCGCAGCGCACCCTGAAGGCTCAGCGCTGCTTGGTTGGCGACACCACTTCGACGAGCGCGGCACGCAACGACGACAGGTCGACAAACCGTCGATCGGCGGCTCTGAAGTCCGAGAACTGCGTGAGGTCGGACGGGATGACCCAGCAGCTGAGACCTGCCGCCTTGGCCGCGGCGAGCCCGCGCTCGGAGTCTTCGATCACCAGACAGTCGGCGGGGGCGAGGCCGAGGCGCGCGACCCCGGCAAGGTACGGCTCCGGGTCGGGCTTGGAGAGCGTGTAGTCTTCGCGCGCGAGCACGAACTCGAAGTGACGCGGCAGCTCGGTGCGTTGATGGATGGCGTCGAAGTGAACGCGCTTGCTGCTGGTGACGATGGCCATGCGCACGCGCGAGGCAAGCTCGACCAGCACCGGCAGTACCCCGGGGATGAGCACGTCTTCGCTGCGCAGCAGCGCCTCGTAGCGTGCGTCGCGCCGCCGCTTGAGGCTCTGGATCTCGTCTTCTGCACAACCCCGCTCACGCGCGAGGTGCCAGGCGCCCGTACCTTGCTGCAGAAAAAAACGTCTGTAGCCGGCTTCGTCGAGCTCGGCGCCCACCTCTGCCAGCAGCTCGCGGGTGGCGCGAAAGTAGAGCCGCTCGGTGTCGACCAAGACGCCGTCGTGATCCCAAAGAAGCGCGCGAACCATGGCGGCCGCCTACGCCTTGGGGCGGGCGCTCGAGCGCGGGCGGAACGACGTATCTTGCTCGACCCAGGGCGTACCCACCCAGCGCCGAGCGAGCCAGATCGCGAACAGCACCAGCGCAGCGGCCAGCGCGTAGTTGTACGGCCCGAGCGCCAGCTGCCCCGGCAGCGGCCACAACGTGTACGACAACAAGACCGCCATCGCCGCGAAGATTAGGCCTGCGATCACGGCACCATAGCTAGGCGGAGAGGGGGGTGCGTCCGAGCGCTTGACGTGCTGCATCATCGGCTGCTCCGTAGTCATCAGAGGACTTCCTTTAATCAGGCAAGGCCGCGGCTTGGGTTCGCTGACCATCCCATTGTGCAGAGCTGTATCATCCGCGCGAAACGTCGGTCGGAGATTTTGCATGACGATGAGCAACAGCGCAGACAGAGCGTCGGTGTGGCGAGATGGCAAGCGCTTCTTGTGGATGGCAGCGCTCATCGTCCCAATCTTGCCGTACGTCTCGTTCGGCATCGCCACGCGCAGTGGCAGCGAGGCGGGCTGGTTCTTTACGCCGGGCCTGGTGTTCGTGCTCATCCCGCTGCTCGACTGGTACGTCGGCAACGACGGTGGCAATGCGCCCAACGCCTCGATGCAGGCGCTGCAAGACGATGCCTGGTACCGCTACCTTACTTACCTCTACCTGCCGCTGCAGTACGGCACGCTGGTGCTCGGCTGCTGGGCCTGGGCCGACGGCCTCGGCTGGGTGGGTAAGCTCGGCGTGATCGCGAGCCTTGGCACCGTCAGTGGCATCGCGATCAACACCGCGCACGAGCTCGGCCACAAGAGCGAGAAGCTGGAGCAGTGGTACGCAAAGATCGCGCTCGCCCCAAGTCTGTACGGACACTTCTTCGTCGAGCACAACCGCGGTCATCACGTACGCGTCTCGACGCGCGAGGACCCGGCGAGTAGCCGCCTCGGAGAGAGCTTCTACGCATTCGTTCCGCGCACCGTCTGGGGGAGCGTGACCTCCGCCTGGGAGCTAGAGGCAAAGCGCTGGAAGGCGCGCGGCAAGTCTCCCTTCCACGCTCGCAACGAAGTCCTCCACGCGTGGGCGATGACGGTCGTGCTGTTCGCCGTGCTCACCGCGGCGTTCGGCCTGCGTGTGTTGCCCATGCTGATCGCGCAGGGTGTCCTCGGGTTTTTGCTGCTCGAAGTGGTGAACTACCTCGAGCACTACGGACTCGCGCGCGAGCGCACCGCGGCCGGGCACTACGTCAAAGTGGAGCCCAAGCACAGCTGGAACAGCAACCGTCTGATCACCAACTTGTTTTTGTACCAGCTACAGCGGCACAGCGATCACCACGCCAACCCCGCGCTGCGCTACCAGGTGCTGCGCCACTTCGAAGACGCTCCCCAGCTGCCCGCCGGCTACGCGACCATGATCGTACTTGCGCTCGTGCCACCACTCTGGCGGCGGGTGATGGACCCACGGGTGGTGGCGCACTACGAGGGCGACGTCACGCGCGCCAACATCCACCCGCCGTCTACAGCGCGCGTGCTGGAGCGCTACAGCGCTGCACGGTAGCGCGTCGAAGCGCGGTCGAGCTCACCACGCGATCGACGCGTTGGGATGTTCGAGGGTCGACAAGAAGGCTGCTGCCGCAGGTGGCACGCGGCCGAGGCGACTCAGGGCGCGACGCAAGCGCGGCTCGGCAAAGCGTCCGAGACCGTAAAAGTGCCGCTCGCCGACCTGCTGATTGGGTCCACCGTCGAGCGTGGCGACAAACATCAAATCCTCGTCTTCGATTTCACCGGTAAGGAGCTCGACACGGAGCACCATCACGCGGAGCAGAGTGTCAGGTTTGGGATCGATAGTGATGGGGACCTCGCGATCGATCCATGGCGCTGGTGCGAAGTACAGCACACGCACGCCGGGCGTACGAAACCACTGGCGGCGCCAGGTGCGCACCATGGCCACGGCCTCGTCGCGGTAGAGGCCGGTGGCGAGCAGCGCCGTGGTCATCGCGGCGTCGAGTGCGTCGACGAAGCGGTCGAGCGGTAAGGCGTCGTCGGCGACCAGCTGCGCTGTCCGCTGCACGGACGGCGCGAGAGCCCCATCGAGCTGCCGAAACGCGCCTTTGTCGGCGCCGACCTCGAGCACGAATGCGGCCCCTTGCGTGGGCCAAGGACTACGGTTGGTGAGCTTGACACCCACGCCCTGGGCGCCGCCGTTCCACTCCGCGACCTCGACGGGGAGCGCGAAGTTGCCGAGGCCGCGATAGAACAAAAAGCGCTCGCTCTCCAGTGGCGGCGCCAACCCGGGGCGGAGGCCTGCCCCGACGCGGACGCGCTGCGCGAGCTCGTGCGGACCCGCGTTGGCGGCGACTCCTTGCGCGAGCGGGGAGGAGCGCAGCGCACGCTCGAGGGCGAGGTCGTACCGCTTTCCCCTGGGCACCGCGTCCAGCTTTGGCTCCGTGAACAGGACGGGCAGCTGCTCGGCGAGCGTACGCTGGTCGATGCGTCCGCGGACTGCACGGCCCTGACCGAAGCGACGGCGCTCGCAGTGGCCCTGCTCTTCGAGTTGGCACCCCCCACGAAGTCGGCGCCGCCCGCAGCTGTTGCTCCTGATCGACAGGTCGTAGAACGTCCACTTCCCGCGACCCCCGCACGCTGGCGCTACGCAGTCGCGGCGGGGGCGGTCGGCACCCTCGCGCTGCTCCCAGCACCCCGGGCGCACGCCTTCGTGAGCCTCCGTGTGGCGCCGCGACAGACGTACGCCATCGCGCTGAGCCTCGTCGCACTCGGTGGCGCACGCGTCCAGCTGGGCGGCGACTCCCTGGGTAGCGCTCGCTTCCGCACCAGCTACGCGCTGCTCGCTGCGTGTAGAACCATCGCCCCCACGCGCTGGCTCGGCCTCGCCGCCTGCGCTGGTTTGGTCGCGGGCGTGCTCCGGGCCGACGGGTCGGGCTTCAGCGAGCGCGACTACCGGCGCCGCGCTCCCCTGCTCGCCGGCAGCGCACAAGTGGTCACGGAGGTGGCTCTGTGAACAGACCGTCGAGGTCAACCGTGCGCGCGCCCTGCTCGACGCCATCCTCGATCAGCTCGACGAGGACAAACGCGCGGTGTTCGTGATGTTCGAGTGGGAGGCGCTGTCGATGGCAGAGGTCGCGGAGCTCGTCGGGGTGCCCGTGCAGACGGCCTATGCGCGCCTCTACGCAGCACGAAAACAGGTGCAGGCGGCGCTGGGCGAAGCGCGCCACGAGGAGGACGACGATGAGCGGTGAACCCTTGCGTTGGCTCGAGAGCGCGGAGCCGCCCGAGCTCCTCGCCCTGATGCGCGTCGGCGCGGACGAGCTCGCGCCTCCCGAGACACTCGCACGCGTCAGCGAGCGCCTACGTGCGTCCGCGCTAACGAACGAAAAAAGTGTGGCCCCGGCAGCCGCGCACGAGACGAGCCTGCGGCCTCCGGTTGCAACGACCAGCTTCGGCGTCAAAGCGGCGGCATCCGCAGTGCTGCTCGTCGTCCTGGGTCTGAGTCTGCACCTGACACTGCGGGCTCGCTCGAGTCTTCCCGCGCACATCGATGCGCCGTCAGCGCAGCACCGCGAGCCGCTCCCTGACGTGCAGCGCGCGGCGCCGCCGTTCGCCCCAGAGGTGACGGCTCCCTCCGACACCTCCATGCTTCGCGCCGGCCCGGAAGAGCCGCGTGCCTCGGCCAACGTCGCGCCGCCGCCTCGCCCCGCTCGGCCAGAGGATACAGACGCCACCCGGCGGCTCAAGAGGTCACGTGTGCAGCCACGCGACCTGGCGAGCGTACCGGGTGTCCCGCCGAACGAGACACGTCTGCTCGAAGCGAGGCTGCTCGAGCAGGCGCGAAAGGAGCTCTCGGCGCGACCGGACCACGCACTCGTGTTGCTGCGCGACCACGCCACCCAGTTCCCCGCGTCGTGGCTCGAAGAGGAGCGCGCGGCGCTGCTGATTCGTGCGCTCGTCGGCACCGGCCAGCGGCTGGAGGCGCGCACCGAGCTGACGAAGTTCGAGGCTCGTTTTCCCGGCTCGCTACACACGCAGCGGCTCGAGCACGCACTGGCCGAGCCCTGACGTCGTCGAGGCAGGTCACACGCTCGGGCGCCTGCGGACGAGCCACACCACAATCGCCAGCAGGACTCCGAACTCAGCGGCGAAGACTACAACGAGACGCGACAGCGCAGTGACCGTGTACCGCCACAAACCGAGCATCCCCAGGATCACACCGAGCGACGCGACGCGCTTTAGGCGTGTGGCTCGCCTGAGCTGGCCGAGCCACCACGACACGGCCGCCCAAGGGAGGGCAAAAACCGCGTAACCAACAGCATGCTCTCCAAGATGCACGAGCGCGCCTGTTACCTTGCGAAGCTTGCCCTGCACCGGGACCAGAGCATCTCCTCGACTCTCGAACACCTCGGCGGGAACCACCGAGAGCGCACCATCGAAGCGATAGACGGTGCAGACACGGCGGTCACACGAGCTCGCGACGTCTCGCGCAAACGCGGTCTCGTCGAGCGTGAACCCGCCGGCATCGCGCAGCACGACCTGCACGGGGTCCACCGAGAAGATACCGTCCACGTACCGTTTGACGACCTCTACGCTCGGCCCTTGGTCACGGACGAGTGTGGTGACCCATTCTTCGGTCGGAGGATGCGCGAGCGCGGTGTGCGTGGCGAAGAGCAAGTACAAGAGGGTGGCGAGGTAAGGCGTGATTGGTCGCGTCTTCGTCCCTCGGCACGCTCGGCGCGGGGTGCACAGCTCAGCGCGCGTCGATACGTCGTAGCAGCGCGTCGTAGTCGACGCGACAGCGCGTGGGCTTGCCCTCGAGCACGCCGTTGTACGTGCGCGCGCCCGTGCCCTTCCACTTGTCGTCGTCGAGGGTCGCTGTGAAGTGGGTCTCGGGCGCACCGTTGGTGGTGCCCATCTTCGAAGACCCCGAGACCTTGCCGTCGTCCGACACGCGGAGTGTCCACTTGACGAAGTGCGGCGTGTTTACCAGCTGCATCGTCATCGCGATGCTTCCGGGGACCCCGTCGATCGCGGCGACGAAGCTCATGACGTAGCCGTCTCGCTCGGAGTCGTTGCAAGTGGAGCCACGCGTGCGAGTCTGAAACAGGTAGAGCCCAGGTCCGAGCAAGCTCTGGGTCGCCGCCGCGCCGACGGTGTCTTGCCCGCGGGCCCGCCCCTCGAGGGAACTGGCGGTCGACAGCACCGCCAGCAGAACAAAAAGTGCCCACGACGCAGGTCTCTTCACGCCCCACCCCCTCCGCAACGACGAGCGCCCGTCCGCTCGTCGGTTCGCGATGGTACTGCGATAGGCCGCGTGCCTACGAGAAAGCGGGCCGTACCAGCAGTGCAGGTGTCCAGCTCGAGCCAGGCTGCTGGCTAGCGCCCGCGTCTCGACCTAGAACGCGAGGGCCGACGTGTCGACGGCGCCCGAATCGAGCTCGTCTGTCATGTTCATGCTTGCGCTCGCTACGCTTTTGTATCTGACGGTGTCGGTCGTCGGCGTGTCTGCGGCGCGTCCTGACTACAGTCATGTGCGCGACACGATAAGTCAGCTAGGCGAGACGGGCGCGCGCTTGGGACCGCTGACTTCGTACGGCGTGTTTCTGCCCGTCGGCTTCGCGTTGGCAGTCATCGCCTACTTCTCGCTCGCGATCGACAGACACGTGGCGTTGCTCGCCGCCTCTCTGGCGACTGGCTATCTGGGCGGAGCACTCTTTCGCTGCGACCCCGGCGCGCCGAGTCGGGGGACATGGCGGCAGCAGGTGCACAACCTTTGCGGACAGGCAGAGTACCTCGGCGGCGCCTACGCCCTGTATCGCACCGCGGTGCAAGCGGGACCGCTCACCGCGGCGCCGGCCGTCGTCGTCGTGCTCGTCTCGGCCATCAACGTGGTGACGGGCCAGTCGCGCGTGCGCGGGCTGCTTCAGCGCATCGCCGAGCTGACCTTGTTCATCTCGCTCGCCCTGGCCCTTTTGCGCAGCGGAGCCTGAGTACAAAACGACGCGCCGCGCGCGGACCTAGTCGATGATGGCGCCGTGGACGAGCGCCTTGAGTTCCGCTCGAAAGGGGAAGGTAGACGAAGGCACGAGCTGCGTCATGAACACGACGCTCAGATCTTCGATGGGGTCGACCCAG